>JAWRIT010000019.1:0-13576 GCA_040268355.1 Atopobiaceae bacterium | reverse complement strand
GGGGGCTGAGAGCGTGTGGCGGGGGGCGGGTCCCCTATACCGCCACGATGTTCACGAGCCTGCCGGGGACCACGATGACCTTCTTGACGTCCTTGCCCTCGATCCAGCTGGCGACCTCCGCCCGCGCGGCGGCCTCGAGCTCGTCTTCGCTCGCGTCGGCGGCGACCTGGACACGGCCTCGCAGCTTGCCCTTCACCTGCACGGCGATCTCGACGGTCGCACTCTTGGCGAGCTCGGCGTCGAAGGCGGGCCAGGGCTCGTCATAGACCGAGCCAGCAAGCCCCAGCGCACGCTGATGGAGCTCCTCGCCCCAGTGCGGGCAGATCGGCGACAGCATCGCCACGATGGCGCGCGCCACGGCAAAGCAGAGCGCCGGGTCTCGCCTGTCCTCCCCCACTCTGTTGAGGTAGCCACTGGCGTCGTTGACGAGCTCCATCACCGCAGAGATGGCCGTGTTGAACTGCCCGCGGTCAAAGTCGGCGGTGCACTTGAGACCCAGCTCGTGCAGGCGACGGAAAAGCTCCCTGCCGTCTGCGTCGAGCGCGGAGACATCAAGCTCGGCTGTGGCATCGGCCGAGCGGGCGAGCGTCCACACGCAGCGCCACGCGCGCTTGATGAAGCGGTTGGCGCCGGCCACAGCCTCCTCGTCCCAGTTGAAATCCTTCTCCGCCGGGGCGATGAACAGGATGGCCAGGCGCATCGTGTCGGCGCCATACGGGCCGATCACGCTCGAGGGCGGCACCACGTTGCCCTTGGACTTGCTCATGGTGTCGCCGTTGGCGTCCTTGACCATGCCCTGGCAGAGCAGGTTGGTGAACGGCTCGTCGACGCCGACCATGCCCAGGTCGCGCATGACCTTGGTCCAGAAGCGCGAGTAGAGCAGGTGCAGGATCGCGTGCTCGATGCCGCCGATGTAGTTGTCCACCGACATCCAGTGGTCGGCCGCCTCGCGCGAGAACGGCAGCTCGGTGTTGTGCGGGTCGCAGTAGCGCAGGAAGTACCAGCTCGAGCACGTGAAGGTGTCCATCGTGTCGGTGATGCGGCGGGCGGGCTTCCCGCAGGTCGGACAGGTCGTCTCGTAGAAGGGGGCGTACTCGGCGAGCGTCTCCCCGGCGCTCAGGTCGAGGTCCTCCGGCAGCCTCACGGGAAGCTGGTCGTAGGGAACCGGCACGTCGCCGCAGTCGTCGCAGTGGATCATGGGGATGGGGTTGCCCCAGTAGCGCTGGCGCGAGATGAGCCAGTCGCGCAGACGGAACTGCACCGTCTTGCGTCCGATGCCCCGCTCGCCGAGGTAGTCGATGATGGCGTCGACCGCCGGGCTGTGCTTGCCGCCCAGCATGCCGGTAAAGGGTCCCGACTGGATGAGGTAGCCCTCGGCGGCCATGGCGTGGTCCCAGTCGACGTCGGTCACCACCAGCTCGCGCTCGTCAGCCAGCCGCTCGTAGAGCGGGTCGTCCTTCTGGGCGATGATCGGTGGGATGGGCAGGCCATAGGCGCGGGCGAACTCGAAGTCGCGCTGGTCGCCGCACGGCACGCCCATGACGGCGCCGGTGCCGTAGTCGAGCAGGATGTAGTCGGCCACCCAGATGGGCAGCAGGTCGCCGGTGAGTGGGTTCACCACGAAGCGGCCGGTGAAGACGCCGTGCTTCTCGCGATCGGAACCCTGCCGCTCGACGGAGGACACCTGCTCCACACTCTTCTTGAGCGCCAGAAAGTCCTGCTCGTGCTCGGTGCCGGCCACAAGCTCTGCCGCCAGCGGGCTCTCGGGCGGCAGCAGGAAGAACGAGGTGCCATAAAGCGTGTCGGGGCGCGTGGTGAACACGGTGATGAGGCGGTCGGTGGGCTTGCCGTCGGCATCTGCCAGGGCGAAGTCGATCTCGGCGCCCTCGGAGCGGCCGATCCAGTTGCGCTGCTGCGCCTTAACGTTCTCCGGCCAGCCGTCAAGCTGGTCGATGTCATCCAGCAGCTCCTGGGCGTAGTCGGTGATCCGCAGGTACCACTGGGAGAGCTCGCGTTTCTCGGGGACCGACCCGCACCGCCAGCACCGGCCGTCGACGACCTGCTCGTTGGCGAGCACCGTGTTGCAGCTCGGACACCAGTTGACCGGCGAGGTCGCCCGGTAGGCAAGCCCCTTCTCCCACATCTTGAGGAAGGCCCACTGGCCCCAGGTGTAGTACTCGGGGTCGCAGGTGCGCACGAGCCGGTCGTAGTCATAGGAGAAGCCCATGCGCTTCATCGTGGCGATGGCCTGGTCCATGTTGGCGTAGGTCCACTTGTCCGCCTGGGTGTGGTTCTTGATGGCGGCGTTCTCCGCGGGCAGGCCGAAGGCGTCGAAGCCCATCGGGTGCAGCACCTCGAAGCCGCGCATGCGCGCCTGGCGCGCCATCGCGTCGCCGATGGTGTAGTTGCGCGCGTGGCCCATGTGCAGGTCGCCCGAGGGGTACGGGAACATCTCAAGCACGTACTTCTTGGGGCGCTCCGAGTCTTCGCGCGCCTTGAAGGTCTGCTGCTCCTCCCACACCTTCTGCCACTTGAGCTCGATCGCCTCGGCATCATATGCCGGTGTGGCCATGGCTTCGTTCGTACTTTTGCTCGTGCTTTCGCTCATAGAGAAGACCTTTCCCGCAGGCAGACATACGGTGCAGATTGTAGCAGGTATCATGTGCCACAGCGCTCCCGTTCGCCTGTGCGGGCGATGGCGCGGCGGACCATGGCAGGAACGGGGCGGCGCCACCCTGCTGAGCATGCAGGGGGCTACTCCCCCTCCTCACCACCCACAAGGAGGGAGACCCGCTCAGGTGATGCGGGACTCGTTATTGGCTGCTGCCTCGTCCGCCGGCGCCGCCCCGGGCCCGTAGCCGTACTCGCCGAGGACCGAGAGCAGGCGGGCGTTCTTCCACGTGGTCGCGTACTCGAGCGCGCTCTGGCCGGGCCTGCCCTCGAGGGCCGGGTCGGCGCCGGCCTCCATCAGGGCCCGCCACGTCAGCTCGACCCCCTCGCGCTCGAAGCCGAGGTTCGTGGCGGCGTAGCTCATGGGCGTCCTGCCCCAGCCGTCCACGGCGTTGACGTCGCACCCCGCGGCGGCCAGGGCCCGGGTGACGTCCCTCAGCCCCTCGGCCGACCAGAACCCGGCGCCCTGCTGGTAGAGGTGGTGGAGCGCGTTGCGGCGCGCCTTGCCGTAGGAGTAGTTGGGGTCGCCCCCGTCGGAGATGAGGCGCGAGACGATCCTCATCCGCTCCCCCTCGTCGCCCTGGCGGCCCAGGACCGCCCTCTCGAGGAGGTTGAGGCTGGGGTAGGACGGGGTCGCGTTCGGGTCCCCGCCGTAGAGGGCGCAGAACTCATCGTACGTGCCGTATTCGGCTGCATCGAACTGATTGGTCATCATCACTTGGCTCCCGCCTCGTGCGCATGGCTGCGATTCCCATGGATTGATTCGACCTGGAAGTTATCGGGGTTGAACTCGTGGGCCTTAATCGGCCAGCTTCTGGACGTTGGCGAGAAGCGCCTCGATGCTCGCAGCGAGCCCCGAGGCGCTCGAGGGCGCGCGCACCTCGCGACATACCAGTCCGGGTGGGCGGCCCTCACGTCGTCCATGAGGGACGCGACCCGGCGGGAGAGCCCCGGGTCCGTCATCGGGCGCCGCCCCTCATCCTGGCAAGCACCTGGCCGACTATCGTCCAATAGACGTCGGTGTCGGAAACCTCCAGGTTGTCCATGGTGTCGCCGCCGCCCATGAAGGGAGGGACCTTGTATCCCACGCACGTGCCGTACGTGGGACGCGCGCCCCCCGAGGACAGCCAGAAGTCCCAGAAGGGCGACAGGAGGCACTGCTCGTGGGCGTTTGGGATCTCGTCCGCCAGGAACGCGTCGAACGCATGTCCCGTCCTCAGGAGCTGCCCCGTCCCCACCTCGAAGATCACGACCTCCCCGCCCCCATCGGGGCGGCCCGTCTCCGCGAAGCAGTCTCCGAGCCAGCCATACGCGAACGGCCTGAACGGCCCGGGCGCGTCCGGGTAGGCGGCCCGCACGTTCCTCGTCCACAGGGGGACGTCGTCCCTGCGGAGCGCGAAGAGCAGCCCGCCCCCGAACGAGGTGCCCCCGAGCGCGGTCATGAGGTCGTCGGGCGTACCGGGCCCCGGCCTGTCAATTGGGGCCATGCCAAAGAATGAGAGGAATTCGTCAAACACCGCTCAGCTCCTTGCCTTGATGCTTATCTTGTCGATCACCTGTCCGTAATCATATCCGCTTGAGTGAGGTACTCGCACTTTCTAATTGCCTCTGCCTGCTGCTCGGGAGTCCAGCCGTCCTTGAAGTAAATCTCGATGTCAACGGGATCCACAAGAGAGGAGCCGCCGCCCGGCACGTTCACGGCATCAGCCGGCGAGGCTCCAGACGTGTCGACATCCAAACGGCCCGCGTCTATGCCGAGATCGTCCGAGAAGTCGAGGCCCGTCCTCGGCATGTCCACGCCCGCGCCGGTCGTGCGGATCCGCCTCGTGGCATCTCGTCGCGAGCACGCCGTAGGCCTCCTCCGCCCTCTCCGCCATGCTAGCCCGCCTCCCTCTCGTCGACGTAGTACCTGACCTCGCCCGAGTAGGAGACGTCCACGTCGACGACGCGCTCGCACGTGTCGTCCTCCACGAACTTCCAGGGCCACTCCTCGGAGGGGAGGTCCACCCCCTCGGGCGCGGACGACAGGCGCGCCACCTCCAGCCGGACGTTCGCGCCCGACCCGGCGAGGGTGCCGACGACCTCCTCGACGAGGGCGTCGTAGTCGTCGTCCGCCATCTCCGCCGAGGGCAGCACGTACACGACCGCGTCGCCCAGGAGCGCTTTGACGTGGTCCTCGAAGGCGTCGGAGGAGCCGAGGGCGCTCCCCCCGGTCCCCGCGTTGGCGGCCACGACGCAGGTGCCCTCCGGGAGGGCGGCGGCCACGGGCGCGAGGACGCCCTCGACGTAGTCCTCCCAGTCCTCCTCGTGGAGCATGGCCCAGTAGTCGCTCCCCATGGCCCCGTACTCGTTGATGTCGAGCTCCACCTTCTCCCCGTCGAAGGGGCCGCCCACGACCTCCACCGCCAGGGTGTAGCAGCTGAGGCCGTTCAGGGGGGTCGGCTTGGCGAGCCACAGCGCCCGGAAGGCCTGCCCGTCGAACTTCCAGGAGAGGTGGTCGAGGCCCCACCGCGCGTAGGCGACGTTCTGGAACTCGTTCCGGGACATGCCCTCCTCCTGCATCCGCCTGATCTGCTCCTCGGGGCAGCCCATGTCGCGGGCGAGCTGGGCCTGCTCGTCGGTGGCCCTCATCCCCTCGGTCCACGTGCCGACGAGCGGATATGTCTCCGACTGTGGCTCGCGCAAGCAGCCTGGCAGGAGTATGCCTGCCGCAAGCATTGCCGCAACAAGCACTGCCGCCAGCTTCCTTCTGTCCATGCCATCACCCTCCTGTTCCCGTGCCGTCATGCTCGTCCCCCCTGCCTATTCCCCGCCGCCGACGGAGGCCCCACGGCGGCGGAGCGCTCGTCGCTTTCCGAGTAGGTGGCTTCAGTCCCCTACGCGGAGGCGAACACTGCGTTCGCCATGTCCGTCGCCTCACTACCGATCCGCTCTGCGATCTTGCCGAGGGCCACGGCGGAAGCCGCGTCGAGCGACCCGATCGCCTCGACGGTCCCCCGCATCGCCTGGAGGGCCGCCACCGCCGTCTCGGTGATCGCCTCCTGGGCCTGCTGGACGGACGCCTTCTGGCCGTCGATGGGCAGCCGCGCGTACCAGCCCTCGCCGCCGTGGCGCGCGTCCCACTGCGACGGGCGGAAGCGCCACTGCCGCGAGGCGAGGGCGCTCGCCGCCGCCGTGACGCTCGCGACCGTCGCGTCGGAGAAGTCGTGGACCCTGTCCGAGCAGGGGCCCTGCGCCGCCTCGAAGGTCTGGAGCCGCGACACGCCGTACTGGACGCCCCCCACCGCGAGGAGCTGCTCGATCCTCGGGTACCTGAGGGCGCACCAGAGGGCGAGCTCGAGGCCGCCCGGCTGCGCCATGACCGCCTGCGTCAGGGCGTCCCAGGGGCGCTCGCCGTCCATCAGCGACTGGACGAGGGGGGCGAGCGCGCCGGTCATCGTGGCGCGCATCGGCAGCGGCTGGCGCGCCATCCAGGCGGTGAACCGGCGCAGCTCGAGGTTGAGGGGGGACGGCACGCCGGGGACGAAGCCCATGTCCTGGTCGAACATCGTGATGGGGCTGTGGTAGGCCCCGAAGTCCTTGCCCGCCATCCGCTGCGACGCCAGGAAGTGGATGCTCTGCGGGTGGCCCGGGTACAGCAGCAGGCAGCTGACGAAGTCGGCGCCGGTGCAGTAGAGGTTGACGCAGCCCGCGTTCGCGAGCCACTGGTCGAGGTGCTGCTCGTAGAACTCGAAGTTGAACCCCTGGCCGTCGTAGGCGTAGCAGGTGACCCCCTCCATGATAGCGACGTACATCGCCTCGTGACCCCCGTTGGAGTGGCCGACGGGGGTGACGGTGGCGTACCGGTCGTCCATCGCGCGGTAGTATTCGAGCGCCTCCTTGTCGTGCTGGGTGATCGGCTCCGAGAGCAGCGTCACGTCGTCGTCCCACTGGCCTTCCCCCGTGCCCCGGTAGGCGATCACGGCGTTGCCGTCCCCGTCGACGAAGGTGACGTTCCTGCCGCCCTCGCTCACCTGCTCGTCGTTGTCGGCGATCGTGAGGCCGCCTATCGCCGGGTTGGTCTGGCACTCCTCGATGACGTCGGCCCAGTCGTCGCCGTCCATCCTCAAGTCGTCCATGTCGCTGTGCCGGCGCAGCCTCCGGAGGTCGTCCCCCGAGACAAAGCTCAGCGCGTCGGCGACGGTTATCGTGCCGCCCTCCCCGGGCGCGGCCCACGCTTCCGAGAGGAGCTCTCCGATCGTCTTGCCCCGAGAGGTCACGACGCCGTTGAGCACCGGGTTCTTTTCGTCCCCGTAGACGAGCGTCGCGAGCACGCCGTAGGCCTCCTCCGCCCTCTCCGCCATGCTAGCCCGCCTCCCTCTCGTCGACGTAGTAGTCGAACTCGCCCGAGTAGGAGACGTTCACCTTGACGAGGCGCTCGCGCGTGTCGTCCTCCACGAACTTCCAGGGCCACTCCTCGGAGGGGAGGTCCACCCCCTCGGGCGCGGACGACAGGCGCGCCACCTCCAGCTGGACGTTCGCGCCCGACCCGGCGAGGGTGCCGACGACCTCCTCGACGAGGGCGTCGTAGTCGTCGTCCGCCATCTCCGCCGAGGGCAGCACGTACACGAACGCCCATCCGCTGAGCGCTTTGACGTGGTCCTCGAAGGCGTCGGAGGAGCCGAGGGTGCGCCCCCCGGTCCCCGCGTTGGCGGCCACGACGCAGGTGCCCTCCGGGAGCCCGGAGGCCACGGGCGCGAGGACGCCCTCGACGTAGGCCTCCCAGTCCTTCTCGTGGAGCATGGCCCAGTAGTTGTCCCCCATGACCCCGTGCTCGATGAAGTCGAGCTCCACCTTCCTCCCGTCGCTGGGGCCGCCCACGACCTCCACCGCCAGGGTGTAGCAGCTGAGGCCGTTCAGGGGGGTCGGCTTCGCGATCCACAGCGCCCGGAAGGCCTGCCCGTCGTACTTCCGGGAGAGGTAGTCGAGGCCCCACCGCGCGTAGGCGACGTTCTTGAACTCGTTCCGGGACATGCCCTGCTCCTGCATCCGCCTGATCTCCTCCTCGGAGCAGCCCATGTCGCGGGCGAGCTGGGCCTGCTCGTCGGTGGCCCTCATCCCCTCGGTCCACGTGCCGATGAGCGGGTATGTCTCCGACTGTGGCTCGCGCGAGCAGCCCGTCGCCCCCAGGCCGGCCGCGAGGGGCGTGCCGGTCGCGAGCGCCACCGAGAGCAGCGACGCCGCCAGCTTCCTTCTGTCCATGCCATCACCCTCCTGTTCGTGTGTTGTCATGCCCGTCCCCCCTGCCTATTCCCCGCCGCCGACGGAGGCCCCCACGGCGGCGGAGCGCTCGTCGCTTTCCGAGTAGGTGGTCGAGGTCGATCGCACGAGCCGTGCCGTGCGCCGGGCCATGGCCTGCAGGGCGGTCGCGAGCGTGCCGAGGGAGCGCGCCACCGCCTCCAAAGACGCCGCGGCGGCCCCTTCGCTCTTGCCGAGGCCAAGGTCTATGCTCGCGCACTCGCCCGCCTCGGAGGCTATGCGGTCAAGCATGGTCGCCGCCTCCTCGGCGGTACCGAACGTGATGTTGATCTCTCCTGCCATGGGCATCTCCTTTCACTCAAAGGGGTCCAGCTCGTCGGCCTGGGTCGCGAGGTCGGTGAGGACGTTGTTGATCTGGGACTCGATGGGCGTGATCTTGCCCACCAGGTTAATTGCCGCAGTGACCGCATCACTGATGCCCGGGGCGATGGAGGAGGTGTCGAATGCTGCGGAGACGAGCTGCTCCAGACATGCCTGGTACTCGACACACACCACTACGAGCGCGCTGGCCTGCTTTGCGAGGGCCGCCTGCGCGGCCTTGAGCTCTGGACCAGAGATGACTACGCCCATGCTTCCACCTCCCTCTCTGCCGCCTCCGCCTGTGCCCGGCGAACGGCGGCGAGCTCGATACGCCCCTTCTCCATGGTCGCACGCGCCGAGGCCTTCGCGATGCTGATGGCGGCCTGGACTTCCATAAAATGCCCCCCGATGACAAAGCAGACGGAGGGGCCCAGCCGCTCTTCCATCGTCTTGGCGAAGACCTGTGCGGCCCCGGTCTGCGTCGCCGCAGAGACGACGTCCACAAGCCTCTGGCACTCGGCGATGTCCGCGAACACCGTCGCCTCGTCCTGCGCCACCTCCACAGAGAAGGCATCGAGCGACACAAGGTCGGCCTGGGCCTGCCTTATCTCCTGAGTCAGTCGGGCAATATCGGCATCAAAGGCACTCATGCGAATCCTTTCCTCCCGGCCGCAGGCACGGCCTTGTCTTCATTGTCTGTCGTCCCCCACTCGAGCAGGTGGACGAGGCCGGGCCTGCCGCCCATGACCTCGTAGCCCCACGAGCCCCTGAGCTTGGGGTCGATCTTTGCATCTGAGCTGTAGGTGGTACCGATGGCATTCTGGTTGTCGGCACCCGGCCCCACCCACAGGCCGTCCCGCTGGGTGAGGGCGGCCTTGAACCACGGCTCCTGGTTGTAGGAGACCGAGGCGGCATTGTCGTAGAGCATGACGGAGGGGCCGCTGCCTGCCCGCAGGTCACCGAGCAGCTCCTTGATCCTCGAACCGTTCTGTATGTCCGCCTTCACGAGGAAGGGCGAAATGCCCGTGACCACATAGAGCTCACGTGACCCCGCCCCCACAAGACCAAGCAGACGCTCCTGCCCCTCATCGATCTCCTGGGTCTCGAAGGCGCATTGGCCGGGCAGGGCGGCGAGGATGCGGTCAAAGTCAAGCAACGACACCTGCCAGCCGGTCGCCACGGCCTGGGCAAGCAGCGACCGCAGAAACCTGACTCCCTCCTTGGGGCGAGAGAACACCGCACGCTGGATGGGGCTTTCGGCAAAGTCGAAAGACGCGACCGTGAGGTCGTCGGCATGCAAACCAAAGGCGAGGCGCAGCCCCTCGGGCCCTGCCGAGGGGAGGTCGTCGAGGGTGACCTGTCGCGGCATCGAGGGTATTGGCACCGCACGAGCGTCTCCCGGGCCTGCGGCACACGCCGCCGCGATGCCGGAGGCCACCTCATACTCGTTACCGCCCTCCGGCGCGAGGAAGGCGCACTGGAAGGTGAGGAGGCCGTCCTCGCCAGGGACGAGACCACGTCCATGGTCCGTGGGCGCGGTAACGCCACGCAACGTTCCAAAGACGTTGCGGTACTCGTCGTGACTCGCGAGCCCACAGGAGACGACGGTGCGCAGGGCAGGCCTCATGCGGAACTTGACGGCCGCGGCGTCGGACGCGAGGAAGAGGCAGTGGATGCCCACCGTGGGACCCTCGCGCAGGACGGAGACTACACGCGGCTCCTCGTTCGGGTAGAGTTCGTTGAGCGCGGAGAGGGAGTCGAGCGCGAGGACGATCGTGGGCTTGTCGCCACCCCCGGCGCGATAGCGCTCAAAGGAGCCCCCGTAGGACGCGAGGAGCCGACGGCGCTCCGCCATCTCCCGGACAAGCAGGTCGAGGAGCCTCCGCAGGCCCTCGTCATCACCGGATAGCACGACGCCGCCCACCTGCGGCGCCTCACGGAATGCGGCGAACAGACCCGTCGAGAGGCCCACGAGGTAGAGGTTCAGGGTATCGGCCCCATGGGTGCGCAGCAGCGACGCCACGGCGCTCATCGCGAGGCTCTCGGCGCCGCAGCCGGGAAGACCGTACACCACGGTGTTGCCGCCCCTCGAGAGGGGCAGCACGAGGGCGCGCTTCTCCTGATGCGCAGGATCGTCCACCTCGCCCACGACGGGCGAAAGGTCCCAAGGCTCGCGCATCCGCGTCGCCTCGGGGTAACGCGCCTCGAGCACGTCAAGGGTCGGGTGCCTCTCGAGGGGCTCAAGCCACAGCCGCCTCGTCTCGCGGCCATGGGCGGCGCGGACGACCTCGGCAAGGACGACGTCAAGCTCGGTCTCGTCGGTCCCGCGAGACTCGGGAGGCCGCAGAGAGTCGACCTGTCGGCCGCATTCGTCGCAGAGCTCCACCGTGAGATCGCGGGTCGGGCCCGTCTTCT
The DNA here is from genome assembly GCA_040268355.1 of Atopobiaceae bacterium. Lineage (GTDB taxonomy): Bacteria > Actinomycetota > Coriobacteriia > Coriobacteriales > Atopobiaceae > UBA1367. The sequence goes on along the minus strand of JAWRIT010000019.1, from coordinate 2,893 downwards.
CCCTCGGAACGTAGGGGGTGCCCGCCCATGCGGCCTGTGCGAGACAGAGGCGCTCGTCGTAGCCAACGAGCAGGATGAAGCGTCCCGGCCCCTCGATCGCCGCAGCATCAGGACGTCTGATCATCTCCTTGGAGTCGGCCGCATCGGCAACCCGCAGGCAGCACCTGAAGCGGGAGTTTGCCTGAATCTGGTCGGAGACGACGCCTGAGGGCTTCTGGGTCGCGAGCACGAGGTGGACGCCGAGCGAACGACCGATGCGGGCCGCCGAGACGAGTCCATCCATGAACTCGGGCTCCTGCTGCTTGAGCTCGGCGAACTCGTCCGCAACCACAAAGAGGTGGGGCATGGGCTCAAGGAGTTCCCCTGCCGCATAGTGACGCTGGTATGACGAGATGTCCATCGTCGCGTCACCGGTGACACGCTTGGCCTCGGCGAGCAACGCCTGCCGACGGACAAGTTCCGCCTGGATGGAGTCGAGCGAGCGGGTCACGGCAGCCCCGTCGAGGTTGGTGACGGTGCCCGCAAGGTGTGGGAGGCGCATTCCTGGACGATCGAAGGCATCGGCAAGTCCGCCACCCTTGTAGTCGATGAGCACGAAGGCAGCCTGCTCGGGTGGAAGGCACACCGCCGTCGAAAGGATCCAGGTGATGAGGAATTCCGACTTGCCCGAGCCTGTGGTGCCGGCAACAAGGCCATGCGGTCCGTCGAAGGATTCGTGGGGATCAAGCATCGCCAAGGCACCGCGGGAGTCGACGCCAACGGGAGTGGCAAGGCTCCTCGAGGAGTCTGCTGTCGACCAGCGCCCCTCCACATCAAGGTCGCCCACCACGGCGGCCCCAAAGGTCTCGAGAAAGCCGAAAGAGTTCGGCAGCTCGAAGCTCGCCTCCTCCTCACCCAGGCCAATGCGGGCAAGGTTCGCAGCCGTTACCTCGGCGTCGATGGCATAGGTGGGTTCGTCCTGAATGAAGGTCTGCTCGGTGCCTGCAACGTCGGAGCGGTCGTAGAGCCGACCACCTCCCTTACCATCCAGCTCGATCACCCGGGAACATTCACGTGGGAGGTCATCGACCTCATCGCCAAGGAAGACGAGACTGAACCCAAGATTCGCCTGGAGCTCTTGGAGCCGGGCGAGCACGTCGGAGCTGTCAACGAGCCCCCGGTCGGCGCAAAGCACAAGATAGTAGGGCCGATAGTCCTTGGTCTCCCGACGACTGGCACCTTCGACCGACTGTCGGGCACCGAGCTCACGCGCAAGCAAGGCCGAGAGTCCCCTTGTTCCATCAGCGCCAGAGGCGACGAGGCGCGTGCGTCGATCTTCGGCAAGGGTGTGCGGAAGCTGGGCGAAAAACGACCACTCCTCGCGCCCCTCGCGAGGCACCACGGCGGCGACCTTGACGTCAGAGCTGCTGTAGAGCGCGGCAGCCTGGACTACGATCGAACGAGCGAGGTCCCAACGATTGGGTGCGGGACCTGCGATGCCCGTCACCCACGAGGAGAGCAGATCGACTGCGATAGGGGCTCCCTCGAGCACGGGCGGACGGCGCGAAAGGCCGCGGGCCATGTCCACAAGCTCGTCTTTCTCGAGGGTGAAGCGGCGCTCGGGCCAGCGGAAGTCCGCGTCGAGCGGGAGCTCGCCCGTGCCGATACGGAAGTGCATGAAATCGGGCTCACGAGAGCTGTGCGACATGAGCCTTGGGTCGCGATCCGCAACGATGCGCATGCACTCATGGGAGGTGATGAGGTTCTCACTAAGGATCGAGGCCTGCTCGTCGCGCTCCTCCCTGAAGCTTTGTTCGAGGGTGGCAAGGTAGTCGGAGTAGGAGCTGCGGCGCTGCTCCCCCTCGCTCAGCACGCGCCGGTTCTCGTAGCGGCGCGAGAGCACGGGCCACAGAACCATCCCGCCCATCATGGAGACGCACATGGCGATCGACGGGGCGGTCGAGAGGACGTCGGAGCCACCCATGATGCGCGACACCGCGCTCGCCGCCATGAACACCGAGGCGAGTCCCATCAGGAACGAGGGGCCAATCCTCATGATCACGGGAGTCTCGTCGGGCTTCTTCGCCGCTGGAGGCTCCTCGACAGTGAACGACTTGCGGTGCACCGTACGCATGAGGCGCGGTGCGGGCCAGAAGGGGTGGTGCTCGGGAAGGTGGTCGTCAGGAGTGGCCGCAGGAGAGCGTTCGGCGAGCATGGCATGGTTAACGTCAATAGCCCCGTCAAGCGACCACGCAATGCTATCGGGCGCGTTGGCAGAGAAGAATGAGCGGCCCACGAGGATCGTGAGGTCGAGGACTTGCATCACGTCTCCTGGAACGAGCTGACATGACCGGCCCTCGACAAGGCGTCGACCATTCACGAACGTGCCGTTGGTGCTCCCAAGGTCGCGCACATAAAACGTTCCGGCAATGAGAGAAAGCTCGGCGTGTCGCGCCGACACCCAGCGAGAGGGATAGCACAGCTCGCAGGACTCGCTGCGGCCGATGACAAGCGTACAGTCGATGGGAAGGGCGACCTTGTGGAACAGGCGGATGCCAGGGGTCGCGCGGCGCACGAACAGGGTCGTCCCGTCCGCAGCCTGACCGCCCGACACCACGTAGGAAGCTCCATCAAAGCCTGGCTCAAGGCGGACCTCGCCCACAGAGCTGCCATCCTCAAGGATGAGATCGGCCCCGCCAGCTGGCCTTAGCACCACGGCATCGTCATCGACGATGACTGTGGCGACAACGTGCTCGCGCCACTCTCCGAGCCCATCCGTAATGGTACGGATCCCGCGCATGGCGGGCTCAATCGCCACCGAATGGGACCTCTCGGCGTTGACGAGCGTTATAAGGAGCTTCTCTTCCATGGCAGCCTCGTGGTCGCGGTTGGGGGGGGGGGGGGGGGGGGGGGG
>JAWRIT010000018.1:0-4585 GCA_040268355.1 Atopobiaceae bacterium | reverse complement strand
GGGGGGGCCGCCCGTGCCTGCTCTCAGGCGAGCGCAGCCTCAGCTTCGGCCTTGTCTTCGCCGGTCTCTGCCTCGAGGGTCCTCCTCTCGTAGAGGCGCCAGAAGGGCAGGTAGATGATCACGCCGATCACAAAGAAGAGGATGGGCAGCAGGGCGGTCTTGATGTCTCCCGTGCCCAGGGGGCCGAGTAGGAAGGGCGGCGTGGCCCAGGGCAGGTTGGCGAAGAAGCGTCCGAAGAGGCCCGTGGCCATGAGGCCGTACCCGCCGGCAGCGGCCACGGCGGTGCAGATCAGGAAGGGGACGGACAGGTAGGGATTGAGCACCATGGGCACCCCGAAGGTGATGGGCTCGGTGATGGTGAAGATCGCGGGCGCCAGGGCGGTCCAGCCAAGGACGTTGTGGGTCTTGACCTTGGAGCGGATGAGCAGAAAGACGACCGGCCAGATGGCGCAGGGCCACATGACCAGGCGGTCGAGGCCACCGCCGGTGCCAAAGGCGGCCAGGATGTGCGGGAGCTCGTTGGTCGGGGTTCCGGCGGCAAGCGCGGCCGCGTTCTCCTCGAGCCACATGAGGCCGAAGGGCTGGAAGTTGCTGAGGAGCATGTTGTCGCCGTGCAGGCCGACGCACCACATCAGGTTGGCCAGCAGCCGCGATCCGGTGTAGACGAACACGTTGTCGGCACCGGCCACGAGCGGGGCGAGCAGGCCCATGAGGGCGGCGACGGGATCGATGCCGAGTAGCGTGCGAATGACCCAGCAGATGCCGAGAACCGCCATGTAGGGAAGGATCGAACCAAAGGAGTTGCCGATCTGGGGCGGTACGCTTTCAGGCAGCTTGATGGTGATGCCCTTCTCGATGAAGACCGAGTAGACCTTGGTGGCCGCAAGCGAGGTGACCATGGCCACGAAGAGGCCGTTGGCGGAGAAGTTGGCAACGTCGACGCCCCTCTCGGGACCGGAGGTGACCACGATGAAGGCGGCCATGCCCAACAGGCCAGCAGTGCGGCCGTCGACACCAAGCTTCTCGCCGTAGGCCGAGGCCATGGCCATCGAGGCGTACAGCGACAGCAGCGACAGGGTGACGCTGTTCATCCACGCGAACTTGTTGGCGTAGGGTTCAAGGAAGGGTATCAGGGCCACCCCGGAGCTGCCGACGCTCGGAGAGCCGAGGACGTAGACCACCAAGAAGAGGGCTCCCGCGATGGTCAGAGGAATGGTTGCGAGCATGCCGTCCTGGATGGACGCGATGGGTTTGAGCATGCCGAAGCGTCCCAGAGGCGCGGCGATCTTCATGACGACATCCATGGTCCTGTCCATGAAGGTGCTGCTTTGAGCGGTGTGTTCAGCGTTCATGGCGATCCCTCTCTCTTCGATTCTTCGTGTGTTCGTCTGCTCGCTTTCCTGTATTGGTGGCGTCGGCGCATCGGTCCTTCCCCCGTATGCCCGTCGCTTGGCTTGCGTGCAGCGTACGTCCGGATGAAGGGGCGCATGGGCCACGTGCCGGCTTCGGAAAACGCTTTTCTCCGATCAGCAAGACCGAATGGTCCGCATCGAAAATCAAGGTCAGGCACTGAGGCCAACGTGGCTCTGAACGCGAGCTTCAAGACCCTTTGGCCAAGCAGGCGTGGGGTCGAACGCGGCGCCATCGTCGCCACCTTGGGAAGGCATCGCTCGACAGCTCCTGTGCTAGGATGGGGGCGACCTTCCTGCCCATCAGCGTAAACACCAATGACCATCCCGTCGTTCCCGTAGGAGACACGGCGCCCTTGGAGTCCCCGTGGCGCGAGGGGCGTCCGAGCTGATCGTGCGCGGGTCGGACACCATCCAATCGCAGAGTGGAGGGGCATATGGCAGTTCTGGATGCGCTTGAGCGCAAGCGTGACTTCACTGCGACCGAGGTCGAGCTGGCAAACTACATCCTCCAGCATCAGGACGAGGTCACGGAGATGAACATCGGGGAGCTCTCCAAGGCGGCCTTCACCTCGAATGCCACGGTGGTGCGTCTCTGCCGGAAGCTCGGCGTGGAGGGATACCGGGACTTCAGGATCTCGCTCGCGCGCGAGATAGAGCTGCGTCGCAACCACGTGCTCGACGTCAACCCCGACACGCCCTTCTTCGAGGGCCAGGGTGCCCAGGAGGTCATGCGTTCGATCGCCAATCTCGCCAAGCAGGCCATCGACGCCTGCCAGGCAACCGTGTCTGCCCATGACGTCCGCAGGGCAGCGAAGCTGGTCATGGGGGCACGACGCGTGGCCCTGTATGCCATCGGCGACTCCCTCGTGTCTGCCGAGATGTTCGAGAACCTCATGCTCAAGCTCGGGGTGGTGTCCTACAGCGCCAACCGCAGGGGCGACGCCAACTCCGTGAGCCACGCCCTTGGCCCCCAGGACGTGGCGGTCATCATCACCTACCACGGCACCATGCTCAATGTGCTGTCCTCTGAGCTGGACGTCCTCTTCTCCCGTGGCTGCAAAGCCATCGTCATCACGGCAAGTCCGTGGGTCAGGGAGCGCTTCATGAGTGCCAGCTGCACCATCCTGCTTCCCGACCGCGAGACCCGTGCGGGGCGGGTGGCCACCTTCTTCTCGCAGGAGTGCATCCGGTACGTGCTCAACTGCATCTATGCCGAGTGCTTTGCCATGAACTACGAGATGGGCATTGCCCTGCGCGACCACATCGAGGGCAACGTGACTGACCCGACCACCCGGTAGGGCAGGGACGGGCCACGCCTACCCGAGGTCCTCTCCGTTGGATGCGATCACCCGCTGGTACCAGAAGAAGCTGTCCTTGCGCGCGCGGTGCAGGTCGCCGCTGCCGTCATCGTCGCGGTCCACGTAGATGAAGCCGTAGCGCTTCCTCATCTGGCCGGTGGTGAAGGCCACCAGGTCGAGGCCACCCCAGGTGGTGTAGCCAAAGATGTCCACACCATCCTCCTCGATGGCCGCCTTGAGCGCACGGATGTGGTCGCGCAGGTAGTCGATGCGGTAGGGGTCGTGCACGCGCTCAACGCCATCCTCCACCACCAGCTCGTCGATGGCGCCAAGGCCGTTCTCCACATCGAAGAGAGGCACGTCGTAGCGGTCGTTCATGCGGTTGAGGAAGTAGCGGAAGCCTGTGGCGTCCATCTGCCAGCCCCACTCGGAGGCCTTGAGGTAGGGGTTCTTGACGCTGGTGGAGAGGTTGCCTGCCACCTCGTCGGCGTTCAGCTCGTGGGTGGTCACGATGGACGAGCTGTAGTAGGAGAAGGCCATGAAGTCGACCGTGCCCTCGGCCAGAATTCGCGCATCCTCGTCGGAGACCGAGAAGTCGCCTGCGTTATGCTGGGCCCACACGCGCGGTGCCCAGCTCGGATAGCGGCCGCGAACCATGGTGTCTCCACAGTAGAAGAAGCGCTCCTGCATGGCCTGCTCGTTGGCCAGGGCGTCGGCGGGGTCACAGGTGTAGGGGTAGGAGCACTGACCAGCGATCATGCAGCCCACCTTGATGGCGGGGTCGATCTCGTGGGCGGCAAGGACGCTCTTGGCCGAGGCGACCATCTGGTTGTGGACCTCGGCCACGCGGGTGCCGTCCTCCGGGTAGAACATCATGATGATGTTGATCTCGTTGAAGGTGAGCCACTTGTCCACGAGGCCCCGGTACTCGGAGAAGCAGGTCGTAGCGAAGGTGACGAACTCGTCGATGACGGCAGGATTCTCCCAGCCGCCGTAGGTGAGCTCGATGTAGGTGGGCTCGTCGTACTTGTAGAGGGTGATGACCGGGTCCATGCCCAGCTCGCGAGCGTATGAGAAGACCTGTCGGTAGAACGCCACACCCTCCTGGTTGACGCCGCCCGCCACCCCGTGCGGGTAGATGCGGGCCCAGCTCACCGTGGTGTTGAAGGTGGTGAAGCCCATCTCGGCGAAGAGGTCCAGGTCCTCTCTCCATCGGTGGTAGAAGTCGGATGCCTCGTGGTTGGTGTAGGAGATGTCGTCGAAGAGTTCGTAGGAGGCCCCCTCGGGCAGGCGCTGGAACTGCGTCATGACGCCGCGGGAGCCGTCGGCCGCGCGGTAGTAGATGGGGCGAAGGCCGATGCCCGCGTCGGGCCCGGCGTAGTCGATCTGCACCGGGCTCCTCCCGCCCTCGTCCCATCCGCCCTCGACCTGTGCGGCGCTGATGGAGGTGCCCCAGAGGAAGTTCTTCGGAAATGCCATGGCCTGATCCTTTCGAGAGCGGGTTGTGTCTTCAGGTGCATCGTGCCGTGCGTCCCAGACGGGCGCCAGGCTGGCCTGTCGTTTCAGGACCTGCCGGGACGTGTGCAAGCGCCAGGACCGCTGTGTACCACCTTAATGCCCATGCTGCCCTCAGATGCCTCTGGAACGAAAACGCGGAAACGACTTTCAGAGGAGGACGCCGCCGGAAGGACGGCTCAGTCTCACTCCAAGACGTCGCCGTGCTTGCTCGCCTTGCTGCTTGCCCCTCCGCGACCCATATGCGCGACGGGGAGATGGGGTGCCCATACTTCCCATAGGTCAGCTTTTAGGCACGTATGGACACGCTCGCTTGTGGCGGGTTCGCGCCCCACGAAAAGAGGGGGGGGGGGGGGGGGG
>JAWRIT010000017.1:0-15893 GCA_040268355.1 Atopobiaceae bacterium | reverse complement strand
CTGCTGTTTTCTCGTCCGCTACTCCGCCAGTCGCGGAATTTCACCGCAAAAGTCCGATCTCTAGCCACGGGCGCCCGACCCCCCCGCCGCGCCCCAGGAGGAGGGAGGCCGACGGGGCTCAGGCGCGGATTCGGTCCAACTTTTCATCCGCACCCCCTTCAGCAGCGACACATAGGTGCCTCTTCCCCCGTGTCGCCCCGCGTGCCCCGCGTCAGGCGGGGGCTCCATGTGCGCGTCGTGGGGCTTTGTCCCGTGGCGTGCCATCTGCGCTACAATCAGCAGGCTGTATGTTTCGGCATTGTGCAAGGAGAACCATGACCAGCGACTACAAGACCATGACCACGGCCGAGATCCGTGATGACTTCCTGAAGTTCTTCGAGGCCAAGGGTTGCAAGCTCTACCCATCCTCCTCGCTCGTTCCCGACGACCCGTCGCTTCTGCTCACCAACGCGGGCATGAACCAGTTCAAGGAGTACTACCAGGGCCTCAAGACCATGCCGGAGATCGGCGCCTGCTCCTGCCAGAAGTGCCTGCGCACCAACGACATCGACAACATCGGCGACCCGAGCCACCTCTCCTTCTTCGAGATGCTCGGCAACTTCTCGTTCGGTGGCTACTCCAAGGCCGACGCCATCGCCTGGGCATGGGAGTTCATCACGGCCCCCGAGCACCTGGGCCTGCCCGTCGACCGCCTTTACATGACGGTCTTCGAGGATGACACCGAGGCCATCGAGCTGTGGCACTCGCACGGGGTCCCCTACGACCACATCTCGCGGCTCGGCGAAGAGGACAACTTCTGGGCCGCCGGCCCCACCGGGCCCTGCGGTCCTTGCTCCGAGATCTACTTCGATCAGGGGCCGGAGTTCGAGGGAGAGGCCCCTGGCGATGACGGCCCGCGCTACCTCGAGTTCTGGAACCTGGTCTTCACGCAGTACGACCGGCAGGAGGACGGCTCGCTGCCCGACCTGCCGCACCGCAACATCGACACGGGCATGGGCCTCGAGCGCATCGCCGCCATCATGCAGCACAAGGGCACCAACTACGACGGCGACGTGCTGTCCTCGCTCATCGGGGTGGGGGAGCGCCTCTCGGGCAAAACCTACGGCGCAGACGAGCGCATCGACCGAAGCTTGCGCATCGTGGCCGACCACTCCCGCTCGGTCACCTTCATGATCGGCGACGGCATCCTGCCCGGCAACGAGGGGCGTGGCTACGTGCTGCGCCGCCTCTTGCGCCGTGCCGTCTACCACGGTCGTCTCACGGGCACGGAGGGCGCGTTCCTTTCGGACTACGCCGAGGAGGTCATGCGCCTCATGGCCGACGTCTACCCGGAGCTCACCGAGAACAAGGCCCTCATCCTGGGGATCCTCCAGGCGGAGGAGGAGCGCTTCAACGCGACGCTCGACGCCGGCGAGGCGAGCCTTGCCGCCGAGATCGAGGGCCTCGCGGCGGGCGCGCCCCTTCCCGGCGAGGTCGCCTTCAAGCTCCATGACACTTACGGCTTCCCCATCGACCTCACGCGCGAGATCTGCGAGGCCGCCGGTCACGGCGTTGACATGGACGCCTTCGACGCCTGCATGGCCGAGCAGCGCGAGCGTGCCCGTGCGAGCGCGACCCGTGACGCCTGGGGCTCCTTCAACGACGTGTGGACGGCGCTGTCCGACCGCCTGGGCGAGACGGAGTTCCTCGGTCACGACGCCGACGTCTGCGACGGCGCACGCGTGCTGGCCATCGTGCGTGACGGCGAGGAGGTCGAGCGTGCCGAGGCGGGCGATGAGGTCGAACTCGTGCTCGATCGCACGACCTTCTATGCCGAGCGGGGTGGGCAGATCGGCGACACCGGCATCATCGACGCCGACGCCTTCACCTTCGACGTCTCGGACACGCGTCAGCACGAGGGCGATCTGGTGGCGCACGTGGGCGAGCTGGTCGAGGGCGTCGTGAGTGTGGGAGACGTCGTGTCCACCAGCATCGACCACGGCCGCCGCGAGCTCATCCGTCGCAACCACACCGCGACCCACCTGCTCGACGCGGCGCTCAAGAAGGTGCTGGGCGAGCACGTGAGCCAGGCGGGGTCGCTGGTGGCCCCCGACCGCCTGCGCTTCGACTTCACGCACTTCGAGGCCCTGACGGCCGAGCAGATCGCCCGCATCGAGGGCATGGTCAACGCGGAGATCTTTGCGGCCAAGCCCGTGGTGACGAGCGTCATGGGCATCGAGGAGGCCAAGGCCACAGGGGCGGTGGCGCTCTTTGGCGAGAAGTACGGGGAGGTCGTGCGCGTGGTCTCCACCGACGAGGGCGACGAGCCCTTCTCGCGCGAGCTGTGCGGTGGCACGCACGCGCGCAACACGGCCGAAATCGGCCTGTTCAAGATCGTCTCCGAGGGCTCGGTGGGCTCCAACGCCCGCCGCATCGAGGCCATGACCTCGGTTGGGGCGCTCCAGTACCTGGACGAGGCCCTGGGCCAGCTGACCGACGCCGCCCATGCGCTCAAGTGCCGCCCCGACGAGGTGAGCGTGCGCGTCGCGGCCCTGCAGCATGACAAGGCGGAGGCGGACAAGAAGCTCCGCGCGGCCCTGACCGGCAGCTCGTCCAGCACGCTGTCCGACGCGATCGCGGCGGCGAGGGAGCTGGACGGCTATCGGCTCGTCATCGCCCGCCTGGACGGCATCGACGGCAAGGAGATCCGCAGCGCCTGGGACAGCGTGCGCGACCGGCTCGGCTCGGCCTGTGCCTGCGTGCTGGCCTCCGCGACTCCCGCGGGCAAGGTGGCGCTGTTGGCAGCGGGCACCGACGCGGCCGTGGCGGCGGGCTTCTCGGCAGGGGAGGTCATCCGTTCCATTGCCGGCGCGGTCGGCGGGCGTGGCGGCGGCAAGCCCACCATGGCCCAGGCTGGCGGCTCTGACGTCTCGGGCATCGACGCCGCCCTTGAGGCCGCCCGCGAACAGCTGGTCGGATAGGTCCAGTGCGGGTGCTCGCGCTCGACATAGGGGAGGCTCGCATCGGAGTCGCCGCAAGCGATGCGACGGGAACGATCGCCTCCCCGGTCGCGGTCCTTCCGGCGCACGAGGTGCTGCAGCATGCCCGTACGTTCCGGCGGGTGCTGGAGGACTATGAGCCGGAGCTGCTCCTGTGCGGCCGGCCCAAGACGCTTGCGGGCGAGGACGGCCCGCAGGCGCGACGCCTCATGGAGCAGGCCCAACAGATCGCCGCTGCATGCGGCCTTCCTCTGGAGTTTGCCGACGAGCGTCTCTCGTCGGCGGAGGCCAAGCGTATCCTACGAGAAGAGGGCCTTTCCGAGCGAGCCATGCGCGGCAAGGTCGACATGGTCGCCGCGTCGTTGTTTCTGCAGGCCTGGCTGGACGCCAGACGAGGATAAGGACACAAGCTCATGTCAACGAGTCAAGACAGTTCGCACGGCAAGAGGGCTGCCCACTTCTCGGAGGAGTCCTCGGACTCCACGGCACCGGCCACCTCTCAGGACACGTCGTCCCCGCGCACGCCCACGCCGCGGGGCGGCTCCTCGGCGGCCTCCTCCCGTCCCGGCGCACGGCGCGCGCAGGGCTCGGTCGCAGGCACGCAGCGCACCGCGCGGATGTCCGAGCGCACGGCACGTGCCACCAAGCGGGCCGCCGCAGCGCGTGAGCGACGCCAGGACGGCTCGCGCAAGGGCGGCAGCCGCACCTCGCGGACGTCCCCTGCGATCGTGCTCGTCGCCCTGGTGGCGCTGGTCGCCGCCGTGGCAGTGGGCACGCTCGTGGTGCCGCGCCTGTTCCAGCGCGACGCCGGCTCCCAGCCGCAGGACTACCCCTCCGGCGAGCAGGTCGTCGTCACCATCCCCGATGGCGCCGGCGGCTCCGAGATCGCGCAGCTGCTCATCGAGCACCATGTCATCACCGACGAGAACGTCTTCTACCAGGAGGTTCAGAAGCAGAACGCCGACGCCTCCCTCAAGAGCGGCACGTACCAGTTCATTACCGGGGCGTCGATCTCCGAGGTGGTCAAGCTGCTGGTGAGCGGCCCGAACGCCACGGAGTACCGGCTCAAGCTCGCCGAGGGCCTGACGCTCGCGCGCACGGCGGAGGCCGTCGAGGAGCAGCTCGGCATCCCCGCCGACGACTTCACCAAGCAGGCGAAGGCGTCCAACTACGCCAGCGACTACGACTTCTTGGACAACGTGGGGGACGACTCGCTCGAGGGCTACCTCTTTGCCAAGACCTATGACTTCGGTGGCACGGACATGAGCGCCGACACCGTCATTCGCACGATGCTGGATCAGTACCAGACGGAGGTCGGCGCCCTCGACATGGAGTCGGCGCGCACCGAGCTGCGCAGTCGCTACAACATCGAGATCAGCGACTACGGCATCCTGCGGGTCGCCTCCATCATCGAGAAGGAGGCCGTCACCGAGGAGGACCGCCCGCTGGTCTCCTCGGTCATCTACAACCGACTCGCCATCGGCATGGCCATCCAGAGCGACGCGACGATGGCCTACGTGACGGGCGGCGAGGTCACGGCGGACGATCTGCAGACCGAGAGCCCCTACAACACCTACCTGAACAGCGGCCTCACCCCAACGCCGATCTGCTCGCCGAGCATCGAGTCCATCGAGGCCGCCATGGCACCTGATGACACCAACTACCTCTACTTCTTCATCAACGAGAACGTGCACCAGTTCTCCGAGACCTATGAGGAGCATCAGGAGGCCATCAACGAGTCCCTGAGCGCGGGCGAGTAGGGGCGGACGAGGTGGGTCTGTTCACAGCAACGCGTTACCTGGCCGCCATCGAGCTCGTCGACGTCGACTGGCTGGTCGATGCGGGCGTGCGCTGCGTGCTCATGGACCGGGACAACACCTGTGTCCCGCGTGACGCGAGCGTGGCGCCTCCGGCCGTGTTGGCCTGGATCGACCGCGTCCATGCGGCGGGCATCTCGACCTGCGTGGTCTCGAACAACTTTCACTCCCGCCAGGTGGAGCGCTCGGCCCGCGAGCTGGGCAGCGAGGTGGTCCACCACGCGATGAAGCCCGCGCCCTTCGCCGTCTGGGCCGCCCTGCGCAAGATGGGCGTGACGGCCGAGGAAGCCCTGCTCATTGGGGACCAGGTGTACACCGACGTCGTTGCCGGCAACCTCGCGGGGGTCCGCACGATCCTGGTGCGTCCGCAGTCGCGTACCGACCTGTGGTACACCCACATCCTGCGCGTGTTCGAGCGGATGATCCTGCGCGGGCATACCTTCGAGGGCGAGTGAGTTTGATGCCGGATCCGGGCTATGTCGTCCACGAGGGATGCGACCACGTCTTCTTCATCGGCTTTCTCGGTGCGGGCAAGTCGACGCTCGCCCGCAACCTCGGGAGGATGTTCCATCGCTCCTACACCGACACCGACCGGCTGGTCGAGCGCCTCGAGCGCAAGACAGTGACGGAGATCTTCGAGCAGGATGGCGAGCCGGCGTTTCGCCGGGCCGAGGAGCGGGCGCTGCGCGAGCTGTCGCGGCGCAAGTCCCTGCTCGTGAGCTGTGGTGGCGGCATCGTGGAGAGCGAGTCGAGCTGCGCGCTTCTGCACGAGATGGGCACCGTGGTCTTTCTGGACGGGTCCCTGGAGGACTCGCTGCGCCAGATCCAGCATCCCGAGAAGCGCCCCGACCTGGGCGCGCCCGATCAGGTGCGCCGGCTCTACGCGCACCGCCGTCCGCTCTACGAGCGGGAGGCCGACATCACCATCGACATTCGTGACAAGACGTTCGAGCAGGTGGCCAGCGAGGCGGGCAACCTGCTGTGGGAAAGGGGTCTGCTATGAGCGAGCGAGGCGCCCTGCGCTCACGGCAGTGGGTCTCCCTGCCGGGTGGCTCATGCGACGTGCGCATCGGGACCGACCTCATCGAGGAGTGCGCGCCGGTGCTGAAGGGCTCGGTGGGCCGTCCCCGGGCGAGCGCCATCGTGGCTGCCGTGGATGTGAGTGCAGAGCTCGTGGAGCGACTGCGCCGGCAGCTGAGCGACGCGGGCTTCACGGCGGCGGAGCTGCGCGTCCCCGTCGGGAGGGACGCCCGCACGCTCGACGCCGCCGAGCGGCTGCTTGCCGGGCTGGCTGAGCTCGCCATCACGGCGGACGACCTCGTGGTTACCGTCGGCGACGCGGACGCGCTCTCCCTGGCCTCGTGGGTCTGCGCCCAGTGGTGTGCGGGCACGCCACTGGTGATGGTACCGACCGGGCAGGTCGGCCTGGTGGAAGCGGCCATCACGCCGCGTGGCCTTGCGGTCGCCGGGCGCGACCGCGTCCTGTCCCTGCGGCCCGCGACCAAGCACGTGCTCTTTGACGTGGACGTGGCCCTACGCGGGAAGACCGACGAAGACGCGCTCATGGCGCGCGCGATCATGGTGGTCTCGGCCATGTGCGACTCCGAGGCCGCCTTCTCGCGGCTGTGGGACCGTACCGAGGCGATCTGCGCCGGAGACGTCGCGACGCTCTGCGAGCAGTTGAAGGACACCGTCAAGTCGCGCGGCAAGGCGGCCTCGTCGACGGCGCTCGCGACCCGTCAGTCGCTCGCCTATGGCGAGGCCTTTGCAGCGGCGCTCGTCCGTCTTGTGGGGGATGCCGTCGCCCCTTCGACGGCCCGCGCCGAGGCCCTGCGCTTCCAGGCACGCCTCTCGGCGGGGGAGGGCCGCTTCGAGGTCGACGACGTGCTGGCCCAAGACGAGCTGCTCGAGCGGCTCGAGCTGCCGACGATGTGCGCCGACGTCGATCCCGAGCAGTTGGTCGCCGCCATTCGGGAGGAGCGCTTCGTGCGCACGAACCGCTTCCTGCTGGGCCTGCCGCGCAAGCTCGGACGCGTGCGGCTCGCGGCCGTCTCCGACGAGCTGATCGGGGAGCATGTGGCCGCCTGGTGTGCCGCTCGCTCTGTTGCCGGGTCGTCCTCTATGATGGAGCCGACATCAGAACAGAGCGTTTGAGAAAGGAACCACCCTATGGAAACGCACTCCGCTGCCGCGCCGCGCCTCGCGCGCCTTCGCACGCTCATGGCCGAGCGTGGCTACGATGCCACCATCCTGCGCAACAACCCCGACCTCCGCTGGCTGACCGATGCCGGCGGGGTCTTTGACGACGAGGTGGCGCACGTGGCCTTCGTGACGGCCGACGGGCTGTGGCTGCACACCGACTCCCGCTACTACAACAGCTTCGTGGAGCGTCTGGGAACCGATGGTCCCTGGCAGCTCGACATGGAGACCATCGCCCCTGCCGAGTGGGCGGCACGGCATGTCGCCAGCGCGCGGGCGCGGGTGGTCGCCGTCGAGGACACGACCGACTTGGCCTTCTTTGACGACCTGGTCGCTGCCCTCGGCAAGGCCTCCGTGGCACCGGCGCTGCCGCGCCTGCACGGGGACATCTGCGACCTGCGCATGGTGAAGGACACCGGCGAGCTCGAGCTGCTCCGCGCGGCCCAGAGGATCACCGATGCCGCCTTCGAGCACATCTGCGGCTACATCAAGGTCGGCCTCACCGAGCAGCAGATCCGCGCCGAGCTCGAGCACTTCATGCTGAGCCATGGTGCCGACGGGCTCTCGTTCGACTCGATCATCGCCTCGGGGCCCAACGGCGCCAACCCGCACGCGCGACCCGGCGAGCGCGCGGTGGAGGAGGGCGACTTCATCGTCATGGACTACGGTGCCCTCTATCACGACTATCATGCGGACATGACCCGCACCGTCTGCCTCGGCGAGCCGAGCGAGGAGCAGCGTCATGTCTACGAGGTCGTGCAGCAGGCCCACGAGCAGTGCGCCGCCGCCGTGCGTCCGGGGGTGAAGGGATCTGACATCCACGACCTGTCGGTCAGGATCATCAGCGAGGCCGGCTACGGGGACTATTACGGACACGGCCTCGGTCACGGCGTGGGCATCGAGATCCACGAGCATCCGGGCTTTGGCCGCAGTTGGGAGAAGCCGATTCCTGAGGGTTCGGTCGTGACCATCGAACCGGGCATCTACCTGCCCGGAAAGTTCGGCATCCGGCTTGAGGACTGCGGCGTGGTGACCTCTGAGGGCTACGAGCCCTTCACCGGTCCCTCGCACGATCTGCACGTGATCCCGGTGCGCTAGACTTTGTCGGATGGCTGGTTGACAGCCGTACCACAAACTGCCACAATTCCTTGTGCGTTCAACGGGGATGTAGCTCAGTTGGGAGAGCGCTGCCTTCGCAAGGCAGAGGCCGAGGGTTCGAATCCCTTCATCTCCACCATAGTATGACCAACGCCCCGGCAACGGGGCGTTTTAGTTTGCCGAGACGTCGCGGCTGGACTGTGGGTGGAGCGCGGACGCTCCGGCTGGGTCGCGGCCCACCTCAGCCCCGGCACCCTCCGCGCCGGCCCAAAAGCAGACGCGAGCGCGCAAGACTCCCCCGCGCCGCCTCTACCCTATACGAGAGAAGCCACCCCCCCGCAGCTCATATATGAACCCACCTCCAGAAGGTGGGTGTCCTCCTCGCTTGTTCCAGCTTCCTCAACAACGGAGGATACCTGTACTGGACACGAGATCCGGACTCCCTCGAAATACTTGTCGGTTCACCCAGTTGGAACCACAGGGGGATGACACCTCAACTATACGTGTGTCCTCCGCCAATACCAGTCTTGACTTGTGCGGACGGAGCGAAAACAATTGTAAGGTGTGGGCCTTGAACCCACACGCATGCAACCGATGGGGAGGCTCGACACGATGGATCGGCAGTGGATAGCCTTCCTGTGCCTTTTTGCGGCGGCGCTTCTGGTCTCGCTCGCGCTCACGCCGCTTGCCGGCAAGCTCGCCTGGAGGCTCGGGGCCGTCGACTATCCCAGCAAGAGGCGCATCAACCGCGCGCCCATCCCGCGCATGGGCGGTGTGGCGGTCTTTGCGGGCATCGTCGCCGCCTTTGCCGTGCAGTACCTGGGAACGACGCTGTTTGGCTGGCGCACGATCCTGCTGCCGGCCCCACACCTGAACCGCGTCAACTACCAGCTGCTTGTGGTGGCCTTCGTGGTCATCTTCGCCACGGGCCTCATCGATGACGTCCGTCCCCTCACGCCGCGCCAGAAGCTCGCGGGCCAAGTGCTTGGCGCGACCATCGCCGTCGCAAGCGGCCTGGTCATAGGCGATGTGGTGAACCCCTTCGCAGGCGAGCAGCTCTTCCATGTAGGATGGTTGACCTATCCGGTCACCGTTCTCTACATCGTGGCCTACGTCAACATCTTCAACCTCATCGACGGCCTCGATGGTCTGTCGTCGGGCATCGCCTTCATCGCGAGCATGACGCTGTTCGTGCTCTCGATACTTCGCGGCCAGCTTGACGCGGCCTCGCTGGCCATCGCGCTCGCAGGCGCCACGTTGGGCTTTCTGCGGTACAACTTCCATCCCGCGTCGGTCTTTCTGGGAGACAGCGGGTCGCTGCTTCTGGGGTTCACGCTTGCCACCGTCTCGTTGCTGTCGGTGACGCGCATCGCGAGCCTCACCACCATCATCGTGCCGCTCGTCGTGGCCGGCATCCCCATCATCGACACGCTCTCGGCCATCGTGCGTCGCAGCCGTGCGCACGTGAGCGTCGGCCAGGCCGATCGCGGCCACATCCACCATCGCCTGCTCGACGAGGGCTTCGACCAGCGCCAGACGGTGCTGGTCATCTACGCCTGGACGGCCATGCTGAGCGTGGGGGCGGTCGTCCTCACCCAAGTCGGGCCGCTGCTGCGTATCACCCTGTTCGCGCTGCTCGTGGTCGCCTCGGGCATCTTTGCCGCAAAGCTGCGCCTGTTCAGCCCCGTGCTGCTGCACCACTACAACCCGCGGACCGGCGACGACGAGCTCATCTCCCCGCAGGACCCCGACTTCGAGCGCGAGGAGGCCCGTCTCGAGCGGCAGGACCCCTTGAACCGCATCCTGCGCAAGTAGCGTAGGTGGCGCGGCGGTGACGTGATCGATGTGATGGACCTCTCCCAGCAGGCATACGAGTCGTGCGTCCTGTGCCCACGTCGCTGTGGGGCACGTCGTCTGGCCGGCCACGCGGGCAGGTGCGGCCAGAGCGCCACGCTTCGGGTGGCCCGCAGCGCTCTGCACTTCTGGGAGGAACCACCCATCTCGGGAGAGCGAGGGTCGGGGACCATCTTCTTTGCGGGTTGCCCGCTTCGCTGCGTCTTCTGCCAGAACCATGAGATCAGCCAGGAGGGCTTTGGGCTTCCGGTGAGCACGGCGCGGCTCGCCCAGATGATGCTCGAGCTTGCGGGACAAGGGGCGCAGAACATCAACCTGGTGACGCCTCTGCACTTTGCGCCCCAGGTGCGCGAGGCCGTCCTGCGTGCGCGCCAGGAGGGGCTCGCGCTGCCCATCGTGTGCAACACGTCGGGCTACGAGCGCGTGGAGGTCGTGCGACAGCTGGCTGACATCGTCGACATCTGGCTGACGGACTTCAAGTACGCCTCGCCGGAGCTGGCGCGTCGCCTGTCGGCGGTGGGGGACTACCCACAGGTGGCCGCGGCGGCGCTGGCGGAGATGCTGCGGCTCGTGCGTGCGGCCGGCGGCGCGGCGAGCGAGGCCGATGGGAGCATGCGGCGCGGCATCATCGTGCGACACCTCGTGCTGCCCGGCCACGCCGACGACTCGCTTGGCGTGCTCGATCGGGTGTGGGAGCTCTGTGGCAACGAGGTCGACCTCTCGATCATGAACCAGTACACGCCCAACCAGGCGTGCCGTGCGGCAGGAGGCGAGCTTTCCCGCACGCTCGACGACGAGGAGTACGAGCTGGTGCTGGTGCATGCCGACGACCTTGGCTTCGAGCGCCTGTGGTGGCAGCAGGGCGGCACGGTCTCAGAGAGCTTCGTGCCCGCTTTCGACGCGACGGGCGTACGCGGCCCCGAGATCCCCTAGACGGGGCAGATCCGGCCGTGCACGGCAGGACAAGTGCGAGTATAGTTTTCCCAACCGTGTCGATGACGACCCCGGCGAAGGGAACTGACATGGCCGACGAGAGAGCGCCCCTCACCGACGAGGAGCGCGCGGAGTTGGAGGCCTTGCGAGCCGAGAAGGCGGCCTTCGAGGCACGCGAGCGGGCGGAGCGCGAACGCGCCGAGCTGGAGGCCCTCCGCGAGGAACGAGCCCGCTCGAGCGAGCAGGCGGCGCGGGCACGCTCACGCGAGCGGCGCACGCAGGAGCTGCGGGAAGAGGACCAGCGCATTCGCGAGGCACGAGAGCGGGGGGCTCGTCTCATGGAGCCCGGCGACGACCTGCGCATGCCCACGGGCCAGAAGATCGTGCTCGCCGTCATAGCGGGACTCGTCGTCCTTGTGGTGATCATATCCAAACTTCTGGGATAGCAGGCAGAACGCCGTACGCGTACGGCTCATCAAGGTCGTGCCGCGCGAGCGGCCGGCAGAGGGGATGAGAGACATGGCACTCACCGACATCACGCGCCCGACGGACGTGGCGCTCAACACCGACCTCTACGAGCTGACCATGGCGCAAGGCTACTGGGAGTCGGGGCTCGTCAACGGGGAGGGCTGCTTCAACGTCTTCTTCCGCGACGCGCCCTTCAAGGGCGGCTACGGCATCGCGTGCGGCATGGGGCAGATCGCCGACTTGGTGGAGAACTTCGTCTACGACGACGAGTCCATCGACTACCTCGCCTCCGTCCAGGCACCGGGCGGCGGCCCGATGTTCAAGCCGGGATTTCTCGACTACCTGCGCGACTTCCGCATGCGGGTCTCGGTGTGGGCCGTGCCCGAGGGAGACCTCGTCTTTGCGCGCGAGCCCATGGTGCGCGTCCAAGGGCCGACCATCGACTGCCAGCTCATCGAGACGGCGCTGCTCAACCTCGTGAACTTCCAGACGCTCGTGGCGACCAAGACCTCGCGCGTGGTCCATGCGGCCGAGGGCCATCCCGTGTCCGACTTCGGGCTCAGGCGGGCCCAGGGGCCCGATGGCGGCCTGGCCGTCGCGCGGGCGTCCTACATCGGCGGGGCCTCCTCGACCTCCAACGTGCTCGCCGGAAAGATCTACGGCATCCCGGTCTTTGGCACGCATGCGCACTCGTGGGTCATGTCGTTTCCCACCGAGCTGGACGCCTTCCGTGCCTTTGCCGCGTCAAGCCCCAAGAACTGCGTGCTGCTGGTCGACACCTACGACGTCCGCCAGGGCATCCGCAACGCCATCACGGTTGCCAAGGAGATGGAGGAGCGCGGGGAGCGCCTTGCCGCCGTGCGGCTTGACTCCGGCGACCTCGCGCGGCTCTCGAAAGAGGCCCGTCGGGCCTTTGACGAGGCCGACCTGCCCTACGTGAAGATCGCCGCGTCAAACGACCTCGACGAGTACACGATCCAGTCGCTCTTCGCCCAGGGGGCGCCCATCGACTCCTTTGGCGTGGGCACCAAGCTCGCCACCTGCGACCAGCAGCCGTCGCTCGGCGGCGTGTACAAGCTCTCCGCTACCCGCGCCACGCCTGACGAGCCCTGGGATCCGGTGATCAAGCTCTCCGAGCAGGCCTACAAGCGCACGATTCCCGGCGTGCAGCACATCCGCCGCTTCATTGACGACGCGGGCGTGCCGGTGGGGGACATGATCGTCGACGACGCGGTGGACACCGGCGACGCCAGCACGATGATCGACGTGCTCGACGAGCTGACGAGCTACGACCTCTCCGACGCCACGCCGACCGAGCTGCTCGTGCAGCTCGTGCAGGACGGGCATCGCATCGGCGAGCCCGAGGGCATCGAGGCCGCCAAGGCGCGCTGCCGCGAGGCGGTCATGCACCTCGATCCGGCGACCAAGCGCTTCCTGAACCCGCAGACCTACCCGGTCGGGCTGGAGCGCGGGCTTGCCCGTCTGCGCCACGAGCTCGCACAGGCCGAAGCGAAGCGCTCGGGCCGACGAGTCCGCTAGGCCGTCTGCCGTAAGATGCGTGCCGGGTAGGGAGGGGCGTCCTGTAGGAGGGGCACGGACCCTCCAGAGGGCGATCGTCCTGCCCGGCACCTGTGCGGAACGTCCGCCCGCACGATGTGCCGTGAGTGTATATTCTCAGCAGAACGATGAATGCGCCACGGCGCGCTGTCAGTGCGGAACATCTTTGCTACACTCAACAAGCTGCATGTGATTTTTTGCTATTCGATAGAAAAAGGAGTTATGAGCATGCCCGAGACGATCGAGGAGCTTGTCAAGCAGGCTATTGCCGCAGCACAGGCCGCAGGGGACCTACCCGAGTTCGAGGTTGCGGATTGTGGCATCGAGCGACCGGCTGACTCGGGCAACGGAGACTGGACGTCGACGGTGGCCATGCGCTCCGCGCGTCTGGCACGCATGGCCCCGGCCAAGATCGCCTCGGCCATCACCGCGCACCTGCCTGAGAGCGACTCGGTCGCCAAGGTCGAGGTGGCCGGTCCCGGCTTCATCAACTTCTACCTCAACTCCGCCGCCAACAACGAGGTCTTCCGCACCATCATCGAGGCGGGCGACGACTGGGGCAAGGTCAACGTGGGCGACGGCCTGCGCACGCAGGTGGAGTTCATCTCCGCCAACCCCACCGGTCCCTTGCACGTGGGCCATGGCCGCTGGGCCGCCATCGGCGATTCGCTCTGCAACGTGCTCGAGCACGCCAACTTCGACGTCCAGCGCGAGTATTACATCAACGACCACGGCTCCCAGATGGACGTCTTCGGGCAGTCGGTGGCAAAGCGCTACCTGCAGATCGACGAGGTCATGAAGGCCAAGGGCGTGGACGCCCCCACCGCCGTGCAGCTGCTGCTCGATGACCGCCAGGCCTACGTCGACGACGACTTCGACGAGAAGCCCGAGACGCACCCCTACATGGACGCCTTCAACGAGGCGCTCGGCGGCAACTCCTACGGCGGCGACTACATCATCGAGATCGCCGGCCGCTTCTTTGAGGCCGACGGCGACAAGTGGGTGAACGAGCCCGCCGAGGTGCGCGACCCGGAGTTCCGCGAGCGCTCCTACCAGGACATGCTCCAGCAGATCAAGGACACCTGCCACCAGGTGCGCTGCGACTTCGACGAGTGGCGCAGCGAGCGCAGCTTCTACGAGCCCGACGAGACCGGCGTCTCCTACATCGACCGCACCTTCCAGATGCTGGAGGAGCAGGGCCTGCTCTACCGCACGGACGACGGCGCCCTCTGGTTCAAGTCGACCGACTTCGGCGACGACAAGGACCGTGTGCTCATCAAGAGCAACGGCGAGTACACCTACTTCGCCTCCGATGTCGCGTACTGCTGGAAGAAGTTCGAGATCGTCGACTACGAGATCAACATCTGGGGCGCCGACCACCACGGCTACATCAAGCGCGTCCAGTCCGTGGCCGACGCCATGGGCTACCCCGGCAAGTACGAGATCCTGCTCGGGCAGTTCGTGAACCTGCTGCGCAGCGGCCAGCCGGTGCGCATGTCCAAGCGCAAGGGCACGATGATCACCTTCCAGGAGCTGGTCGACGAGGCCGGCGTCGACGCCACGCGCTACACCCTCATCAGCCGCTCGTCCAACCAGACGATCGACTTCGACATCGAGAAGGTGAAGAAGCAGAGCAACGAGAACCCGGTCTACTATGTGCAGTACGCCCACGCGCGCATCTGCTCCATGCTGCGGCGTGCCTTGGGCGTCAGCGAGGAGCAGGCGGCCGAGCTGGGCATGGACGCCGTCGCGAGCAAGGCTCTCGGCAGCGACTACGACCTCTCCCTGCTCACTGACCCGACCGAGCTCGCCCTCTCGCGCAAGCTCTCCGAGTTCCCCGAGCTCATCGCGAGCTGTGCCCGCGACCGTGCGCCGTTCCGCATCACGCACTTCTGCGAGGAGCTCGCGGCGGCCTTCCACAGCTTCTATCACGACTGCCAGGTGCTGCCCAGCGAAGGCCGGCCCATGGACGCCGAGCTGTCGCGTGCCCGCCTCGCCGCGTGCAACGCCGTGCGGGTGAACCTTGGGGTGGCCCTCAGGCTCATCGGGGTCTCGGCACCGGCTGTGATGTAAGCGGTGTCCCTCTCGGTACAAGCGTGCAGAAGTTTGTGCAGATGTTCTTGCTCATGTGGTTTCGGTTATATGTATTTGTATAACTTTCTGCATATCGCTGTTTCCGAGGGTAGTATTGTTGTCACTGCGTTTAACGGTTGAGCCGCATCCTGTTAACCGAGCAGGATGCGGCGTTACGTTAGAAGTGTGGGTGTGCTATGGAGATGAGGGAGTACCTATCGATCCGCAAGGCGTACAACCTTGTGCGGCAGAGCATGGGCGCGGCGCGCAGGCTCACGTTCGTCGAGTTTGCGATCCTGTGCCGGCTTGAGGTGTTGGGTCGAGAGATGAAGACCAGCGAGATCGCAGAGTACCAGGGGTCTCTGCGACCGACGATGACGCATCGCACCAAGCACCTTGCCGAGCTGGGCTACATGCGCCGGAGCAAGGGGAGCTCCGACCGGCGCAACGTGGTCTGCGCGATCACCGACGAGGGCAGCGCCTTTGTGGATGAGGTTTGCCAGCTTGTGTGCCAGGCTCTGCGCGGAGGCTCGGTGCTGTCGCGCACGACGCCCCAGCGCATCTGTCGCTATGTGGACGCCATGGGTGCGGTCGCGTGCATGTCCGGGGAGCTCGTGCTCCTGGGCGTCTCGGTGTCGCCCGAGGGGTCGGCGACCGTCAGCGAGCTCGTCGGGATGTTGGGGCTGCTGCAGCCCACGGTGTCGATGGCCGTGAGCGCGCTCGAGGGCGAGGGCTGCGTCGCACGGCTTCGGGACGGCGAGGCTGCGGTGCGCACCGGCGGCGTCACGCTGACCAGCGAGGGCGCGGCGCGTGCCGACCATCTGACCGAGGACATCAACAAGCTGGTGGTCAGGCGCAAGTAGCCGCCGACCACCACAGGTCATCAGGGCCCGTCTGTGCCGGTCTGCCGGCCAGG
>JAWRIT010000016.1:0-42850 GCA_040268355.1 Atopobiaceae bacterium | reverse complement strand
GCGCACGACGTCGGAGTCGCCGAGGAGGTTCATGATCTCGTCATCGGTCTCGGCGATACCCAGGGCGCGCAGCAAGACCGTGGCGCTCTGACGACGCTTGCGGTCGATGGACACGACCAGATGCCCGTGCTTGTCCACCTCGAACTCGAGCCATGCGCCGCGCGCGGGGATGAACTGCACGTGATGCACCTGCACGCCGTTGTCGATCTCGGAGGAGAAGTAGACACCCGGAGAGCGAACCAGCTGCGAGACGACCACGCGCTCGGTGCCGTTGATCACGAAGGTGCCGCGCTCGGTCATGAGCGGGAAGTCGCCCATGAAGACGAGCTGCTCCTTGATCTCGCCGGTCTCCTTGTTCACGAAGCGGACGTCAACGAACAGCGGTGCCTGGTAGGAGATGTCCTTGGCACGGCACTCGGCGATCGTGCTGGGCGCGTCACCGAACTGATGCTCGCCGAAGGAGACCTCCATGGTGCCCGCGGAGTTCTCGATGGGAGAGAATTCCGCGAACGACTCGGCGAGGCCGTCGGTCATGAAGCGCTCGAACGACTCCTTTTGGACGGAGATGAGGTTAGGCAGCTCCATCGCGGTGGGAATCTTGCTGAAACTTACGCGCTCATGCGTGTTGAGCTGCGCATTTGGGGAAGACATTGCGGTAGGCACCGGGCGTTTCCTCCTTAGGTGTGACGAAAGAGCGGCAGTTGTCGCAATCTAATAAAGTAACGGAGGGAGCACCGTAGGTCAACGAAAAAGCCTTGACAAGCACGTGCTTTTCGATTATATAAGTCGTTTACACCTTCTACCTGCGCAAATGACTTCACAAATATGAAGCTCATGTGATGGTGGCCTCCTTTGGCGCCTGTCGGCGCGCTATGATCCCGACTTTGATGCCTCCTCGCGCCTGAGACGGACGATGTCTCCCTCGATGCGTCGCACCAGTTCCTGTCCCTGTCCGATCTCTCGGCACACGTCGGCGAGGGCGCGCTCGGCGTCCTTTCGGATGACGGCGAAATCCCCCTGCATGCGCGACGAGAAGGGCGAGCCGACCAAGGCGCGGTAGTGCTTTCCAAAGCCGTGCGCGATCACGCTGTCCGTGAGGGCGTATGCCCTCGACGCCAGACTGCGCCGTCTGTCCTGCGTCTCCCCCACCGCAGCCTCGGCAACACGAACCTCGGCAAGGAAGCCCTCAAGGTCCTCCTGCTCCTGGCGAAGCTCCCCCACGCGTTGTTCGGCGCCCTCGATCTGGGCAAGGAGGCTAGTGACGTCCACGGGGTCCATAGGGTCCCTCGATCCCATACGTGAAACCATCGACGCTCGAGCGCACGGACGCGAGGTCGGCGGCCATGGTGGCCAGCTGCCGCGCGTAGGTGGCGTCCCGTCTCCATGCCTGCTTGAAGCGATGGCACATCTCGCGCTCCGCCGCCTCGGCTGCGACGTCCGTCACGCGACAGGCGGCCGTGACGTCGGCTTGGGCGTGACCGCTGCGCAGGCGACCGAAGAAGCGCCTGTCCTGGTACCACTCGTCCCACCGCGAGACGTCGTACCACGGCTCGGCCTCGACCTGCCCGACGATGCCCCTCAGCTCGTCGAGGGTTGCCTCGCTGAAATCGTGGACGAGCGTCGAGGAGCTCGGGCTTGCGGCACGCTCGCCCCTCGCCTGGCCCCGAATGCGGCGGCGCAGCGTCCCCGTCGCGGAGAGCATGCCCAGCAGCCCCTTGAGCGCTCCGGCTCCACTTCCGAGAAGCGTCGTCGCAAACGAGCGCAACCACCGGTCGGACCAGCCTTCGACCAGGGCGTCCACGGGGGAGTCCGTAAGCGAGGTGAGCGGCGTGGACACACATTCCGAGATGACGGAGACCAGCAGGTCGTCGCACAGGGGATACTCGAGAAGGTAGGCCAGCAGCAGCACGCATCCTGCCGGATCGGCGGCAGCGGCGGCTCGGACGCTCCCCATGAAGCCCTCGTGCCCTCCCAGGGACAGGTCGGTGAGCGCACCGAGGGCGTGCGCCATGTGCTGCTTGTCCTCGAACGAGGCCGCCTGATCGAGCCACACGGTGAAGGCGTTGATCTGCCGCGATCCAGCGGTCTGCCGCCCCACCCTTCCCAGACCCATGTCATGGTCCAACAAGGCTATAGGCGAGTGGTTCTTGAGATAGGACCCGTCGAGGCGACGGGACTCCACGTACACCTCACGCCCTGCGATGGGATGCAGCAGGCAGTTGACGTAGTCGCCCTCGGGATGATAGTTGATGATGCGTCCTCGCCGTTCCTCGATCTGCTCCGCATAGCGCCTCAGAAAGTCCGAGTTGAAGCCCTGACCATCGAAGGCCACGCAGCGTTCCACGCAACCCGTGGTGACGGCGCCATACATGACCTTGTTGCCACCCTTCGAGTGGCCGGTCGCCGTGATCTTGCGGCCCGTCCGCGCGTGCACGTACTCGAGGTAGGCCCGCGCCTCGATTTGCTGGTGCGTGTCCGACTGCGCCAGGCCATCGCAGTTGTCAGGCCATTCGCTCTCCCTGGTCTCGCTGTCGCGTCCCGTGCCCCTCATGACCACGATGGGCGTCCCCTCCCCATCCATGAGACACACGTTGCGAGATCCCTGGCTCGTGTTGGCGTCGACGTCGTAGACGGTCAGCGATCGCAGGCGTGGGTCGTGGCGCACCGCAGCGACCAGCTCGTGCCATTCGCCCTCCGTGATGAGCGCACCCGCAAGGTCGCCTCCCTTTGGGTTCACCTTCGCCTGTTCGATCACCTGCAGCAAGGTCGGATGCTTGCCGGCGGTCGTGGAGCTACCCATGACGCGGTAGACCTCGTCGCTGTAGATGAGGTTGTTCAGAACGCAGAGCTCGTCGTCACTCAATGGCATGGCGGCACTCCCTCCCTAGTCGCAGCATCCATCGAGGCTCCACTCCCAGTCCGTCCCTTCGACGCCCTCCTGCAGCACCCACTCGGCGAAGGCTGGGTCGAACGTCTCCTTGCGGACGGTCACGGTGCCATCTGGCGAGGTCGGCGTCAGGATGCGACGAACGAACCACTGGCATTTGACGTCCCGCTCACGCAGACGCGCCACGAACTGCCGAACAAGCTGGATGTAACGGCTGTGCGTCATTTCCTCCCAGGGACTCACGTAGATGTACGTCGTGACCATCATCGTGCGGGCGAGCTCCCGGACGTCCATGTCCAGCGTCACGTCACTGCGCAAGCTGTCGACCACGAAGCTATCCGAGGCCACGTGGATGCCTTGGTCCGCGTAGACCTCGTCGACGAGGGTGTCGACATAGGCGACCAGGCTGTCCTCTCGTGCCCGTGGAACGAGGTTGTCCTCCATGGACCCACCTGGCTGGGCAGGCAGGCGCGCCTCGACCTCGATGTCCTTGTACTGGCCCGACGTGACACGCGCCTTCAGGTACCAGGCGGGGGACAGGAGCTCGGGCCCGACGAGCTCGCTGACCGCAAACGACAAACCGTACTTCTCCTCGAGCAGCGATCGCATAAGGGCCGCCGTCCCCAGGTACTGCGCACCCCACTCGTTGAGACCCTCTCGCGCTATCTTCTCACAGTAGTCATCCGAGCAACCAAGGTCCCGCGCGATCTCAAGCTCTTCGTCCGTTGGCATCTCGCCAGCACGACGGTGGTTGGCGGGTGCCTCGTCGGCGTTCAGGGGACCCTTGAGCGGTCCGGTGCAGGCCAGCTGGCCCAGCGTCATGCCCATGGCAAGAACCGTCGCGAGCAGTCTGCGACAAAGCACTCCCTCACTCATGACGGCCTCCTCGCCCAAAGAGGGACGCCATCGCACGGTCGGCGGCCTCGTAGCGCTCCACGGCATCGACGAGCATCGACGAGGTTCGTCTGACGAGGTCCGTCGACGACCTGACCAGTGACGCAAGGCTCGCCGAAACCTTCCCCAGCGCCCTCGCGCCCTTCCCAGCGCTCCTCGCAAGATCGTCCGAGGCAAGCTCTGCTTGCACGTCCTCGATGCAGGCCTCCAGCGACGAGAGCCTCGGCAGAAACGCCGTGCGCACCATCGTGACATTGACCGCGATAAGCCCAGCGGGCATCTCCATTCCCATATGCTTCCTTCCTCACTCGTCAAAGACGTCAATTGCATCCATGTCGCACACGTACTCGTTGGTGAGGGCGACGACGTTGGCCACCGCCTGGTATGCCTCGGCGGCCATGCCGTCCACCGCCTTGCGGTCCTTCTTAAGCGCCGCCAGGGTAGTGGCGCTTCGTATGGCCCCGCTCGTATGCAGCTCCTCAAGGCAGGCCCCCACATAGACCAGATAGGACTCGAGCAGCTTGGCGCAGTCGTTCACACGCTGCGCCTGTCGTGCGAACTCCGCGTCCGCCACCACGACATCCGACATCGATCGCCTCCCTTCCGTGCGTCGTTCTCCCCGACGCTCAATGCCACCGAAGATCCCGCTCGGTGCGAACCATGCACTCCTCGCCGGCCATCCAGAAACGTGTTCCGTAGGGCACAAGCACCTCACGGGCGGGGTCAAGGCGGCCTCCCGCAACCATCGTTCCGTTGCTCGAACCCAGGTCCCTGAGGACGACTCCCTTGTCCGTGCACTTCAGCACCAGGTGTCGCCGCCCAAGGCGCGGGTTGCCCCGCACTCGGACGTCACATGCCGAGCCTCGACCGACCAGCACCCAGCCGCCCGTCCGCGCAGGGAGGCGTTCGCTCGTGACGCCGTGCACAAACGTGAGACCGGCAGGGGCGCCCAAGGGCGGACGCAGGGTCCGTCCTGGAGTCGGTGGCCCCTCGCCAAGCGCCGTAGGGATCTCGTCGTGCGCGCCGGCCTCGTCCCACATGCCACCGGACGTGCCAGAGAGGCGTCTGACAGCGCCATCCATGCCGACGTCAATCCCGCACGCAGTGCGGATGAACGCGCGAAAGCGGTTGAGTGAGAAGACGCCGTCGGCCATCACCACGAATTCCGCGAGGCTTCGTGCGAGGTCCTGGGCAGCCGGACCATCCAGCCTAGCCCGCCTGGCGTCTCCCATCGTCCGCAGGAGCGTGAGGGGCGTGTCGTCGAAGCGCCTTCCCGCAAGTGGCACGCAGACGAAGGCAAGGTGCCCGTCCGCGTCCACGAACACCGCCTTGGCGTCGAAGAGCAGCGAGGGGGAGGGACCCATAGCGCAGCTGATCTGCGCGAGGGCGACATCGACCAGCATCCGGCCAAGCCGCTCCTCATCCAGCCTCCTGTGCCTGAGATAGGGTCCCACTCTTGCCAGCCCCTCCACGTCGTATGAGAACGTCACGTTCCGACCGCGCCCGCCCCCAAAGGCGTCGATGCCCAACAGGGTTCGGTGCGGCTCGCCGAGCAACCAAGCCAGCTGACGAGGATCGAGCCGCTCTCCCCTGCTTGCCGTGATGACCAGCTCGCGTCGCCGGGTCTTTCCCTGTCGCCTAATCCGCTTCCTCATCTGACTCCTTCCTCTCGACGCCGAGATCCGTGCCCGTCCCTCGCCCTACGCAAGCATGACCGCCGACCCCTCGACGATCGCACCGGACAGCACCAAGCCCCTGAAGCTGTCCTTGGGGTTGATCAGCGCGCCGACATCGCTGCCTTCGAGCAGCATGAGGTCGACTTCGTCGGACGCCTCGTAGCGCAGGGGCTCGCGGGCGGCCAGGATGCGGGACATCAGCCGCGCGCCCTGCTCCACCGTGATGTCGTACGGCATGCGGAACTCGTAGCGTCTCCGCGTCGCCGGCAGCAGCACCATGAGGCGCACCCGCTCGTTCATGTCATCCACCCCCTCTCCATGGGCACGGTCATACCGACACGTCCTGCGGCTCATCCTGCGGCTCAAGAAGGCGCACCGCCTGCACGCCACCTTGTGTCACCACAAAGCCATCCGAGCGCTTCGCGGCGGCTCGGTACTCGGGACGTGACTGCGCGAAGCGAAGGACCGTCTGGTCGGAGAAGCCGCCTCCCACCCAGACGCCCCTGCCGGTCGCTGTGACGACCCGATACCAGTCCTGGTAGAGCGAGCGGACGCGCCAGAACTCGAACGCGATCACCAGCGCCGTCCTGCCCCTCCCCTGCTCGGACGCGATGTAGTCCTGCAGCCGCTGCGCGGAGGACTCCGGGAGCGCCTGCATGAGGGACACGACGTTCGTAAAGACGACGACCTCGTCAGCTGCGGCGCCACTGCAGAGCGCCTCGACGAAGGCCACCACCTCGTCCTCATCGCTCAGGACGTGCGCGTCATGGGTCGCACCAAGCAGGGCGTGCGGGTCAACGAAGCGCCACGCGGCGCCCATCCGTGCGGCCGCGTCGTGCAGGCCACGGAGGAACAGGCTGAGCGCCTCCGCATCGTTGCCCAGGACGGGCAGGTGGGGCGTGCGGGCCAGGTCGTACCACACGGGATCCAGGCTGCGCCTCATGAGGCCAATGGGAATCCGCCGGGCATCGGCACACGACCCCAAATGATCGATGTGCACCGAAGGCGGCAGCGCGGGAATGGGAGGCGCGATCGCCGTGGTCCTCTCCCGCGCCGAGGCCGCCACACGAGCGATGACCGCCGTCTCGCCCTCGTCGTCCTCCGCAATGCTCAGGCCCTGGAACTCGAGCAGCCGCTTGCCCATGCGAACCAAACCCCGACGTTCGCGATGGGGCGGCGTCACGTCGTGCAGCGCGCCAAGGATCGTCACGTAGTCGGACCGGTCGTTGAGCATCGTGGGAAGCTCCATCCCGACCTGCGCACGCAGCCTCATGCGCGGCGTGTCGGCCGTCGCCGCCGTCATCACAAAGTGGATGCCGTAGCGCGGGGCATCGCGCGTCAAGGTCACGAGCGTGTCCACAAGCTCCTCGTTGAGCTCCTGGAACGCGGCAAGGTTGTCGATCGCCACGACGATGCGTGGCGACGAGGCCGCGGCAGGTCCCCCGTCCTTTCCGCCACCTCCTTCGCGGGTCAAGGGACGACCCCGGCGTTTGGCCACCATGCGCTCAAGCATGCGGAGGAGGAAGCCCAGCCGCTCCGTGTCGCCACTCGGCACGACCCCACCCACGTGCGGCAGGCCCTCCAGTCGGGAAAGCAGGCCGGCACCGTAGTCGATCCCATACAACCAGAGGTGATCCGGCCCATACGAGTCGGCAAGCGAGACGAGCATTGCCCGCAGCAGACCGTCCACGTCCGATCCCTGCGAGCCATAGAGCATGACGGCGCCCACGGTCGCCAGGTCGATCTCGAGCGGCAGTTGGCGCTGGTTCTCGGGGTCGTCCACCTCCCCCGCGCGGCACACGAGCCCGCCCGGGCACCGCGTTCCGTAGCGTGCGGACAGGCTCGCGAGCGTGATGCGTGTCGGCAGCGGGTCGAGCCACAGCCTCCGGGCACGCTTGCCTACCTGCGCCGCCGTCGCCTCGATCTGTCCAAGCACGGCAGTGAGCTCGGAGTCGCCGCTCTCGCGTCGTGGCATCGGTGGGCGCAGACGAGCGAGCGTGGTCCCCTCGGCGTCGAGCAGCTCCACCGCGTCGTCCCGCCTGGGCTCGAAGGTCTCGGTGGGAACATACGGACCTCCCGCATAGGCGGCCTGCCCCACCGCGCACGACTCGTTGTAGCCCACGAGGAGGTAGAAGCGTCCCGGCTGAGCGATCTCGGCCGCGTCGTCTCGCCGGATCATCTCGCGCGAGTCCGCGGCGTCTGCCACCTTGAGACACACCTTGAAGCGTGCGTTCGACCAGATCTGCTCGTTCACCACGCCGGAGGGCTTCTGCGTCGCCAGGATGAGGTGCACCCCCAACGACCGTCCGATGCGTGCCGCGGAGATGAGCTCGTCCATGAACGCCGGCTCCTGCGCCTTCAGCTCGGCGAACTCGTCGGCCACGATAAGCAGGTGCGGGAGCGGCTCGCTCACGACGCCTTGGCGATAGAGCGAGAGGTACTGGTAGATGTCGACGGTCGCCTCGCCGCTCGTCTCCCGCGCACGGTTAAGGAGGTCCTGCCTGCGCCTGAGCTCGCCGCTGATGGAGGCAAGCGCACGCTGGATGACCCCGCCGTCGAGGTTGGTGATGGTCCCCGCAAGATGGGGCATGTGGTGCCGCTCGTTTTCAAGGGCGCCCGCCAGTCCCCCTCCCTTGTAGTCGATGACCACAAAGGCGACCTCGTCTGGGGCGTAGTTCACGCACATCGAGAGCAGGTAGGTGATGATGAACTCGGACTTGCCCGATCCCGTGGTGCCCGCAATGAGACCATGGGGGCCATGGGCGCGCTCGTGCAGATCGAGCATGATCGGCTCACCCCCAGAGCCGACGCCGACTATGGCCTGCAGGGACTGCGAGGCGTCGCTCTTCGCCCATCGATGGCCGATGTTGAGGTGCGCGACGCTCCCCACCTCGAGCAGCTCCAGAAAGGCGAGCGAGGCGGGAATGGCTGCGCTCGGATTGGAACTCGCGAGCCTCACGCGGGCGAGGGACAGGGCAAACGCATGCGCCTGCTCGCGCGACACCATGATGTCGGGATCGAACTGCCGCAGGGTTCCCACCACATCCGAGCGTGCGAACATGCAGGCCCGCCTTGCGCGCGGGGACCCTTCCAGAACGTCGGCGCCACGCGAGAGACCCCATCTCTCACCATCGCGCGGGGAGAGGTCCACCAGTGAGATGCACTCGCGCGGCAGGTCGGACAGACTGGTTCCCAGATAGATGAGCGAGATGCCGCAGCGCTCCCGCATCCTGAGCAGCCTGCCGACCGCCTCCGATCGTCGGGCAAGCCGTTGGTTCGCACAGATGACGAGATAGGTGGGCCCTGCGTCGCGCAGCGTCTCGCCGTTCGCCCCCGCACGCTCCGCCAGTTCGCGCAGCAGCAGCCGATCCTCCTCGATCAGACCCGAGGAGCCGATCGCCACGTGCCGATGCTGGCCCGCAGCGTCATAGAGATGGCCGAGGTGTGTCAGGAACTCCCATTCAGGCAACTCGTCCTCGCTGCTCAGCATCACGATCTTGACGTCGTGGTAGCTGTAGAGCGCGCATACCTGCACGAGCAGACCGCGCAGAAACTCCCAGACCTGCGCGCGCTCTCCGATGATGCCCGCCACCGCATCTTGCAAGAGGTTGAACGCAAGCGGAACGTCGCGCAGCTGGGGAGGTCGTTGCGCAAGCGCATCGACCGCGTCGAGCATCGGGTCCTCCTCCAGCGAGACGTGGTGTTGTGGCCACGTAACCTCTGCGGCGAGGCTGTCGTCACCGATCCCCACGCGCAGCTCGAGATAGTCGTCATGTGCACTCGTGTGGCTCATGAGGAGCGCGGAGTAAGTGCGCGCACGCTCGATGAGCTCGCTCACCGGACGCCGATTCTCGCCCAGCACCTGTGCCTGCTCCGACGCCGCGGTAGCCAGCCTGTTCTCTATGCCGTCCAGGTAGGCCACATACACGCGCTCTCGTCGCAGCTCGTCGCGCTCGTCGCGGCGCCTCAAGGCGGCACGGGAGGCGATCGGCCAGACCACCGAGGCGACCACCAAGGTGGCTGCCAAGAAGAGGCCCGATGCCATCGAGTGCGCTTTGTGGCCGTCGGACGTTCGCCACACCGTTGAGCTGAGCATGAGGACAGACGAGAGCCCCATGAGCAGCGAGGGACCAACCTGCGCGAGGACCGACTGCTCATCGGCCGCCTTGCGGGCGGGTGGGTCATCCACCTGCAGGGTGAGGGGATGAACCGACTTCGAGAGGCGCGGCGCGGGCGAGAACGCCTCAGGCTCCTCGTGAGATGGCTCGACGTCGGGCATGCGCGCACGAAGCGCCTCGTGCGTCAGGGGCGCCAGGCCGACCGCGTTTCCCACGACAAGCTCCGGTGGATCATTGACGCAGACGAACCCCACACCAACCGCGATGACAAGGTCGAGGATCTCGACCACGTCGCCCGGTGCGAGCCAGCGCGGCTGATGCGCCACGAGCTGGCATCCGTTCACCGCCGTGCCATTGGCGCTCCCCACGTCAACGATCGTCAATCTGCCGCCCGCATGGGACAGCTCGGCATGACGCCCCGACACAAAGCGGTTCTGGTAGGCAAGCCCGCATGTCGGAGTTCGCCCGATCGCACAGGTGAGGGTGCTGTCCAGGCCCAGCTTGCGAAAGCGACGCAGGCCTGCGCGCAATGGTCGCAGGTAGATCCTCGTTCGCGTTTTCGAGCGATCGTCTGCCACGTCGACAACGAGGTCCTGGTCCGGCAGCACCTCGACGACATCGCCGCGCGTCGGACGTTCGACACGGCATCCTTTGGCAGGGATCAGGCGCACGCCCTCGCTGTCCACGTCAAGCCGTGCGACGGAGGTCTCTGGCCCGGCGTCCACGCGCATGCCAAGCCACACCACCGATTGTGCGGCCTGGTCGAACGAGACCGTCCGTGTCTCCCTCTCACAGGTGAGGGTGATCAGCATGCGATGCGTCACTCGTCACTGTCCTTCCCTACGCCAGCGAAGCCGTGCCCGATCCCTTGTGCCCCGTGTCCTTGCGAGGCCTTGCGCCATGGCCCGAGCCATCCCCCCCCATGCTTCCCGCCACGACAGATGCCGCGGCGGGTCCCCACTACATGCCTGAGGCAATGGCCTGGTCGGCCTGCTCAAGCGTCGTCGCAGCCGCATCGAGCGAACGGGCGATCTCCTCGATCAGCTCGCGGGCGTTGACAAAGCTTGGCCGCAGCTCGCCGAAGCGCGCGGCATACGCTTGGCTGGCGGCGCCCTCCCACTCGCCCTGCAGGGCACTCAGCAGGTTGTCCATCTTTCCGATCACGGTCTCCACCTGTTCCGCCTGCTGGCGATACTCGTTGGCGCGGCCCCTCATCTGGTCGGGCGTCATCCGAATCTGTCCTGTCATACGTCTTCCTTTCTCCTTGGAGACGCGGCCTGTCCGCGTCCTCTCCGATCATCAGCGGGATGGGTCGAGTCGCCTTCCGGGCGTCTCCTCCCTCGCCCGGTCACCCCTGTGCACCAGCAGCGCCGCGCAGCCAGCCATCAGTCCCACCACGCCCAGCACCACCAACGACTCAAGAGCCATGCCGCTAACGTACAGACCAGCTGCGTGCACCTCATCGCTGCGACCCGCGTAGTCGCGCACCGTGATGGAGACCTCCCGCCAAAAGAACGACCGGGCCGGTACGGTGAAGGCGTAGGTCCCGCTGCCTGTGGCGGCAAGATCGGCTGCGGGCTCACCGTCGACCAGCACCGTCACCGCATCAGGCTCCGCCTGGGAGGTGAGCGTGTCGCTCACGTGGAACGACGCCCGATACGACCCGAAGTTGAACGCACCCGGCAGATCGACCGCATCGATCGACGGTCCCTGCTGGTCAAGCACGAACTCGACCGTCGCAACCTGCTCGGTAGCCTCTGTGCGCGCGGTGTCCGAACCCCAGTAGGCTGCGGTGCTGTTCCCGTTGGAGGCGGCATCCTCTGACGCGACGTTCACCCGATAGAGACCCTGGCCCCCAGCGCGCGCGTGAGAGCTGTCTCGTGCGGTCCCAAAGTTTGCCGCACGAATGGTGTAGACATATTCAGACCACCCATACCGGTTCTTTCGGTCATCTTCGCCAGGAACCGAGAGACGGTAACCCACTCCGGCATCCGGATCTTCCGGGCGGTCCTGCGCGATGGCTGTCGTGGCGTGCGCATACTCCTTGGTCACACGGAGGCTGTCGGCATGGGACGCCATGCCGCTCACATTGATCTCGCGAATCACCACACGTGGCGCCTGCGGCAGCATCTCCGCGTCCGGTGGATAGGCGTCTCCCGTCTCGTCGTCGAGCACGCTCACCACATAGTTCGAACCGAAGCGATTGACTGAGAAGGTGATCTCGTCCTCCACGGTGTTGCCGGCGCGATCGGCGAGCGTCACGGAGAGGGTGTAGATGTCGTCGGCGGCCACGTCATAGTGTCGCTCGCCATCATCCGACTCCTTGGCCCCGATGTCCGCAAGGGAGATCGTCTGGGTCTGGGCGTGCGCTCCGTCGCTCGCCTGCGACACGTACGCGTCCGTGACGTCTCCGACCTTGTTGCCGACCAGCTTGACCGTCCAACCCGAAGGATCGTAGTTCCGCTCGTCGGCAAGGGTGATGGCCGGCGCGACCACGCCGTTGTACGCCTCGCCGTCGCACACCGGCCCCCGGTACGCATCCCCCTCATCGACCGTCTCGGTCTCATCTGCCGCGACAAGTTCCCTCGCAAGCCCCAGGCGCTCGCCCCTGCCGCCAAAAGAGATCGTGGGGGCCGTGGTGTCGATCACGAACTCCGGCTCGACATGAGGCGTCGCCTCGTTGCCCGCCAGGTCCTTGCCCAAGACCGTAAGCCCATAGCTGCCATCGTGGGCGAACGAGACCGTGCAGGTGTGCGTGTCACCCTTCGACGACCAGTCGCTCACCTCCCCGTCGGTCCTAACGGAAAACAGCGCTGGGTCGAAGTTGTGCTCCATCACGGTGATGGTCGCCGTCCTCGGGGCATCGTAGTAGCTGCCGTTGCGCACGTCGTTGTTGTCAAAGCTCACCGACACAACCGGTGCCGTGCGATCGATGGTGAACGGGCCAAGGCGAGGACGATTCGAGTGGTTGCCGGCATAGTCGTCGACATCCGCCCACACCACATAGCGGCCATCGCGCTCAAAGCGCCGGTCGCATGACCAACGCGTGCCGTCCCGCTCAAAGGACGAGGCGACGACATCACGACGCGACTCGACCTCGATGGACTGCGGCTCCCAGGCACTCACATGGAGCACGGCACGGTCCGCGTCGAAGCGCTGGAGATAGGCAAAGCCCTGTTCGTCGACGACCGCATGGACCGTCTGAGGCGTGTTGTAGTAGGCGCCGGACTCCACTCCCGAGAGCGTCACCACGGGAGCGGTGTGGTCCTCGATAAGCGCCAGCGGATGGTTGCCCCTCGAGCCATTGAGGGGCGCGTTCTCCGTGCTACTTCGGTGGTGGTCGAAAGCCGTGCCCTCCTCGCCTAGGGTCCAGGTGCGAACGTTGCCCGCGACGTCTGCCACACGCAGCTCGACCGCGGTCCCCTCTCGACGATCGAACTCGACGTCATGATCTGATTCGGTCGCATCAAGCAGGTCGATGGCCACCGCTGCCGTTCGATGGCCCTTGGCGAGCTCGAGGTCACGCGTGTAGGTTCCCTGCGGATCGACGACCGTGGCACCGGATGCCTTGAGGCGCATGTTGTCCGCGACCGCGAGGCGAAGGGTGGCCCCTTTGCGAAAGAACTGGATCGGACCTGCGGCATCAGACCCGATTGCCGTGGGCACCTGGTCCACGGTGACCGCCGTGACCATAGGAGCGGTGAGGTCCACGACAAAGCGCGTGCGCTTGCGGTAGACCCCCTGGTTGCCAGCCCCATCCCGCACGACGACCTCCGGCTCGACATGTCGGCCCTCGCCATAGGAGACGGAAGCCACCCACGTCACGACCCCATCGGCGTCACGCTCCTTTCGCCTGAAGGGTCGGGTGATCCTTCCGCCAGGGCACGAGATGTCCGAGTCCGCCGGATCGAAGGTACGGTCCCGCACGGTGACGCTCACTTTCGTCGGACGCGCATAGTAGTCCACGCCCCCTTCGCTGCCCGATGCGCTCCCGCCACGTTCGACGGCGACCGTGGGGTGGGTCGTGTCGACCGTGAAGCCCTTAAGGGCCAGCGGACGCGCCTCCATGGAGCTGCGGTCGATCGTCGCCACGTTGCCCGCACGGTCGGTGCCCGTCACCGAGAGCGCCGGGTACTCCGCGTCCTCCGAAAACACGAGCGTGCAGGTGTAGGCGCACACGCCCTCGGCGGCGGCCTCATCGTCTTTCACCCACTCCGCCTCGACCGGAATCGCATGGGCACGTCCCCCGCCCTCGACGCGGACCGGACGGAAACCGTCCTCTGACCCAGTGCCTCGCCAATGTGCCTCCTCCACCCTGATGACGAGCGTCTGGGCACTCTGGTAGCAGCGCCGCGTATGGTCCTTGTTGGGAGCCCCATCGTTCCAGGTGAATGACATGAGCGGGGCAGTGCGATCAAGCACGAAGCCTGTGACAGACGCGCTCCCCTCGTTGCCAGCGTCGTCCGTCGCCGTCACGCGCACCTCGTAGCTGCCCTCTTCGGTCAAGGTGAGGGTCGTGGTGTGCGTCGTGCCGTCATGCGTCCACTCGCCTGCGGACACGTCGGAGATGTCGGTGCCATCCGGCCTCACCCCACGCACCTCGATGTTCACGGCATCCTCTTCGAAGTGTGCGTCAGTGATGACAATGGTTGCCGTCCGGGAGGCGTCATTGGAGCACTCGTCATCGGCAATGCCCTCGACCCTGACGACGGGAGCCGTCCGATCCACGACGAACGAGCGACGCTGCGCCGCGCTCGCCCGGCCGGCAATATCGATGAGCTGCGCATCGACTACGTAGCAGCCCTCTTCGTCGAGCGTATGGCCCGGGACCCAAAGCGCCCTGTCGCTGCCGTCCTCGTGCCGCAGCTCGCCAACGGACGCGACCGAACTGTCGACGTCGCTTGCGTCAGTTTCGTCGCTCCGACGAATTCGCACCACTTCCTGCCCGGCGTCGAATGTTCGCAAAAGACCGAAATTGGACTCCTCGACGGACACACGCAGCGCCTCGGCGTCGGAGACGCAGGCACCCTCCGCAACGCCTTCGATCGTCACGCGAGGCGCCCACGTGTCCACGACCAGTGCGTCGGGGTGGCCTTCATGCCCCTGCATCGGCGGGTTCTCGATCGTCTCGACCACGTCCGTCAGCGCGTCGCGCACCTGTCCCTCGGGTCCAATCGACCAGATCCTGCCGTTTCCGGCCTGATCCTTGATCTCGACTAAAAGAGAGCGGTCAAGCAGTGCCCCATCCTCCTCAAGCAGCAGCGACACTACCCCCGTCTGCGCGCCGTCTGCGATACCGCTGACATCGAGTAGAACCTTCGAGTTGTTGCCACGAAGCGCGATGGAGCGTCGGTCAATGCCGCCCGCGTCGCTCACGACGAGCGAGACGCTCACCGCGTCGCGAAACACCTCGAGCTCCCCGTGGGACCCATCTCCGGGCAGCGCGCGGTCGCACGCCCGGTCGACGTGTGCCGACTCGACCACGGGCGCCACGTGGTCCTCATCCGTGGCGAGCGAGGTCTCGTCCTCCGTGTCGTCCGACTCGTCCGTAGCAGCTGGCTCGCCCACGGCAATCGCCTTGTCCGCGTCGTCTGGCTCGACCGCGTCGGTCGACTCGTCCGTGGCGACAGGCGCCGTATCCGCTCCCTGCAAGCCCTTGGACATGGCCGATCTGCGCGACGCCTTGCCCACTCGGCCCAGCGTCGCCGCGCGGGCAGCCACAGACCGCCCCGTGCGCACAGGCACGGGCAGCGCGCGAGCGCTTGTCGCGCAAGCAGTTGCCAGGGAAGCGGCAAGGCCGATCGACAACGTGCCCTTCAGCACGCGCATGCCAGCGTCACGCACGAGATTCTCGACCGACGGACGGCCACCGCCACACACATCCAACCTTGCCACCATCACTCCCCCTCGACTGTCGTCATAGTGCGATCCACGTCCATCAGGTCATCAGGCTCCAGCTGCTCGAACGTCGTCTCCCCATCCGGGTCGGCTCGCGTCTCGAGAGGGGCCTCCGCATCCGCAAGCTCGGTCAAGACGAGGTCTTTCGCATCGGACGGACGCGAACCAGCAAGTGGAACACCGTCTACTTGCACCTGTGCAGACCCCCTCCTGGCACGGTCAGAGACGCGCCGTCCCCGTCGCGCGCCTGCATGCGGGACGTCCAACACGCCCTCCCCGTCGCGAGAACGGACAGCAAGGCTGCGCGCTACCGACCGAATGTCCAGCCGCACATAGGCATGCGCCGCCCGAGCGGCAAGCGCTGCGGCGAGTGCGAACGACACGACGCTTGCACCTCCAAGCACCGTTTGAAGTTCCGGCATCACGCACCTTCCCCGCTCGTCTCCGACAGGCGCGCCGTCGGACCGTTGAAGGTCGTCCGAATGTTCAGGCGTGCCTGCTCGCAGCCCTCGTCGATCTCGCGCACGATGGGGCCAGTCGCCGCCTCGTTGCTGCCTGCGAAGTCCCTGAGCGCGCCGAGGCGGTCCATGATGGCGTCAAGCAGCGTGACAGCCTCCTGCTGCTCGACGCCCGCCTGTCTGAAGCCCTTGAGGTAGGTTGCGGAGCTCAGGGACTCGAAGCCCACCTGCAACAGACGCAGCTGCACGATGGGCTCGGTCTGCTCGATCAGACCCCCGTCCCTGATGGCCGCGCTCACCGTTTTCCAAAACGCGCCATAGGTCGGACGGGGATCGGCCCCCTCGCGACTCGCGCGGGCGATTTGCTCGTGGAAGCTTGCAATGACCTGGTACGCCAGGAGGGCGGCGTGCTCGTCGTGCTGCCCGTCCACCAGAAGCCCCTGGTATGAGCCGGTCTCGGCGTCGCAGGCATCGAGCGCGGCGGCAAACCAGACGTTCGCCCGGGAGGCGCTCTCGATCGCCGCCTGGCCGGTCATTGCCTCCGGCGCGTGAGACGTTTGCCCACCTTCGTTCGCGTAGTCGTAATAGCACAGGTACAACACTCCAACGTCGTAGCACAGGCGTGCGAGGCGACCGCTGGTGCGCGCGCGGTGCCCGAACTGTCGCCACAGGCTGACCCAGCGCCCAGCCTCGGCGGGAGAGAAGCGCTCGTCGACCTTGTAGGTCTCAAGCAGCTGTTCGTATGGCTCGATCCTCTCCGGTGCGACTGCGACGGCGCGCGCATAGCACGCCTCCGCCCGAGAGGCGCTGTCGCCTCCGGTCGCCTTGGACGGACCTGCCCCGGACGCCCCATCGAGCGCCTCGGCAAGCGCAAGCGCCCCGTCATGCATGAGGCTGTCGTACGAGGTCCAGCGAACGGCCGTCCGCGCGGCCAGCAACATGAGGCCCACACCGAGCGCGACGATCGCCTCGAGCACCCGCATCCTGAACAGGTGCAGGCTCGCCCGCTGTGCGGCGAGCCACGCGGAGGTCAGCTCCTCGTAGCGCTCCAGGTCGGCGCGCATGTCGGC
The DNA here is from genome assembly GCA_040268355.1 of Atopobiaceae bacterium. Lineage (GTDB taxonomy): Bacteria > Actinomycetota > Coriobacteriia > Coriobacteriales > Atopobiaceae > UBA1367. The sequence continues at coordinate 25,849 of JAWRIT010000016.1, read as the reverse complement.
CACCGTTGCATAGCGCTCCTCCGGCACGGCGCGCGTGGCCTTGGCGAGAATCCGCTCGAGCCCTTCCGAGAGCCGGGGGTCCACCTCGCGAATGGGACGCATGGCAAAGCTGACCGAGGCGGCCCCGTCGTCTCCCCGACGACGGGGCACGTGTCCCGTCACCAGCGAGTAGAGTGTCGCCCCCAGCGCGTAGACATCTGCCCGCTCGTCGATGACGAAGGGTTCGCTGCCCCTCGACTCGAGCTGCTCGGGCGCCGAGTATCCCACAGAGCCCATGCGCCGCGCCCTGCGCAGGGCGTCCGGCGTCAGCTCAAGTGCAATGCCAAAGTCGATCAGGCTCAGCGTCCCGTTGCTGTTGAGCAGCACGTTGGAGGGCTTCATGTCGCGGTACACGACCGGGGGCCGCAGTCCATGCAGGTAGGACAACACGTCACAGAGCTGGATCCCCCAGTCGATGACCTCGTCCTGCGGGAACGGCGCCCCTCGCTCGGCCATCACGCGGTCGAGGGGGATCGCGTTCACGTAGTCCATCACCACCAGCGTGGTCCGGCCGGTGTCAAGGATGTCCGTTACGCGGGGGATGGCATGGTGGTCGAGGCGTTTCATGAACTGCGCCTCGTCGATGAGCGCCTGCCGCATCGTCGCGCCCTGGATGCCGGTGACGTTGGGCCTGATCTCCTTGATGGCCCACAGCTTGCCAAGACGCGTGTCCTGGGCAAGCCACACCACCGACATGCCCCCACGCCCAAGCTCACGGATGATCAGGTACTTGCCCTCGATAACGCTGCCCACGCAGATGCCGGAACCCTGCCGCGCACAACTCGTCAAGCCTATGGCTGCGTCCCGCATGGCCTCCCCTTCCGACATCTGTGGAAACAGGAGCCTACGCACCTCAGCTTGTATGAACCTTGTCTGTGGGTTACACCAGGCCGGGTCGCTCGCGGCGTCGTGGGACGACCTCCCAGCCACGCCGCGCGACGAACCTCGCACGGCCCATGAGGGAGGCGCCGCGCTTCACGAAGGCTCCACGAGGCAGGGCGGCGCATCAAAGGCCAGCGTCGTGACTGGGAACCTCTGCGCTACAGCTCCAGCTCGTGCCATCCGTAGGCATTGATCAGCTGCGTGCCACTCGGATGGGCGCGCGTGCGCTCGAGTCGCCCGTAGTTCAGGTGCACGTGCCCGTGCAGCATGAGGCGCGGGTGCACCCAGTCCAGCAGCCCGTTGAACGCCTCGAAGCCCTGGTGAGGAGCATCGGGAAGGTCCCCATGACCGAGCGGCGGGGCGTGGGTCACCAGCACGTCGATACCCCCTGTAAGGTACGCTCGCAGGCCCAAGGCCACCACCCTGCGCTGCATCTGGCCCTGGCTGTACCCCACGATGCCATCCCGATAGCTGAGCGAGCCCTCAAGCCCGGCGAAGCGAATGCCACCCAGCTCGACCACCTGACCATCGAGGTCGGTGCCCCCCAGAGAGAAGCTGTTCTCGTAGCCCGTGTCGTGGTTGCCCCGCACATAGGCAAGCGGCGCGTTGGCCAAGGTGGCCACGCTATCGAGGTACCCGGGCCGCAGGTCGCCGCACGACACCACCAAATCGAAGCGCCCCAGGGCCCCTCGTCCCAGTCGCGCCACGAGCAGGTCGTCCTCGACGTCCGCAATGGCCAGGATGCGCATGCGCGGCCTCAGTCCTCCTCGTTGTCGGTCTCGGCCGAAATGACGCCAGAGGCCGCCACGTCGGCCGCGCTCTGCTGCGAGAGCTCCCACTGCTTGGGCAGGCGTCCGTCCACGTTCTCGTTGAGCCAGCGCATGGAGGCGATCTCCTCGTTCGTGAGTCGCGGCGACCCCTCGTCTCTCACGAGCTGTCCCCGCTGCCCCACCAGCATGCCCTCGAAGGGGTGCAGCCGTCCGTCGATCACGTCCTGCCGCAGCGTCCGCATCAGCCGACGCGGGCCGCTGGCCAGCCCTTCTCCCAGCTCCAGTCGCACCACGTCGGCAGGCATGCCCCACCAGTAGTTGAGGGCGCGATCACGGTGCCGGTCGCCCTCCCTGCGCCAACGGTCGTCCTGGATGGAACGCACGATGAGCTCGTAGTAGCGTCCCCAGTCCCACACGGGGGTCGCCACGCGCTCGGGCGGACGGTCCGCGTACAGCCGGGAGAGCCCGAAGGGCTCGGTGGGGGCGAGCGGGTTGGGATAGTCGCGTCCCGCCAGCACGCTCACATCGCTCTCGACCAGCTCGCGCCACCAGTCACGGCCCTCGGTCGCAGTCCACTTGAGCGTGACCGTGGCATAGGGGTCCACCATCGAGACCCCGATGGCGAAGGCGTTGATCTCCGCCACGCTGCCAAAGATGGGCGAGTTGGCGAGGTATCCCACCCGGTGGTTCTCCGCGATGCTCGCCGCCAGCGCCCCCATGAGGAACTTGACCTCGTACATGCGCGCGTAGAAGGTACGCACCGCGCGGGACGTCAGATTGATGGAGCAGTTGATGAACACCCGGTCAGGGTGGGCAACGGCCGCACGACGCGTCTGCTCCATCTGGCGTGGGGAGGCCGTGACGATGACGTCGGCCTCGTCGGCGACGGTCGCAGCGATGGCACGATCGAAGTCGTCGTCGGACGCCCGCCTGAAGAAGGCGGTCGTGTCCACGGTGGAGCCGAGCCGCCGCTGCAGGTCGAGACGACCCCGTTCGTGCAGCGCCGTCCAACCCGAGGTGCTGGGCTCGCGGTCGTACACGAAGGCGATGCGTAGAGGACGGCTCCGGCGCCGCCCGCGCGTGATACCCCTGACCGAGCGGGTGACGCCGACCGGATGCTCGGACGGACTCTCGATGTAGGTGATGGCGTCCTTCTGGGAGGCCACCACCAGCTCTCCCCAGAGGCTCGCAACGCGCACGTCCATCTCCCGCGAGGAGACGCCCAAGGGCCGTCTGGTGGCATAGGCCCGGACGTACAGCAAAAACGCGTCGGCGACCGTCTGCGAGAGCAGACCGCCGCCACGGGCACGATAGGATTGCGAGAACAGGAAGAGCGTCGAGGAGAGGCTGCGTACCATGTCCTCGGGCCAAGGGTCGTCGAGCGTCTGCCCGAGGAGCTTCGCCAGCGTATGGCACGAGCCTTCCTTCGAGAAGATCAGCCCATAGACCGGTGCCACCCGGTACAGGCGCACGAACTCGTGGTAGCAGCGGATCGCCGGGTCGTCCGAGGGAGCCGGCAGGATCCTCGTGACGCTTGCCGTGATCGTGGGGGCGCCCAGATAGCGCAGCACCGAGACGCGTTTGTTGCCCTCTTGCACATAAAAGCGCTGCAGATACTCATAGACCACCACCGGGTCCCGTATGCCCTCGCTCGTCTGCGCGTCAAAGAGGCGACTCCACTTGACGGCGAACTCGGTGCCGGTCTCCGCAATCGGCAGAAAGCCACTCGAGAACATGTTGGAGCGGGACCGCGTCTTGGTCCCCACAACGAGCTCCATGGGAATGTCGCGCACCCCGAGGGGAACCTCGCCCGCCCCGCGTCTCTCACCCAGCAGCTCGTCCAGCGCCGGGAGGTAGGGGTAGCGGCCCTTGGAGATGGCCGCGCTCACCTCGCGGCGGCCCTGCTTGCACGCCTTGCGATAGTCCTCGATCATCGTGTGCCGCCCTCATGTCGCCCGCTCGCCCCGGTCCGAGACCTCCCGTCCCCTACCCCAGGCCCCTCAGCGCTCCGCGCCAAGACGTACGGCGCCGGCCGATCGGATGTTGGTGAGGTAGACGTTGTCGGCCCCAAAGGTCGCACCCATGAGCTCGACGTAGCCCCGCGTCGCCTCCCTGGGCACAGCACACATGATAACGCCTGCGAAGCCCCCGCCATGCAGGCGACAGGCCCCACCACCAAGACGGCCAAGGTAGAGCTCGGTCAGGGCGAGGGCCACCGGAATGGGCTGCTCGCAGGCGTCGCCGCTCACGAAGGCATTCTGCAGCCAGCGCCACGACGAGCTGCCTGACGCGTTGATCAACGCGAGCATCCGATCCTTGTCGCCCGCTGCGAGAGCGGCGACCGCCTCGTCCACACGGGCGCATTCCTCAAAGTAGTGAAGCGCGCGCAGGAGGGCACGATCTGAGCCCACGGCCGAACGCACCTCAGGCAACCGTGCGAGCAGCGTTTCCTCGGTCGCCTCGCAGAGGCCCTCAACTCCCAGGGTGGCCGCCACCGTCCGCATCTCACCGGGAACCGACGAGTATTCCTCCGAGAGATCGGCATGCCCCCTTCCCGTGTTGACGATGACCAAGTCGCAGCCCAGCTGATCGTAGGAGAAGTCCACCTGCCGGAAGGCGACGCCGTCGGAGAAGTCGAGCGCGATGGTGCCGCCCACCGCGCACGCCATCTGGTCCAGCAGGCCGGACGCCTTCTCCCACCATACGTTCTCGGCATACTGACCAACCAGAGCGTAGGTCGTCACGTCGATGGCGCCATCGTTGAAGAGGTGGTTGATGACGGCGCAGATCAGCGTCTCGAAGGACGCCGACGAGCTGACGCCCGCAGAGGGGATGACCTCTGTGGACACGACCGCGTTGAAGCCACGCACCACATGGCCCCGTCGCGTCAGGGCCTCCAGCATGCCCGCCACCAGCGAGACGGTGCCCGCACGACGTGGGACGTCGCCGATGGCGTCCAGACTGATGACGGTCGGCTCGGGATAGCCCTCGCTCACGACGTGCACCACGTTGTCGTCGTTCGGTGCCGCCGCGCAGATCGTGTCCATCGTGATGCTCGCCGCCAAGACCTTGCCACCGTTATGGTCGGTATGGTTGCCAATGATCTCGGTCCGCCCCGGCGCCGAGAAGAACTCGGGCGTGCCGGCACCAAAGAGCTCACGATAGCGGCCCTCGAGCATCGAGAAGCGCTCTGCAGCCTCGGTGGCCTGCGCCCCATAGACCTTCCGAAGCGTCGTCATGTCAGGAATGCCCATCTTGCCTCCTTGTGGTCAAGGGATCCACGACCCCGCCGATAGGTGCCCGCCGCGCTCCATGGCGCAGCTTTCAGACTCGTTCGAGCAGGCAGGTGTAGCTGCGATGGTCCCCGTCCCGCATGGCGAGCGGCAGGGGCATCCCCATCTCCATAAGCGCGTTGGCCTCGTAGACCTCACCGCGCACGACGTCGCGGTAGCGCGCTCCGGCCGTAAGGCCACGGGGAACCACGAAGCGAGGAATGCCGTAGCCATGCGTCTCCACCACGACGGCGCTCACGAGCGCCTGGCTCCCATCGTGAGCAACATGCTCCCAGGCGCACACCGCATCGGCAAGCGGGTCGGACAAGCGGTGATAGACGCCTTTCAGCACCAACGGGGCGACCCGCTTGTGCCAGGCTATCTGAGACCGTATCTGGACGCGCTCCTCTGTCGTCGTCCGCGTGAGGTCGAGCTCGTAGCCAAAGGTGCCAGCACCGGCGACAACGGCCCTGGTGGCAAAGCTGGTGGTACGTCCCGTCATCTCGTTGGGACAGGCAGAGACGTGGGCCCCGACCGCCGAGCACGGATAGCCGAGCGACGTGCCATACTGGATGAACAGGCGATCGACGGCGTCGGTGTTGTCGGAGCACCAGATCTGCGGGGTGTAGTAGAGCATGCCCGCGTCAAAGCGTCCGCCCCCACCCGCACACCCTTCGATGAGCAGTTCGGGATAGCGCTTCCTCACCCGTTCAAGCAGCGCATAGAGCCCCATAACGTAGTCGTAGAGGACCGTGCCTTGGTCCTGAGTCACATGCGAGTAGATGTCGGTGATGACGCGGTTGTAGTCCCATTTGAGATAGGCGACGGGGCCCTGGTCGAGCACGCCACAGATCTGGGCGAACAGATTGTCACGGACATCCTCTCTCGACAGGTCGAGCACCAGCTGGTTGCGCCCCATCACCGGCTGCTTCTCGGGAATCGCCAGGGCCCAGTCGGGATGGCTCCGGTAGAGGTCGGAGTCCTCGCTCACCATCTCAGGCTCCATCCAGATGCCAAACTGCAGGCCCACGTCGTTGATGGCTGCGATGAGCTGCGTCAGGCTCCCGTCGAGCTTCTCCTCGTTGGGTCGCCAATCGCCCAATCCCCTGCGATCGTCGTCGCGGTTGTCGAACCAGCCGTCGTCAACCACCAGAAGCTCGATGCCCACTTCATGGGCAAGGCGGGCGAACTCCACGAGCCGGTCGCCGTCAAAGTCGTAGTAGAAGGCCTCCCAGCTGTTGATCAGTACTGGTCGCACGCGGTCACGCCAGAAGCCACGGCATACGTGCTCGCGCATGCAACGGTGGAGGCTCTGCGAGAGCTCACCCAGGCCCTGTCCCGACCAGGACATGATGACCTCGGGTGCCACCAGATGCTCACCCGGTTCGAGCGGATAGGAGAAGAGCTCATCGGAGAGGCCCAGCTGCAGGCGCGTCTGACCGTACTGGTCGCGCGCGGCCTCGCCCTTGAAGCTGCCGCTGTAGACGAAGGCCATCGCCCAGCAGCGACCGGCGGTCTCGGTCGTGTCGTGGTCCGCCAGCACCAGCAGCGGGTTCTGCTGGTGCGACGAGGATCCCCTGGCGCTGCCCACCACGCAGGAGAGCTGCCGCAGCGACGTGCGCGTCGGAACGCGCTCCATGCCATGGCGACCAGGCAGAGAGATCAGGTCGAAGTCCCCATGGACGAGGTCGAGACAGGCGGTCTGTGCCTTCTCCACCACCAGGGGCTGGGAGCCGACGTTGCGCACGATGGCCGCGCGGCAGATGACGTCGATCTCTGGCAGCACGCCATAGAGCAGCTCGATCTCCAATCCCAACCGCCGGTCGCACAGGGTGACCGCAAGGGTCTGGGCCTCGTCGGCATCCGCGTCCGCGTAGACCGCAGGCAGCCCGGGCAGCGCGTACTTGCCCGGGCGGATCTCGTGGCGCACGTACCGCAGATCGCAGCCGAAGGTCCCCGCCGCATCGCGCACGACCAGCAGTGGGCTGCGCGTGTCGCCCACCCCCTGTGTCGGGAACTCCTGTGGCAGGAAGTCCAACGAGTAGGAGCGGTCGTCGGCCTTCTCGTAGGGCGAGGCGGACGTCCCGCGGTCGAAGCATGACGGCAGGTAGCCCATCACGCCCTCGGTCCGCCTGCCGTAGTAGAGGTGCAGTAGACAACCGATGTCATCAACCTGCATCTGATAGGTGCTACGACGCGTGTGGATCGTGAGCGCCTGAGCGCGCTCGTCAAAGCTGATGGACATGAGGTCTTCCTTTGCCTGTGTCGTGGATGGATAGGTGCACCCACCGTAAGCCCGAAGGAACACGCGCCACATGGGGCTTTCTCGATAGGCACACGAACGTCACGCGACGGACGGCATGGCGCGACTCCCCGGCGCATGTGACGCATCTTACGCAAGCCCTCGGAGGGCGGGACCGGCTGGCGACCGGCCCCGCAGGGAGGCTGTGGGTGCCTACTTGACCGCACCGTTGACGACGCCGTTAATGATCTGCTTCTGCGCGAACAGGTAGAAGATCAGGATCGGCAGCAGCGCCAACAGGTACGAGGCGAAGGCCAGATTGTAATTGGTGCCAAACTGCGTCTGGAAGGTGAGCTGGGCCAACGGCAGGGTGTTCATGCCGCCTCCCGACATGATCACCAGCGGGGTCATGACGTCGTTCCAGGTGCCCAGCGCCGTGAGCACCGCGACCGTCGCATGCATGGGCCTCATGAGCGGGAAGATGATCTGCCAGTAGGTGGTCCAGGTGCTGGCCCCGTCAACGCGTGCCGCCTCCTCAAGCGCCACCGGGATGTTCCTGAGGTAGCCAGCGTACAGCATGACGTTCATCGGCATGTAGAACACCAGATAGCAGAGGATGACGCCTGCCATGTTGTCTATGTGCATCTGCGCCGTCTGCTTGACCAGCGGCATCATCAGAATGGCGAAGGGAACGAACATACCGCTGGTGATGTAGTAGTACGCGACGCCGAAGAACTTGCTGCGGCCTCGATTGCGACCCACCGCATAGCCTGCCACCGAGTGGATCAGGATGGTGAGCACCATGGTGATGCCCGTGATCAACAGGCTGTTGAGAAGCGAGCGCCAGAAGTCGGTGACCTCAATGGCCTCGCGGAAGTTGCTCAGGCTCCAGTGCGCGGGCAGCGACAGGATGCCCTGGATCGAGTTGGTCATCTCACTGGGCTGCTTGAAAGCGATGACGACGGTCATGTACAGCGGGAACAGGATGGTGACAAGACCTATGACGAGCAGGATGGTGATGGACCAGTTATAGCGCTCCTTGACGTTCTCAGGCATTACAGCTGCTCCTCTCGGCTGCTCAAGAAACGGGTCTGCAGGACGGAGATGGTGACGATCACCAGGAAGAACACCACGGCGTTGGCGCTCTGGAAGCCGAATTGGCCACCCGCCATGCCGTTGTTGTAGATGAGGAACGAGATGGACTCGGTCGACTGCGCCGGCCCTCCGTCCGTGAGTGCGATGATCTGGTCGAACACCATCATGAAGTTCTTCATGCACAGCACCATGTTGATGGTGAAGAACGGCATGATGAGCGGGAAGGTGAGGTGGCGGAACCGGTTCCAGCCAACGGCGCCATCCAACGCCCCCGCCTCGTAAACATCCTCGGGGACGGTCTGCAGGCCCGAGATGTAGATGATGGTGTTCATGGCGATGGACTGCCAGGCGCACACGATCACGATGGCGATCCAGGCGCGGTTGGCGTCGGCCAGAATCGAGGTCGTATGGGTGAGGAAGGGCACGATATAGGTGAAGAAGTAGTTGAAGATGTAGCCCACGACCAATGCACCTAGGATGTTGGGGATGAAATACAGGCCCCTCAGAGTGCTCTTGAACTTGATCTTGCTGTTGAGCGCCAGCGCCATCATCAGGCTGATGACGTTGACCGCCAATGTGGCGACGAGGGCCAGCCTGAACGTGAACCGGTAGGAGTTGCCCACGCGCGCGTCCTGAAACAGATCGGCGTAGTTGCGCAGGCCGACCATGTCGTAGTCGCCAAAGCCACGGAAGTTGGTAAAGCTGTAGAAGAAGCCCCTCAGCAGCGGGAGCGTGTTGAAGCAGAAGAACAGGACGAGAATCGGGATGAGCATGAGGTAGTAGGTCCTCTGCCTGCTATTGCCGCCCATGGCGGTACCTCCTTTTCCTTTCTGGTACGTGAGGGACGAATGCGTTTGGGCAGTCGGGCGTGGCCGTCATGCGGACGTCTGCCAGACCGCACCTGCCTGTCAGTGCGTCGCGTTGTAGTCCTGTACCTTCTGGATGATGTCGCGGTTGTAGCGCGTCCAGTCCGCATCGAACTTGGCGAGGAACTTGTCCACGTCCCCGTCGATCAGGAAGGTCTGGATCTGGGCGTCCACCGCCATCTCGGCGGGGTAGTAATGGTCCTGGTAGTCGGCCGTCCTTCCCTCTTCGATATAGCTCTGCATGCCCTCAAGCACATCAGGCAGCAGGAAGTCGCCCTCGCAGCAGGGCACGGCGATCTGGTCCTCGATGTAGGACTGCAGGTTGTCGCGCTCCATGAGGAAGCTGATCACCTCATAGGCGGCCTCCTTGTGCGGACACGCCTCCGTCACGCAGAACTGGAGGTCGACACCAGAGTTGAGGACCTGGCCATCGGCATCGTCGTTGCCCGGCATCACAAAGGAGTCGATGTCCATGTCGGGGTTGACCGAACGGATCTGGGGCACGGCGTAGCTGCCGATGGTGTACATGGCGCTCTCGCCATTGGCGAAGGCCGTGCAGGCGTCGTTGTAGCCGTAGGCGAAGGGTCCGTCCTCGGCATACTGCAGCAGCGCGTACTCCTTCTCCGCCACCTCGCGATAGTGCTCGGTGAAGGTGGTCGCACCAGCGTTGACCTGCTGGCACACGTCAGCGGGCGCAAGCTCGATGGCCAGCGCGTTCCAGGGGGCCAGCGTGGTCCAGGTGTCCTTGAATCCCAGGTAGAGCGGTAGGATCCCCGCAGCGCTGATCGTCTCGCACAGCTCCGTGAACGCTCCCCAGGTGGTGGGGATGTCCCATCCGTGCTCCCGGAACAGGGCTCGGTTGTACAGGACCCCCGCCGCATTGGCCACATAGGGCACGCCGTAGGTGCCTTCGGTGGGCACGAACTCCAGCTGCTCGAGCGTGTCGATGTAGGTCTGCTTGATCTGCGCCATGCCGGGGAAGTCGGAGACGTCTGCCAAGATGCCGGCGTCAACGAAGTTCGAGAAGGTCACGTCTCCTCCGATGCCGATGACATCGGGGTAGTCCTCACGAATGAAGCGCGTCCGCAGCACGGTGGTGGCGTCGTTGGGACAGGTGATGGTCGTATGGATGTCGTCGTGCGTCTCGTTGAAGAGGGCCGCAAGCCGCTCAAAGATCTTGACTGCCTCCTGCTTGTAGACAACGACCTCTATCTCGGTCTTGCCGCCGTCACCACGTCTGCCGCAGCCCGCAAGGGCCGTGGAGGCAGCCATCGGGGCGCCAAGCCCCAGAAAGCCACGGCGCGTTATGCTCTTGCTCAACATGATGGCTGTTCCTTTCGGCCTAGTGAACGATGGCCTGTTCGGTCTGCTTGTCAAAGAAGTGCAGCTTGTCCCGGTCAAAGACGAGCCGGGCCGTCGAGCCGACACGCGCGGTGGTCGTGGCCTCGGCGCGGGCGGACAGGGCGGCGCCATCGGCTTCGGTGTAGAGCATGACCGAGGAACCCAACAGCTCGTAGACCGTCACGGTCGAGGTGACCGATTCAGAGAGGTGCTTGCCCTCTGCCGGGGAGCCCTCCTCGAGCACGTCCTCGGGGCGCACGCCCATCACCACGGTCTTGCCCACATAGCCGCCATTGCGCAGGGCTGTGGCCTTGTCATCTGGCAGGGTGATGGCATTGCGCCCGAACGTCGCCGTGAGCGTGCCCGCTCGCTCGGCGATGGCAACATCGACGAAGTTCATCTGGGGCGAACCGATGAAGCCGGCAACGAAGAGGTTGCACGGGGCGCTGTACAGGGCGGCAGGGGTGTCCACCTGCTGCATCACGCCCTCCTTCATCACGACGATACGCGTCCCCAAGGTCATGGCCTCCGTCTGGTCATGCGTCACATAGATGATGGTTGCCCCGAGACGCTCGTGCAGCTTGCTGATCTCGGCACGCATCTGCACGCGTAGCTTGGCATCAAGGTTCGAGAGCGGCTCGTCCATGAGGAAGACCTTGGGATTGCGCACGATGGCGCGACCCATGGCCACCCGCTGGCGCTGCCCACCAGAGAGCGCCGAGGGCTTGCGATCGAGCAGCTGTTCGAGGTCCAGGATGCGCGCCGCCTCGTCGACCTTGGTTGCGATCTCGTCTTTGGGCACCTTCGCCATCTTGAGCGCGAAGCCCATGTTGTCACGCACGGTCATGTGTGGGTACAGGGCGTAGTTCTGAAAGACCATGGCGATGTCTCGGTCCTTGGGCTCGACGTCGTTCATGACCTTGTCATCGATCGTGAGGGTGCCGCTGGTGATCTCCTCGAGACCGGCGATCATACGGAGGGTCGTCGACTTCCCGCACCCCGAGGGGCCGACGAATATGATGAACTCCTTGTCATCGACCACCAGGTTGAAGTCCTTGACGCCCTCGAAGCCGTTTGGGTACCGCTTTCCGATGTGTTCCAGCATTAGGCTTGCCATATCCGCGCTCCCTTCGTGGTTGCTGCCGCGCACGTCCACAGGCGCAGTCCGCTTCTTTCATTATCGATATGGCAATATTCGATTTTGTGTAAACTACTTTTCTATGTTTTATTGATATTTTCTTGTTTACTGAGGTATTTACCTCAATAGTGCTTCTCATAAGAGCCTGGCTTCTTCCGCAGAAGGAAGGTTTTTGCTGGTAAAAGGTATGTATTCGATCTTGTAAAAAGATCAATGTGGCTATACTATATACCTTAATTCTTGTCTTATCGTGCCAGAATGGATCGCCATGCCTCTGCCTCGGAACACCTATCAGACCTTTCCCGCCAACGACTACGTCGACCTCGTGCCCTACCAGTACGGACGCGAGTACTGCCACCCAGGGCACACCTTTGGCCCTGCCACGCGCAACCACTACCTGTTCCACTACGTCATCTCTGGCAAGGGGACGCTCGTCTCCCAGGACGAGCAGAACAACACCGTCACCCACAATCTGCATGGCGGACAGGGCTTCATGATCTTCCCCCATCAGGTCAACACCTACATGGCGGATGACGTCGATCCGTGGGTCTACACGTGGATCGAGTTCGATGGCGTGCGTGTGGGAGACCTGCTCGAGCTGGCTGGGCTCACGCCCGCCACGCCCACCCACAAGCCCAGCTCGGAAGGTCTCAGGGCGCTGCTGGAGCAGGAGATGCTCTTCTTTGCCACGCATCCCGAAGCCCCCGCCCTACAGCTCATCGGACATCTCTATCTGTTTATGGATGCGCTCGTGCGCTCGACCACCACGGCCCCCGAAGCCCTGTCGATCAAGCCCAATGACGTCCATGTCCAGTCGGCCCTGCAGTTCATCGATGGCAACTTCGGGAAGAACATCGCAGTTGCCGACATCGCACGGAGCGCCGACCTCAATCCCAGCTATTTCGGCAAGCTCTTCAAGGAGGTCACCGGCAAAACCCCGCAGCAATACCTCATCGGCTACCGTATGGCCAAGGCGACCGACCTGCTCAAGTTCACGTCGATGTCCATCGCCGAGGTAGGAGCCGCTGTCGGGTATCCCAACCAGCTGCATTTCTCCCGGGCCTTCAAGAACGTTCACGGGCTCAGTCCTCGCGAATGGCGCAAGCAGAACGCACGCCTCGCCGCCACGCGCATGATTGGCCTACGCAAGCCATAGGCCATCAGAGGAGCCGAATGGCGCCGCTGGGGAAGCCCGCATCACGGTCGCGCCGCCTCTCCCTTGGCCGCAGGCGTCATCCGCATGAAAAAGGGGCTGGACCCGTACGGATCCAGCCCCAAGCACTCGCGTGTGCCTGAAGTTACTTCAGGGTGACGGTGGCGCCGGCCTCCTCGAGCTTGGCCTTGGCGTCCTCGGCGTCCTCCTTCTTGGCACCCTCGAGAACGACCGTCGGGGCACCCTCGACGGCCTCTTTGGCCTCCTTGAGACCAAGGCTGGTGAGGGCGCGGACGACCTTGATGACGGCGATCTTGTTGGAGCCAAAGGCGGTCAGCTCGACGTCAAAGTTGGTCTTCTCCTCGGCCTCCTCGGCGGGACCGGCGGCGGGGCCAGCGGCGGCAACGGCCACAGGCGCGGCGGCGGAGACGCCAAACTTGTCCTCAAGGGCGTGCACGAGGTCAGCAGCCTCGAGCAGGGTCAGCTTCTCAATCTCAGCAACGAGCTCTTCTACGGTCATGACATGACTCCTTCTGTGGTAGTGGACGCCCTTTGTGCGTCCGTGCGAAATGACGTGCTGTTCGGACGCAGGCTAGGCTGCCTCCTTCTCGGAGATCGCCTGCAGGGCGATCGCCAGGCCGCGAGTCGGACCCTCTGCCACGGACATGAGGCCACGAATCGGGCTTGCGAGGACGTACACGAGCTGTGCCATGAGCTCGTCGTAGCTCGGCAGGTCGGCATAGGCCTTTGCCTCGTCTGCGCTCAGGGCAGCGCCGTCGGCAATGCCACCGAGAACCTCGGTCTTCTTGTTCTTCTCGGCGAAGTCCTTGAGCGCCTTGGCGACGCTCACGGGATCATCGCCAAAGAACACGTAGGAGCAGGTACCCACGAGCATCTCATCGAGCTCGGGAAGCTCCGACTCCTTGAGCGCGATCTTGACGATGTTGTTCTTGTAGACCTTCATGGAGCCGTTCGCCTCGCGGATCGAGCGACGCAGCTCCTGGGCCTCCTTGACCGTCAGCCCCTGATAGTCGACCACGTAAAAGCCCTTGGCACCATCGAGCGACGCCTTGACCTTGTCGAGCATCTCGTACTTTGACTGTGCTGGCATAATTCCACCTCCCTTGCATGCGTTCAGGCACGACCACCGACGTTCGGAGGGCCTTCACGCAAAAGACCCCGCCTGGCGCAGCCAAACGGGGTCCCAAGGGTGCAATCTCAAGACCACCTCGGCAGGCGGGTTTCCCCTTTACGCCTTACGGCACCGGCTGTCTTTGGCAGCGGACGTGCTTGTTCCAACAGTGGTTATACTGCCAGTCTCTGGGGTTGCTGTCAAGCGTTTGACGTGCGGCAAAGGTCCTCCACACTCCCGGGTGCCACCATGTGACGGCTCCTGCGCAAAGGAGCGGGGCGACCCAGGCAATCCCTCGGCCGCCCCGCTGTGTGAGCACGTTTCCCGCGGCGTCTGTTGCCGCAAGGCCCTGTGAGTGCGACTACTCCTCCGTGAAGTCGCGGATGATCTGCGAGTCCACCTTGACGCCAGGACCCATGGTCGAGGAGAAGACCACGCTCTTGACGTAGCGGCCCTTTGCCGTGGACGGCTTGACGCGCAGCAGCTCGGTTATCAGGGCACCATAGTTCTCGGTGAGCTTGACGACATCAAAGGACGCCTTGCCCATGGGCACGTGGCAAATGCCGTACCGATCGGCACGATACTCGACACGCCCGGCCTTGAGCTCGCCGACCATGCGCTCGACGTCCATGGTCACGGTGCCCAGCTTGGGGTTGGGCATGAGGCCACGGGGGCCGAGGATACGACCCAGACGGCCGACCTTGCTCATCATGTTGGGTGTGGCGATGCATGCGTCGAAGTTGATCTCGCCGGCCTGGACCTGCGCGACGAGGTCGTCAGAGCCGACGAGGTCCGCACCGGCAGCCTCGGCCTCACGAGCCTTCTCGCCCTCGGCGAAGACGGCCACACGGACGTCCTTGCCGATGCCGTGGGGCAGCGAGATGGAGCCGCGGACGTTCTGGTCCGCCTTACGGGTGTCGACGCCCAGACGAATGGAGCACTCGATGGTCTCGTCGAACTTGGCGCCGGCCATGTCCTTGACGAGCTGCATGGCAGCCATCGGGGTGTAGAACTTGTTGCGGTCGACCTTGGCGAACTGCTCGTTGTAACGCTTTCCGTGCTTCGGCATTGTTCCTACCTCCTGTGGTAAGTGCGTGGTTAGCGGGCGCCGATGCCCTCCCACTGTGCGATGGCGCCGCAGGGCGGCGCGAAGTACCAGATTGTCTTGCTACTCGGCGATGGTCACGCCCATGGAGCGGGCGGTGCCGGCGATGATCTTCTTGGCGGCCTCGATGTCGTTGGCATTGAGGTCCGGCATCTTGGTCTCGGCGATCTTGGTGAGCTGCTCGTCAGTCAGCTGGCCGACCTTGTCACGCTGGGGCACGCCGGAGCCACCTGCCAGGCCCAGTTCCTTCTTGATGAGCTGGGCTGCGGGCGGCGTCTTGCAGACGAAGTCGAAGGAGCGGTCCTCGTAGACCGAGATCTCGACGGGGATGATGTCGCCCGCCTGGTCCTGCGTGGCAGCGTTGAACTGCTGGCAGAACTGCATGATGTTGACCTGGGCGACACTCAGGGCGGGGCCGACGGGGGGCGCGGGGTTGGCCTTGCCGGCGGGAATCTGGAGCTTGATGAAGTTGACGACCTTCTTGGGCATCGTGACCTCCTGAAGAATGCTGCGGTGAATCTATGTGGTTGCCTGCGTCCGAGAAGCTATCCTCACCGATAACGGGCGCCTGCCGAATTGCCTGCTAACTGATCGTGGTGACCTGATCAAGCGTGAGCTCGACCGGGGTGTCGCGGCCAAAGATGGTGAGCATGACCTTGACCTTGCCCGCCTCGGCGTTGACCTCCGAGACCTGCCCGTCGAAGTCCGCGAGTGGCCCGGAGACCACGCGCACCGCCATGCCGGCTTCGAGGTTGGTCGTGGTCGTGTGCTTTGTCGCCGGAGCTCCCGTCCGGGGGCTGGTGCGGCGCATGATCTTGTTGAACTCGTCGCGACGCAGCGGCGTGGGCTTGCCGTCGATGCCCACGAAACCCGTTACGCCCGGCGTGTTGCGCACGATCTGCCAGAGGTTGTCGTCCACGACTCCCCCGACGCACTCCATGCGCACCAGCACGTACCCAGGGAAGATCTTGCTCTCCTTGGTCTCGCGCTTGCCGCCGTCCTTGATCTCGGTGACCTCCTCGGTCGGGATCTTGATGTCGACGATCTTGTCCTCGACGCCGTAGGTCTCGATCCGGTGCTCGAGGTCGGTCTTGACCTTGTTCTCGTAGCCCGAGTAGGTATGGACCACATACCAGCGCTTTGCCATCTCTACCCCCTCAAGCTCGTGAAGGCGACGAGCAGCGCCACGAAGCCGGTGTCGATCGCCCAGACCGCAAGCCCGAAGACGGCGAGCATGGCGACCACGGCGACCGAGTAGTTGGTCAGCTCCGGCCTGCTTGGCCAGGTGACACGGCGCATCTCGCCACGCACGGCCCCAAAGTAGGAACGCACGCGCCCAAGCACGCCGGTCTTCTTGGTTGCCGACGCCTTGACAGGCGCGGTCTTCTTCTCTGAGGAGCTGGCCTTGGCAGCCTTGGTGGCCTTGCCCTTGGTGCTGCTGGCAGCAGCCTGGGCAGCAAGGGCCTCTCGCTCGGCACGCTCGCGCTGGCGAGCCTGACGCGCCGACCTCTTGTTGCGATCCTTGTTGGCCATATCCCTAACCCCTCTGGGACGTAGGTCCCCTCAGTATGGAAACCGGCCAACCCAAGTGGGATGGCCGGTGGTGTTTCTGGCACGCCGGGAAGGACTCGAACCCTCAACCAACGGTTTTGGAGACCGCCGCTCTACCAATTGAACTACCGGCGTATATATGACTCCCTTTAGTTTAGCGAGTCTCTCGGTGCACGGTGTGCTTGCGGCACCACGGGCAATATTTCTTCAACTCCATGCGGTCAGGAGTGTTGGCCTTGTTCTTGTCCGTAGTGTAGTTGCGACGCTTGCACTCAGTGCATGCAAGGGTAACCAGTGTACGCATGAATCCTCCTGTTGATAGCCACCAGCGAGACTACCCCGGAGGTGACGCAACGAAAAACATTACCATCCGGGCGCTGGCCGTGTCAACGCCCGCCCATGCATCGCCCGAGTCTCAACAAAACTACAAAGTAGCACCTCAGTGCCTTTGAACTGTGCAAACCCTGGCGTCGCTCAGCAAAAAAGGGACCCGCACCGAAGTGCGGGCCCCCTGCCTAAGCGCTTGGAGCGCAGCGGCTAGTCGAGAATCGTGGAGACTCGACCGTCGCCGACGGTGTGGCCACCCTCGCGGATAGCGAACTTGAGGCCCTGCTCCATGGCGATCGGGTGGATGAGCTCTGCCTTGATGGTCACGTGGTCACCAGGCATGGCCATCTCGACCTTGCCGCCGTTGGAGTCGGTGAGCTCCTGGATGTCACCGGTGATGTCGGTGGTGCGGAAGTAGAACTGCGGACGATAGCCGGAGAAGAACGGGGTGTGACGGCCACCCTCCTCCTTGGTCAGAACGTAGATCTCGCCGGTGAAGGCGGCGTGCGGATCCACCGAGCCGGGCTGGCACAGGACCTGACCGCGCTCGATCTGCTCGCGCTTGATGCCGCGCAGCAGGATGCCCACGTTGTCGCCGGCCTCGCAGTAGTCCATGGTCTTGCGGAACATCTCGATGCCGGTGGCGACGGAGCTCTGGGTCTCCTTGATGCCGACGATCTCGACGGGCGAGTTCAGCGTGAGCTGACCGCGCTCGACACGGCCGGTGGCGACGGTGCCGCGGCCGGAGATGGTCATGACGTCCTCGATGGCCATCAGGAAGGGCTTGTCAGCCTCGCGGGCCGGCGTCGGGATGTAGGAGTCAACCTCGTGCATGAGCTCGACGATGGCCTCGGCCCACTTCGCGTCGCCCTCGAGGGCCTTGAGCGCGGAGCCACGGATGATGGGCAGGTCGTCTCCGGGGAAGTCGTACTCGGAGAGCAGGTCGCGGGTCTCCATCTCGACAAGGTCAAGCAGCTCCTCGTCGTCGACCATGTCGCACTTGTTCAGGAAGACGATGATGTAGGGCACGCCGACCTGACGGGCGAGCAGGATGTGCTCGCGGGTCTGGGCCATGGGGCCGTCAGTGGCGGCGATGACCAGGATGGCACCGTCCATCTGGGCGGCACCGGAGATCATGTTCTTGATGTAGTCAGCATGGCCCGGGCAGTCGACGTGCGCGTAGTGGCGCTCCCAGGTCTCATACTCGATGTGGGCAACGTTAATGGTGATGCCGCGCTGACGCTCCTCGGGAGCCTTGTCGATGTTCTCGAACGCGGTGAAGTCCGCGTTGCAGCCCTCGGTCTCGGAGAGAACCTTGGTGATGGCTGCCGTCAGAGTGGTCTTGCCGTGGTCGACGTGACCAATCGTACCGATGTTTACGTGCGGCTTAGAACGATCGAACTTCTCCTTGGCCATGCCGTCCTCCTTCTGGAAACAACCCTACTCAAAGGCCAATTACCTGCGAATATGTTCACGGCACCCGGAGGTGCCGTTAGAACGCTGGTACCGGTGACTGGATTCGAACCAGTGGCAACACGGGTATGAACCGTGCGCTCTGACCAACTGAGCTACACCGGCGTGGTGCCTGCTTGAAAGTGGAGCCCGCGACCGGACTTGAACCGGTGACCTCTTCGTTACCAACGAAGTGCTCTACCGACTGAGCTACACGGGCGAAAATGGTGGGGATGCCTGGACTCGAACCAGGGAACCCAGAGGGAGCGGATTTACAGTCCGCCGCAGTTGCCGCTGTGCCACATCCCCATTTTTCCGTTTTCAAGCCGCCTGCTCAGGTCGTTCCCCTTGCAAGCGAAGGAGAATATACGCCCCCACACCAATCTTGTCAACGTAATCCACCCATCCGGGCGTCTCCATGCCATCAAACCTACATGAAACCCTGCTAGAGCACGCAATGTCGCGTCCGCATGACCGCCGTCACGAACGCCACTTTTAACAACATTGTCATTACGCTCAACGGGTCGTCCCCTATAATAGGTCACTTCGTAACCGCACCCGCACCTTTCGGGGCGCGGGCATGTCGGTCGGCACGTGGGTGCGTCCGGCATGACCAAGAGAAACGGAAACCACCGCATGTGGACTATCGCTGAGATGAAGGCCCGGGGTCGGTCCGCGTTTCGGGCCAACTACTGGTCGTGCGTCATCGTCGGGTTCCTCCTGACCATACTCGCGGCAGGAAGTGCCGTGGCAAACTCCCAAAACAGACCGGAGGTATCGCCCTCGGAGATGGACTCCACGACCGCCATCATTTCCGACGGGTACTCGCGCCTGTCGCCTCAGGCCCAGGTCGCGTTGATGAGCGCGCTCATTGGCGGCGTGCTCATCATCATGCTCGTCAGCCTCCTGCTCAAGATCTTCGTCTTCAACCCGCTTACCGTCGGTGGCTACCACTTCTTCAAGCGCAACATCGGCGACCCCACCACCCGGGTCGGCACGGTCCTGGAGGGATTTGAGGACTACGGCCGCACCTTCGTCACGCTTCTTCTGACCGACGTGTTCCTCATCCTCTGGTCGCTGTTCTTCGTCATCCCCGGCATCGTGAAGGCCTACTCGTATCGCATGGTGCCCTACATCGTCAAGGATGAGCCGGACCTCTCCCCGACCGAGGTCATCACCCGTTCCCGCCAGATGATGGACGGCAACAAGGGGCAGGCCTTCCTGATGGACCTCTCCTTCTTGGGCTGGTACATCCTTGGTGCCCTGACCCTGGGCCTTGTCGACATCCTGTGGGCCATCCCATACCGGGAGAGCGCCAACGCCGCCCTCTACCTCGAGCTCAGCAGGAAGTAACGAGCCAGGGAGAGCAGCAGCGGGCGGCTGTCAGCGCGGCCCGCGGGCGCCCTATCCGCTCCTAAGCGCAGCGCCCCCATGCATAGACATGCATGGGGGCGCTGTCATCTGTCGATGGAGCCAGCGATGGGAATCGAACCCATAACCACCGGATTACAAGGCCGGTGCTCTACCATTGAGCCACGCTGGCGAGTGCTTCGCGCCATGGTACCACGTTTGGGAGCTGGCGAACCGTCAGCCGGGTCCTCCCCCGTTGCCAAGGAGCTTCCAGAGCTTCGCTCGTTGCTCGGGGTCAAGGCGGTCCTCCAGGGTCATGCGCCCGTGGGTGCGCTCCTCGCGCGCGGTCGCGATGTCGGTGTTCACCGTCTCGATGTCGCGGGCGAGCAGCTGGCTTGAGACTGCTGTGACGGGCACCCCGCCCACCGTGAAGCGGATCGTGTTGTCGGAGGTCACCAGCAGTACGTCACGCTGCCTGCGGCGCGCGCGAGTCGCAAGGCGCTCGATGACGGCGTCCGCCGACTCGCCCGTCTGGGAGAAGACCACGCGCACGCCCGCACGCGAGAAGTCGGGACGCTCGTCGGAGAGGTTCTCCGCCGCATCGAACACGATGACCGGCTCGTAAGTGCCCTGCGCGTAGGCGGCCACGTCGGCGACCAGCGTCTCGCGCGAGCGTTCGAAGGGGTCGTGCCCGTAAGGGTCGCGCGAGAGCGACGCCACGTCCGCCAGCGCCCCCGCGCCCGCATGCTCGTCGATGAGGGTCGCATAGCGCGGCGTGCCATAGATGACGTTGTAGCCGTCGACGATCAACAGGGGCAGCCGGGGCCGTGCCATCTCATGCCCCTCCGGCTGCGGACATCGTGCGGCGCAGCCACTCGTAGCACATCACCGTCGCCGCCTGGGCCACGTTCAGGCTCTCGAGGCGCCCGCGTTGCGGCAGCCGGCACTCGAAGTCGCAGCGCTCGCGCACCAGGCGGGAGATGCCCTCGCCCTCCGAGCCCATCACCAGGCAGAGTCTGCCGCCCAGAGGCGCCTCCCACACGTCCGTCTCGGCGTGCTCAGTGGCGCCGCACACCCAAAAGCCCTGCTCCTTGAGCGTCTCGATGGTGGTGGCAAGGTTCGACACCTGGACGATGGGCAGGTGCAGCACGGCGCCCGCCGAGGCCTTGTAGGCGCCGACGCCCACCCCCGCGGCGCGCGCCTTGGCGATGATGACGCCTGCGGCTCCCACGACCTCGGCCGAGCGGACGATGGCGCCGAGGTTGCCTTGGTCGGTCACGTGGTCAAGCAGGACGACGAGCGCGTCGCCCTCGCCCGCACGGGCAAAGACGTCGGCGAGCTCGGCATAGCGAAAGGGTGCCGCCTGGACCGCGATGCCCTGGTGGGCGCCGTGCGAGGAGATCGCGTCGAGCCTGCCACGCGAGACGGGCTCGATGGCGACGCCCGCCTCCTCGAGCTGTCGCACCAGGCCTGCGAGGGTGCCGTCCCCCTCGGCTACGAGCGCGCGGCGCAGCGGCATGCCCAGCTCCAGCGCCTCCGCCACGGCACGACGGCCCTCGATCCACGAGCCCTGGCTGGCGTCCGCGGAACGACCGGCTCCCCCGGCATGAGCGCCGCGCCCCGCACGTGCCGGTGTCCGCGCGCTGTGGTGCGGACGGGTGCCCTTGCCCGAGGCACCCTTGCCCGAGGCGCCCTTGCCGCCGGGCCTCCTGCCGCCGCCCTGCCTTGACGGGGTTGCCTTGCCCTTGCCACCCCGCACGTCGCGTCCCGGCCGCTGTGACTGGTTCTTTGCCACGAGCCTTCCCTCTCTCGCATGAAGGCGACGGGACGGCTCCCGGCGAGCTTGCTCCAAGCCGCCACGAGCCGTCCCGCCGTCGCGATGCCTCCTAGGCGCGGCGCAGACGAGCGCCGGCCGCCGTGTCCTCCAGCACCAGACCCAAGGCGGTGAGCGCGTCACGAATGGCGTCGGCGGTGCCCCAGTCCTTGTTCGCGCGGGCCTGCTGACGGGCCGCGAGCAGCGCCTCCGCCGCCGCGTCCGGACTGGTGCCCTCGTAGCCCGCATGCTCGTGGGCGAGCTCCACCAGCTCGTCGGGAAGCTCGCTCGCGCTCGCCTCCAGCGTGAGCCCCAGCACCTCGGCCAGCTCGACCAGGGTGTCCGCCGCTCGCAGCGTGACGGCGGTCGCGGTGCGCCCCCCGACCTCGTCCAGGTAGCGGTTGGCAACCGTGACCAGCTCGAAGATGGCGGCGAGGCCCCCCGCGGTATTGAAGTCGTCGTCCATCTGGCGCACGAAGGACGCCTGCGCGTCGCTCGCCGCCGCGGAGAGCGCGCGGTCGGCCTCGCTCAGTGCCCCGTCGCCTGCGGCAGCATGCTCCGCCGCCCAACGCAGGTTCTTGACGCAGGTCCGCAGCCGCTCGAGCGTTCCCACCGCACCATCGAGCTGGTCGGTCTGGAAGTCGAGCGACGAGCGGTAGTGCGTCTGCAGCATGAGCAGGCGCACCGCGTCGGCGGGGTAGCGATCGAGGATCTCCTGCAACGTGAAGAAGTTCCCCAGGCTCTTGGACATCTTGTCGCCGTTGACCCGCAGCATCCCCGTGTGCATCCACGTGTTGGCGAGCGCGGTGCCCCACGCGCACATGGCTTGGGCGGTCTCGTTCTCGTGGTGCGGGAAGACCAGGTCTTGGCCGCCACCGTGGATGTCGATGGGCGTTCCCAGGTAGCGGTGGATCATCGCGCAGCACTCGGTGTGCCAGCCGGGGCGCCCCTCGCCCCAGGCGCTCGGCCAGCTCGGCTCGCCGGGCTTGGCCGCCTTCCAGAGCGCGAAGTCGAAGGGGTCGCGCTTCTCCTCGTTGACCTCCACGCGCTCGCCGGCGCGCAGCTGGTCGAGCTCGCGCCCCGACAGGACTCCGTAGTTGTGGTCGGAGCGCACCGAGAAGTACACGTCACCGCTGTCCGTCGCATAGGCGTGCCCACGCTCCACGAGCAGGGCGATCATCTCCTGCATGGCCTCGATCTCGCGGGTGGCGCGCGGGCGGATGTCGGGGTCGAGGATGCCAAAGCGGTGCATCTGCTCGATGAAGGCCGCCGAATACTCCTCGGCGACCTCTGCGGCGCTGCGTCCCTCCTCGTTGGCGCGATTGATGATCTTGTCGTCGACGTCGGTGAGGTTCTGCGCGAAGGTGACCTCGTAACCCTTGTACATGAGGTAGCGACGAATGACGTCAAAGGACAAGAACGTGCGGGCGTTGCCTATGTGGATCTGGTCGTAGACCGTGGGGCCGCACACGTACATGCGCACCTTGTCCGGCTCGATGGTCTCAAGCTCCTGCTTTCGGTGGTTCTGACTGTTGTAGACGAGCATGGGTTCTCCTCGTGACGCGACATGCAGCTTCCGATGATAGCGCAGAGTCACCTCGCCCCTGCGGCGCGCCGTCGCATCTTCGCATGTGACCTGCGCGGGGGGCGCGAGCTGGCAGACTCAGTCCTCCAGCAGCGCCACCGCCCAAGCGGCGATGCCCTCCTCGCGTCCCACGAAGCCCAGGCGCTCAGTGGTGGTGGCCTTCACGCCCACGGCGGAGGTCGGCACGCCCATCGCACGGCTCAGGTTCTCGCGCATGGCCTGTCGGTGCGGGGCAAGCTTGGGCGCCTGCGCCGCGATCGTGCAGTCGCAGTCGAAGATGCGGTATCCCCGCTCGCGGGCGAGCTCGGCCACCCGTGCCAGCAGCACGAGCGAGTCGGCCCCCTCATAGGCGGTATCGGTGTCTGGAAAGAGCGCTCCGATGTCCTGCTCGCGCATGGCCCCCAACAGTGCGTCGGCAAGCGCGTGGGCCACCACGTCGGCGTCGGAGTGGCCGGCAAGCCCGCAAGGGTGGTCGATCTCGACCCCACCCAGCACCAGCCGTCGCCCCTCGGCAAAGGCGTGCACGTCATAGCCGTGTCCTATGTGCAGCATCCCTACGTCTATCCCCTCTGGTCGCTCGTGGCGGCACGCCCCCGCTGTGGCGCCCATCGTCCGGTACCGTGTCGCGCTACTCCCCGCGCTCGAGCCGGGATCCCAAGATCGCCTCGGCGATGACCAGGTCCTCGGGCACGGTGATCTTGATGTTGTCACGTGACGCTGCGACGACGCGCACGCGCCCACCCTGATGCTCGACGAGCGAGGCGTCGTCGGTGCCCACGAAGTCGTCCCACACGGCGGCCTTGTGCGCCGCCACGATCTGCCGCATACGGAAGATCTGCGGCGTCTGGGCGCACCAATAGCCAGCGCGATCGGGCGTCGCCAGGATGGCCCCTTCCGCGTCGACGATCTTCAGGGTGTCGACCGAGCGTGCGGCAAGGATCGCGCCGGCCAATTGCTCATCGGCACGCACGGCGGCGACGCAGCGCTCGATGGCGTCCGCCTCCACGAGCGGACGCGCCGCGTCATGGATGGCGACCAGGTCGAACTCGGGCGGGACGACCATCAGCCCGGAGAAGACCGAGTCCTGGCGCGTCGCCCCGGCAAGTGCGAGGGTCACCTCGCAGCGCAGGGAAAGCTCCGCCAGGACCTCGACACGAACCTGATCCAACTTGCCGTGCGGACACACCACCACGATGTGCCCGACGGACGGGGCGCGGTCGAGGGCCAAGATGGACCAGGCCATAAGAGGCAGGCCGCAGAGCTTGACGAACTGCTTGCCCCGTGCGTCGCCGAAGCGCTCCCCCAGCCCGCCCGCCACGATGACGGCACAGGTGTCCGGACCCTGCGGAGCCACTCCCACCCGCTGCCGCTGAGGAAGGGTGCAGGTCATCCCGGATCTCATGCGCGCTTCCCCCACATGCGATAGAGGCTGTCGGCCAGGATGGAGGGGTTGGCGACGCCCAGGTCGTCCAGACGATCGGGGTTGTGCTCAATGTCGTTCATGAGCTCGGAGAGCGAGCCGTACTCGTCCACGATCTTGTCGGCCATGCCGCGCCGGACCACGCTCACGTTGGAGAGCGTGCGCAGGCCGAGCGGCGAGATGGTGGAGTCGTCGGTCTTCCCCTCGTACCCCAGCAGTTCGGCGATGCGGCTCCCCGAGCGCAGCTGGATGTTATTCGTGTCGTGCAGCGCACGGCGGATCGCCTGCGCGCTCTCCAGGGACGAGTCACGGGCGTAGTCGCGGATCATGAGCGTGTACTTGTCGTCCATGTCGCCGACGAACTCGTCGCGCTGCATCTTGATCGTACGCCCCTCGTGTCCCAACTGCAGGATCACCCGATCAAGCGCCTCCCCCTCGGTCATGAGCACCTCGAAGAGGTAGAGCGAGTCCGCCACGTCCTCGAAGGTGACGTAGTTGTCCAGCTCGAGCGTGGTGAGCCGCAACAGGCTGCGGTCAAGCTGCAGGCGGGTGTTCTGCATCGAGACGAGCAGCTGGTTCACCGAGGTCATGAGCTCTGGCACCGTGCGGATCTCATGGCCGCGCCCATCCACGTAGAGCGTGATGACCTGTCTGCGCTCGGAGACCGAGATGACAAAGGCCCGCGTGAGCAGGCTCATGCGAGCGGCGGTGCGGTGTCGCATGCCCGTCTCGGAGGTGGGCAGCGACGGGTCCGGGTTGAGGTGGTAGTTCGCCCGCAGGATCCGCGTGAGGTCGCGATCGACGACGATCGCACCGTCCATCTTGGAGAGCTCGAACAGGCGGTTCGCCGTGAAGGAGATGTCGAGCTTGAAGCCGTCATCCCCCGCGGCCAGCACCTGCTCGGTGTCCCCGATGCAGATGAGCGCACCCAGGCGGCCGGCAATGATCATGTCGAGCGCGTGGCGCAACGCCGTGCCCGGTGCCGTCCTCCTGATGGCGCTCGTCAGCCGCTCTGAAAGCTGTGATTCGCGGATGGTCGTGTCCATGGCCCCCCTCTCGTGCGCATGCGGTCATCGTCCGTCAGCAAGACCAGGGCGCACTCCTCGGCGATGATCCGCACGAGGGGCTTGGCGCCGCGCAGCGGGGGACTTCGTCCGCACGCCAGCACACGCACAGGGGTGGCCCCGTGCGCGCCTCGTACGCGCACTCATGTCTCCCAAGGTCTCACAGTGGGTTCGCCCCCAAGTATACGTGAGGGCGCACGGCGACGTGGGAGACGCGCGACCAAAGAGCGGGCCCGCACCCGCGTGGCTGTG
>JAWRIT010000015.1:0-3951 GCA_040268355.1 Atopobiaceae bacterium | reverse complement strand
GGGGGCTGTCTCATGTGAAGGACCTTCAAGAGGGGTATGGGCGATGACGCCGAAGACCATGGTCCCGAAGATGAGCCACACAGGATCGACCTTCTTGGATCCGACGATCTCCATGACGATGCCCTCTGAACCCATTTCATGCAAAACGATCAACGAGGTCTATGTAATAATGCAGTGAGGGAACCCGAAACAGAGGGGGAAAGCATGGTAGAGCGGGGAACATACATCCCAAGGGAGTTGGCGGCGAAAGTGCGCTCCCTGGCAAGCACCTATCCTGCCATCTCGGTTACAGGCCCCAGGCAGAGCGGCAAGTCGACCATGCTGCGTCACGAGTTCCCAGCCTATGACTACGTCAACCTCGAGGATCCGGACACCCGCGCGTTCGCAGATAATGACCCGCGAGGCTTCCTCGCCGCGCATCCTGGACCTGCGATCTTCGATGAGGTGCAGCGTGTGCCCTCGCTCTTCTCGTATTTGCAGGGCGAAGTGGACACCGACGGGACACCCGGACGCTTCGTCCTGTCTGGCTCACAGAGCTTCCTTCTGGCCGAGCGCATCTCTCAGACGCTCGCCGGTCGCGTCGGGGTGCTCAATCTGCTACCGCTCTCACGCCGAGAGCTCGCCGGAGCGAGCATGGAGCCCGACGTCATAGAGTGGATCTGGAGGGGCGGCTACCCGCGCGAGTACGCGGACGGGATCGACCCGCAGGACTTCTTCCCCAGCTACCGACAAACCTATGTAGACCGCGACATACGGGGCGAGGAGGGCGTGGCAAAAATCGCCGAGTTCGAGACCTTTCTGACCGTGTGCGCTTCCCGAGCAGGCGAGCTGCTCGACATGACCAGCGTCGCGCGAGCAGTCGGGGTCTCCGTCAACACGATCAAGAGCTGGATATCGATCCTCGAGTCCAGCTTCGTGGCGTTCAGGCTGCGACCCCATCACAACAATTTCGAGAAGAGGCTCGTGAAGTCACCGAAGCTCTATTTCTGGGACACGGGATTGGTATGTGACCTTTTGGGCATCGAATCCCCGGCTGAGCTTCGGGCCTACCGTAAGTACGGCAACGTGTTCGAGAACGCAGTCGTGGCCGAGATCGGTAAGCGCGCATACTCGGTCGGTCGCACCCCTCGTTGGTCCTTCTGGCGCGACTCCAACGGCAACGAGGTCGACCTGCTGCTCGAGCGGGGCATTGATGTTGATGTCGCTCTGGAGGTCAAGTCCACCTCGACCTTCTCGCCAGACAGTGCGGGCGGGCTCACAAAGTTCGCCGATGATGTGGCTCGCATTGGGCGAAAGCGCTGCGTGCTCGCCTACAACGGCACCGACCGTGTGACCTCCGGAGGCATCCGGTTCTCCCCCATCGACGACCTCGACCACGCCATCGAGCTCGCGAGAGCCGGCGCACAGGGCTGGGAGTAGGCCGGGCGCTCCATAGAGAGATGCCGGCTCGAGCCATACGCCGTGCATATACTTTGATGTAACAGACCATCAGTTCGCGCTCGGTCGCCCCTGCGCAGAGACCAGCGCCCCCAAGATGCCCCGCCATGCTTTTGAGCGGAGCCTGAGCGAGGAGCTTGAAGGATCATAGCCCTTCAGTTGACGGCCTTGCCCGTAAAATAGAGCGCGTCCGAGCCCTTCCACATCAGTGCAGCGGGGACTGACTGCACAGAACTCCTTCCGACATCTGCCCTGCGGTGCTCTCTCTGAGCAGTGTGACGGGACGCCCTTGCGTCCCGTCCGCTAGACGCAAGCTAGTACTGGTAACCGTGACCCCAACTGCCATCGATAGAGCAGCAGACCTCGGAAGCAAAGCTTGCCGCAAAGTCAAGTCCGGCAATGGAGGCCTCCTCGTCAGAGGAGCCCTTCTTGCGAGCATCGATGAACTTCACAAGGAAGGCGGTGAGGAAAGAGTCGCCCGCCCCCATGGCATCTGCCATGTGCTCAATGGGCTTAGCAGGTTGGCGATAGAAGCGTCCACCATCATAGGCATAGCAACCGTCGGCACCACGCGTGGCGCTGACCCACTTGGGACCAAGCTCATGCACCTTGACTAGGCGCTCATTCATCTCATCAAGAGAGAGTCCCGAAGAAGAGAAGAACGCATAGGTCACGTTGGGGGCAATCTCCTCGTAGTACTCCCAGGACGAGTCGTCCGAGAAGTCAAAGGAGAGCGGGATCCCCGCCTGGTGAATCTTGGGGAGCTGGCGCTCCATGTAGCAATAGTTGCCTGAATGGACGACATCGAACTGACGCAGGTATTCGATATCGAATCGGTCAAGCACAAAGCTGGTCTCGCCGCGGATGCCACCGGCATTGTAGTCGCCCCAGAGACGATCGCCGTCTTCGTCAATAGAGACACAACTGTAGCCATTGGGGCCAAGCAGCTGCTTACATTTGAGGGTCTCGACACCCTCCTCGTGCAAGGCGTCGATAACGCGTTCGGCTCGATCATCAGAGCCGAAGTAGCCCATGTAGGCAGAACGGCGCACGCCAGCCTTTTTGGCGTAGACGGCGAAGTTTACGCAATTGCCACCAGGAAACTCGGTACGGATGTGCTCGTAGACGTCGACGACGTTGTCGCCGAAACCGCACACGGATACATCTAAGTCGATAAATCTCATGGCATCGCTCCTTGGGACGGGGTCCGGAAGTGCCGGACCAGACGATCCTCTAGTACTGGACCTTGCCCATGTAACGTCGGTGGTCGGGATCGTGACCGAAGGCTTTGCCACGCGCGACACGCAGGGTAACGTTCATCTCGTAGAAGAGGACCGGGTCGAGATACGGACGGACGGCCTCATCGATGACATCCATTCCGTACTCCAGGGCATCAAGCACCATAAGGGTGTCGGTGTGAGTCGTGAGGAATGAGAGTGCGCGCTCATCCATGGGGCGATTGGCACCGGAGCCCATCTGCAGGAAATAGAAGACGCCATCCTCGGTGCACTCAAAAGGACCGTGGAAGTACTCTCCCGAGTGGATGTAGCAGCAGTCCTGCCATTGCATCTCCTGCAGGGAGCAGATTGCGAAGCCGTAGGTCTGGCAGAACGTGGGACCGGAGCCAAGAATGTAGAGGAACGCATGCTCCTTGCAGAGCGTCGCAAAGCGGTCTGAGAGCTCAGCGTCACACTTGGCCTTGGCGGCGGCGATGACGCTGTCCATCTTGGCAATGTCAGCGACAAGGGCGTCGTAGAACCGCGGCTCGCCGCGCGTGCGAATAGCCTCGGCAGCAAGCATCAGCGAGTAGCATGCGGGCTTCTCGACCTGTGGGGTCTCATCCGTCCACTCGTACACCCAACAGGGCCACTCGCCCGAATCAATGAGAGAGTTCGCCTTGTTAGTCTGGGCAAGCACATAGGCACCGCGAGAGACGGCGAGTTGGCAGGCTTCATAGTTCTCGGGGGTACCGCCGGAGTGGCTGCACGTGATGACGAGGCTGTTCTCGTCAAGACGCGCGGGTGGCATAAGGCAGAATTCGCGAGCCGTATAAATGGCTGACTCAATGACAATGCTCTCGGTGTTGATGAGGAAGTGCGCGGGATACAGGTCGACCATTGAGCCACCACAAGCAACCCAGTACACACGGTCGATCCTGCCCATCTTTGCAACTGCGGCGTTGATGTAGTCCTTGGGAGTCATTTCTCTCCTTTGTGATCGTGTGAGGTGTCCTGCTACGAAACACCTCCCGTCATATCGTTTCATCGGGGGAGCGTTCAAAGTTGTGGAAGCAACAGAAGTCAGCGTCGACAGAGTCATCCATGTATCTTCCACCAATGATCCCCTAGCAAAGAAACCCCGTGTAGCCGCAGTCGTTGAGGACGTCGATGCAACGCTCGAACGGAAAGAAACTTCTTCCAAGCACGATGCATCTAGAAACGACCATCAGAGAAGCGGCAGCGAATGGTCTTGTCGCCTAGACGTTCGAGCCACTCTCGCCTTGGGCGCCCAAGG
>JAWRIT010000014.1:0-22646 GCA_040268355.1 Atopobiaceae bacterium | reverse complement strand
CCCCCCGCTGCCCTCGGTTATACGAGCTGTCCTTGGTCCCTGTCTCAGGGACAGGGTGACCTACGAGCCAAAGACCACAGCCTCAAGCGGACGCAGCGTGCCGATCGTCGTCGCGCCGTGGGTGCCCGCTGCCAGACCGAGCCCCTCCACCAAGGCGGAATCGTAGGCGGCCGGCTTGTCGGAGAAGTTCGCCAGGGTCACGGACACGCTCCCCTCCCCCTGCCGACGGAAGGCGTAGACCTGCTCGCTTGCGGTCATGAGCTCCTCGTAGATGCCCGTAAGCAGCTCCTCGCGCTGGGAGCGAAGCGCCGCCAGGCGACGGTACCATGCGAGCGGAGAGTCTGCGTCAGCCTGCTGTGCCTCGACGTTCACCTGCGTGTAGTCGTCATGCACGGGAAGCCATGGCCGCACGGAGGAGAAGCCCGCGTGCTCGCTCGCGTCCCACTGCATGGGCGTCCGGGCATTGTCGCGGCTGAAGCGGTTGCACGCCGCCAGCGCCTCGGCCTCGGTGAAGCCCTCGCCCAGCGAGAAGTCGTACTGGGAGCGCGTCTGCAGGTCATCGAACTCGTCGATCGTCTTCCACGTGCGATTGTCGTAGCCCAACTCCTGCCCCTGCATGATGAAGGGCGTCCCCCGGAGGGTGAGCAGCACGGTGCCGATCACCTTCGCCTTGTCGGCAGCACTCCCCGCGCAGCGGAAGAAGTTGGCCGTGGAGCGCGGCTGGTCGTGGTTCTCAAAGAAGATGGGATACCAACCGTTCGTCGCGGTGTTCGTCTGGCTTGCCGTGAGCACCCGCTTGAGGTCGGTGAGCCGCCAGTCGGCCGGACGGCACCAGACCTCCGCCTCCCCCACCGGCACATGCGTGTGGCTGAACTCGAAAAGCATGTCAAAGACGCCATGCTCCCCAACCCACGCATCCAGCTCGCTGGCCGCCACGCCGTTGGCCTCGCCCACGAAGAAGATGTCGCGCCCGTCGCGCACGGCAGCCTTGAACTCGTGCAGGAAGTCGAGGATGCCAGGGGTGTTCGCCGTGGCCGCGTGCACCGAGAAGAGCCCGTCCTCGCCATCGGCGGGACCGTCCGCGAAGGTCGTCGGCTTCTTGATGTAGGTGATGGCGTCGATGCGGAAGCCGCCCACGCCCTTCTCCACCCAGAAGGTGGCGATGTCGATGAGCGCGGCGCGGACCTTGGGGTTCTCCCAGTTGAGGTCGGGCTGCTGCGAGGCAAAGGTATGCAGGTAGTACTGCTGGCGCTCCTCGCACCACTCCCACGAGCTGCCACCAAAGATGGAGCGCCAGTTGGTGGGGGCGCTGCCATCGGGTCGCGGGTCACGCCAAATGTACCAGTCGGCGAACTCTCCCTCGCGGCTCTTGCGCGACTCGCGGAACCACGCGCACTGGTCGGAGGTGTGGTTGAACACGAGGTCCATGACGATCTTGATACCGCGCTCGTTGCCCTCGGCGATCAGCTGCTCGATGTCGGCCATCGTGCCAAAGGAGGGGTCAATGGCACGGTAGTCCTGCACGTCATAGCCGTTGTCCACCATGGGGCTGCGGTAGCAGGGCGTAATCCAGATGGCCCCGACACCGAGTGTCGAGAGGTAGTCGAGCTTGGCGGTTATGCCGGCGATCGTGCCGGTCCCCTGGCCCACCGTGTCGAGGAAGCTCTTGGGATAGACCTCGTAGGCGATGGTCTTCTGCCACCATGCGAGGTCGGAAGTCTTGGTCATCTGGTTCTCCTCAGGTCTTGTGCGTATGCAAAGAGGAACGGCGCCGGGCGCCGCATCATATGCTGGTGACGTGGGGAGAAGCCCGCCGGTTCCTCAGGTTGGCAGCCGACGGTGCCACCGATGTCCTTCCATCCCGTTATACCACAGTCCGCCCGCAATTGGAAACGTTTCCGATCAATGGGGTGAGAGGGAGTTTTGCGAGCGACGAGCCTGTCGAATCGCCCGACGCTCGGTCACCGGGACAACCGAAGCACGGCTAGGATCAAGCCACCGAGCTGCCCGAGATCCAGTCGTGAGACTCGCCATTCGGTGGAGAGGAGACAGTGACGTCCGCTCCGCCCTATGCGGAGAAAAGCCCCTCGATGGCCTCCCAGCTCACGCCATCCTCGGTGCCCGCTTCCACGGCGGCGTCATAGTAGGCGCACTTGCGATCGATGAGGTCGGCGACCGCCTGCAGCCCCACGATCTGCTCCTGCACGGCCCGGCGGCGCTCATAGAACATCTGACGGCGCTCCTCCAGCGACTCATCGCCATTGGCGAGCAGACTCGTAAAGCGCCGAATGTCGCGGATGGGCATGTTCGTGCGTTTGAGGCACTCGATGAGCTGGAGCAGCTCGAGATCGCTTTCCGAGAACTCGCGTTGCCCGCCCTCGCTGCGTGCGATGTGCGGCAACAGCCCCTCGCGGTCGTAGTAGCGGATCGTGGTGATGGGTATGCCCAGCTTGCGCTCGACCTCGCTGATCCGGTATGCCATGCATCCTCCCCCAGCATGCGTTCGTAAGACCTTCCAAAGCATAGAGCTGAAGCATGCTCTAGGTTCAAGGATATGATGCATGCGCGTGGGGTCGACGGGACGTGCCCCATCGACCCCACGCTCACCTTCATCTATGGCCGATCGCTCGACAGCGTGGCTCGGCGTCTATCCCTCGAACGGCACCACGTGCGCGACGGCGTCGGCGAGACTGACCTCCGCCTTGTCGTTGTCGAGATCGAGCAGACGGTAGCGCCAGTTGCCCATGCCCAGCTCGTGCATGTACTCGAGCTGACGGAAGCCATGGCGCGAGGTCATGCGCTCCACCAGATCATGGTTGTCCACCAGGCCGGCGTCAGTCATGGCGACCACCAGATCGACGCAGGCGCTGTCGATGGCGCAGATGTCGGTGGATGCCAGGATGCCCACGTTGGGCGTCACGACCGGCTGCGCAGCCGTGCCCTCGCAGTCGCAGCTGACCGACATGTTGCGCATGACGTTGACATACACTACCCGCTCGCCAAAATGGTCGATGGCGGCCTTGGTGGACTCGGTGATCTTCTCCATCAGCTCCTCGTCGGCCACGCTCCACTGGCCACCCCAGGTCTTACCGTTGTCCGAGGTCTGGGCATGGATCCACTTCTTGCCCTCCTTGCCGGTGGCGCACCCGATGCCGATGTTCTTGTTCGAGCCGCCAAAGCCGCCCATCGCGTGACCCTTGAAGTGCGTGAGCGTCAGCATGGAGTCGTAGGCGGGAAGATGGCTGCCCATCGCCATGGTGTCGAACCACTTTCCGCCCTCGACCGGCCACTCCACGTAGCCCTCGTCGTCCGTGATGTCCACGGGGCAGAAGGTCCAGCCGTTGACCCTCAGGGTCTCGAGGTGCTTCTCGGTGGTGTCGCGGTCGCCTGCGTAGTAGGTGTTGGTCTCGATGATGGTCGCCTCGGGCAGGTCCTGCTTGACCAGCGAGGCCACCCACTCGCTCGGGATGATGTTGGGGCCGTGCTGCTCGCCGGTGTGGAGCTTGATGGCAAGCTTGCCCTCCAGGTGACCGGACACCTGGGCGACGGCCGTGCGCAGCCCTTCGATCGAGAGGTCGCGGGTAAAGAAGACGGTTGACTCGGCACCGTCACGCTCGCTCACCGGAACGTAGCGCTCGCCGTTGGTGCCCGCAGTTACAGCATGAATTGCCATGAGAGCCTCCTTGTGTCAAACGCGTTTTGTCCCATGATAGTGCTGGAGCGTGCTCCAACTTCAAGGGCTTTCCGCAGGTGCGCCCACTCGCGCAGCGTGGATGCCTATGCGCCCTGGCTCGCCAGCCAGCGTCGATGCGAGACGTTGCGGGTCGCCGTCATCGAGCGAGGCTCGTCGGGGAAGGTGATGGGGTTCTGGGCACCGGAACGCCAGAGCTCCAGCACGTCCTGCGCCTCCTCGACCACGCCCTCGATGTCGATCTGCCCATAGAGGCGCATGGGGAGGATGAAGACGGGAATGCGTAGGCGCCCCTCCTTGACGGCCGTCTTGGCCGGGTACTCGAGGTGCGGACAGCACAGCGCCACGTCGACCTCGTCCTGGCGCTCCTGTGTCTGTCCGCTGCTGAAGGCCGCCGAGGCGCCCCACAGCGCGGAGAAGGGAATGAACTCGAGGGTGACCTCGTCTGTGAACGCGCTCTCCTCCAGCTGGCGGTTGAGGTGTGTGGCCATGGTGCTCGACGAGAAGCCACCACCACAGCAGATTGCGATACGCAGCATGTCTGACGCTCCTCTCCTCACGCTTCCTTGTGCCCTGATGGCGCGATGGGGCCATCAGGGCGATCCCGTATGACTACTCGTTCTCGATCTGGTTGCCCGTGTAGAGCTGGTAGTACTTGCCCCCTGCGGCAAGCAGCTCGTCGTGCGTGCCCCGCTCCAGGATCCTGCCCTGCTCGAGGACGATGATCGTGTCGGCGTCGCGGACGGTAGAGAGCCGGTGGGCGATCACGAAGGTGGTGCGGCCTCGCATGAGGGCGTCCATGCCCTGCTGCACGAGCTGCTCGGTACGGGTGTCGATGGAGCTGGTCGCCTCGTCCAGGATGAGCGCGGGCGGGTCGGCCACGGCGGCGCGGGCGATGGTGAGCAGCTGCCGCTGTCCAGCAGACAGGTTGCCGCCGTCCCCGGAGATCTTGGTCTGGTATCCGTCAGGCAGGCGGCGGATGAAGTCGTCCGCAGAGACCAGCTTGGCGGCACGCACGCACTCCTCGTCGGTGGCGTCAAGACGCCCGTAGCGGATGTTGTCCATGACGGTGCCGGTGAACAGGTGCGGATCCTGCAGCACCATGCCCAGCGACCGCCGCAGGTCGGCCTTGCGAATCTTGTTGATGTTGATGCCGTCGTAGCGGATCTTGCCATCGTCGATGTCGTAGAAGCGGTTGATGAGGTTGGTGATGGTCGTCTTGCCCGCGCCGGTCGCCCCGACAAAGGCGATCTTCTGGCCCGGCAGCGCGTAGAGGCGCACGTCGTGCAGGATCTGCTTCTCGGGTGTGTACCCAAAGTCCACGCCATCGAGCATCAGCTCGCCCATCTGGGGCATGAAGGTCGTGGTGCCGCTCGCCTTGTGCGGGTGCTTCCACGCCCAGCTCCCCGTGCGCTCGTCCGCCTCCACCAGCTGTCCGTTCTCGTCGGTGCGCACGTTGACCAGCTCCACGTAGCCCTCGTCGGTCTCGCTGGCCTCGTCGAGCAGCTCGAGCACGCGGGAGGCGCCGGCGCTGGCCTGCGTGATGGCGGAGAGCTGCTGGGAGATCTGCGTGATGGGTTGGGTGAAGCCGCGGTTGAGCGAGAGGAACGACACGAGCGTGCCCAGCGAGATGGCCCCCATCCCGACCGCGATGACCGAGCCCAGGATGGCGCAGAGCACGTAGCTCACGTTGCCCAGGCTCATGACTACCGGCATCAGGACGTTCGAGAGGCGGTTGGCCTGCATGGCCGAGTCGCGCAGAGCGTGGTTGCGCTCGTGGAACTCCTCGATGGAGCGCGCCTCGTGGCAGAAGACCTTCACGACCCGCTCCCCCTGGATAGTCTCCTCGATGAAGCCGTTCACCGCGCCCAAGCGCCGCTGCTGGTCGGCGAAGTGCTTTCCCGCCATACCGCCGATGCGGCCCGCCGCCATGAGCATGAGCCCCACCATGGCCAGGGTCACCACCGTGAGCGGCATCGACAGCACCAGCATGGACACGAACGTCATGATGATGGTCGCCCCCGAGCTCACGAACTGCGGGATGGTCTGGCTGATGAGCTGACGCAGCGTGTCGATGTCGTTGGTGTACACGCTCATGATGTCGCCGTGGCTGTGGGTGTCAAAGTAGCTGATGGGCAGGGTCTCCATGTGCCCAAAGACGTCGATGCGCAGGTCGCGCAGGGTGCCCTGGGAGATCGAGACCATCGTGCGGTTGTTGAGGTAGGCTGCCACCACGCCCACGAGCGACACGACCAGCAGCCGGCCGATTGCCGCTGCCAGCGGACCGTAGTCGGTGCTGCCCGACGCCAGCATCGGCATGATGTAGTCGTCGATAAGCGACTGGGTGAAGAGCGTCGATTGCAGCGTCGCCCATGCGCTGGCCAGAATGCAGGCGATGACCAGGCAGAACCGCAGCCGGTAGTTCCTCCAGGCCAGACCGAAGATCGCCGCGACCGGGCGCAGGGCCTCCCGATCCACCTTGAATGACATGCCGCGTGGCCCGCGCGGGTTGCCGTGTGCCTGTGCCATACGTGCTCACCGTTCCTCTCCGATGCGCTCGTTTGTCGCCTCAGCGCTCCAGCTCGTGCGCGAATGCCGGGTCGTTGCGCTGCGACAGCGGGTCGGACACCACGTCCTGCTGCCGGTCGAAGTCGGCCCCGCTGCCCACGCGGTTCTGCACCTCATAGACCTCGCGGTAGATGGGGCTGGTTTGCAGCAGCTCATCTTCGGAGGCAAAGGCGGCCACGCACCCCGCGTCCAGGACCAGAATGCGGTCGCACGCGGCAAAGCTGCTCACGCGCTGCGAGATGATGAGCTTGGTGGTGTCGGGGATCCGCTCGGCAAAGGCCCGTTGGATGGCGGCGTCGGTGGCCGTGTCGACGGCGCTCGTCGAGTCGTCCAGAACGAGCACGCGCGGGCGCTTGAGCAGCGCACGGGCGATGCACAGACGCTGGCGCTGCCCGCCCGAGACGTTGGTGCCTCCTTGCTCGATCTGCGTGTCGTACCCGTTGGGAAAGCGGTCGATGAACTCGTCGGCCGCCGCGGCGTGGCAGGCCGCGCGGCACTCCTCGAGCGTGGCGTCGGCGTCGCCCCACCGCAGGTTCTCCAGGATGGTTCCCGAGAAGAGCGTGTTCTGCTGCAGCACCACCGCCACCGCGTCGCGCAGGACCTCGGTGTCATAGGACCGCACGTCGTGGCCACCCACGCGCACCACGCCCGCGTCCACGTCGTACAGGCGGCTGATCAGACTCACCAGCGTCGACTTGCCCGATCCGGTCCCGCCCAGGATGCCGATGGTCTCGCCCGAGCGAATGGAGAGGTCGATGTTCTCGAGCGTGGCCTCGCCCGTGCCGCTCCGGTAGCTGAAGGTGACGTTCTCAAAGTCGATCGAGCCGTCGGTCACCTCCGTGAGCGCGTCGTCCGGACTCACGATGTCGGGCCGCTCCTCCAGTACCTCGACGATGCGCTGGCCGCTCGCTGCGCTCATGGAGAGCATGACGAAGATCATGGTGAGCATCATGAGGCTCATGAGGATGCTCATCACGTAGCCAAGCAGGCTGGTGAGCTCTCCGGTCGTGATCTCGCCCGCCAGGATGGAGTGCGTGCCGAACCAGCTGAGCGCGATGATGCAGCCGTAGATGGCCGTCATCATGACCGGGTTGTTCCAGGCCAGCAGGCGCTCGGCGCGCACGAACAGGTCGTGGACCTCGTTGGCGGAACGGGCGAACTTCTCGCGCTCGTGGTCTTCGCGCACGAAGGCCTTGACCACCCGGATGGCCGTGACGTTCTCCTGCACGCTGGCGTTGAGCGCGTCGTAGCGTTGGAAGACCTGGCTGAACAGCGGCAAGGTGCGCGTCATGATGCCAAACAGCGCCAGGCCCAGCACCACCATGGCCACAAAGAAGATGGTCGAGAGGCTGGGGCTGATCAGCACGCACATGACCAGCGAGGCGACCAGGGTGATGGGGGCGCGCGTGGCGATGATGAGCGCCATCTGGAAGGCGTTCTGCACGTTGGTGACGTCGGTCGTCATGCGCGTGACCAGACCCGCCGTGCTGAATTTGTCGATGTTGCCAAACGAGTAGGTCTGCACCTTCTCGAACAGGGCGTCGCGCAGGTTGGCCGCAAGGCCAGTCGCCGCCTCCGAGCCAAAGACGCCCGAGCTCGCACCCACCAGCAGGGCGAGCAGCGCACAGCCCAGCATGACGACGCCCCATTTGAGCACCTGGCCCAAGTCCCCCACGACGATGCCCTCGTCGATGAGCAGCGCCATGACGTAGGGAATGAGCACCTCGAGACCCACGGCCGCAACGGTGAACACCGGCGCGAGCAGCGCCTGCCGCCGATACTCCCCAAGGTTTCTCAAGAGCTTGCCAATGATGTCCATCGGCCCTCCTCCGACTTGCATCGAGCTCCCCCAGAGCATGGTCCCCACCATATGACACGAGCCGTCGTCCAGCCCCATCTGGGCGTCACGCCCGTCGTGCGCGCCCCTCGTCTCCGTCCCTACGTGCATCTCGTGCCGGGTGGCTGCGGCACGGATTGGGTTAGGCGGTGCGGGCAGCTGTCCGAGCGTAGACGAAGACGGAGATCACCGCCGCCGTTGCCATAAGGACGGCCATCATCACGATCGGAGAGGCATACCCGCCAGAGAAGTCGTACAGGTAGCCCACCACCGACGAGAACACGGCGTTGGCGATGCTGCCGCCCATGCCGATGATCGGATAAGTCCTGCCGTAGTTCTGCCGCCCAAAGGCATCGCGCGTGAGCATGGTGATGGAGACCGTGCCCAGCGGATAGCACAGGCCATACATCGCGGCGGCCGCCACAAGTGCCCGAGGGGTGTGCAGCATCAGCAGCATGAGAAGGGAGGTGAACACCACGGCTGCGTAGATCAGCAGGGACCGGCGGTTGCCAATGCGATCGCACAGCGTCCCATAGACGATCTTCCCCGCCGAGTTCACCACCATGCAGAACGAGAGCATGGTGGCACCTGTCGCCGCGTGGCCATACAGCTTGGCCATGCCGGGAAAATGCTGCGGAAGGGCCGTCGAGGCCGAGACGAAGACGCTGTAGAGGAAGACCGCCATCAGTATGAGCGGAACGACCTCCCGTACCGGCTCGTCCTCCTCGGACTCAGTCTCGTGCTCGGGACTCTCCTCCACGTCCGCACCCTCGCTGGCACCCAAGGGCAGGTACCCCGACACGCGCGGATCGAGTGAGGGAAGGAAGAGGATGGCCGGCAGGTTGAAGGCCACCGTGAGCGCGGCCAGCAGCAGGTAGCCGGCGCGCCATCCCATCCCGCTCACCACGTCACCCACCAGCGGGGAGAACGCGGCCCCGGTGAGGCCGGTACAACACATGGCGATGCTCGTCGCCAGGCCGATGCCCGACTCGAACCATTGGTTGAGCACCGTGGTGGCGAACACGAAGCCCATCATGCCGGCGGCAAGACCGCGGATGACGCAGAGCAGGTACATGGCAAAGATGTCGGTGCAGATCGACAGCAGGGCGGTGCCGCCCGCCAGCAGGACCGTCCCGATGGCAAGCATCAGGTTGAGCCGCCCCTCGCGCATGAGCCGCGGGACCAAGAGCCCGCCGATGGCGAACGCCACGTTGCAGATGGTCAACATGAGGCTCGACGCGCCCGTGAGGATGCCAAACTCGTCCGCTACCGGCGTAATGAAGAGACCCGCCAGGTTAGTGACGAGTCCCACGCAAGATGCCAGAAGGCCGCACATTCCCACCAGCACCGCCAGGTGCCTGCCCGGTATGTTCATAGGAATCCCCTCGGTTGTCGCCTAGGCATCCATTTAAGCACAGCGAGCCGCTGCCAGACGCCGTGAACCGGTCGGCAGTTTCCCCATGGGGAAGGTTTTCGTTGCGGCACAATGGGGGTACGGGCGCATGTGGCGAAGGGGGTCCCATGGATGACGTCATGGTCGTTGGTATCGCAGGCGGCACTGGAAGCGGCAAGACCACCATCACCGACCAGCTCTCCCGTCGCCTGGGAGACGCCATCACCGTGATCACGCATGACAACTACTATCACGCGCACCACGAGATGAGCTTCGAGGAGCGCACCCTGCTCAACTACGACCACCCCGACGCCTATGAGACCGACCTTTTGGTGGAGCACCTCGCGGCGCTGCGGCGTGGCGAGCAGGTCGAGGTGCCGGTGTATGACTTCGCGGCCTATGATCGCACCAGCCGCACCACCACCATCACCCCCTCCCCCGTCATCATCGTGGAGGGCATCACGATCTTCGTGCATCAGGGGCTGCGCGAGCAGATGGACGTGAAGGTCTATGTGGACTGCGACGCCGACGTGCGCATCCTACGCCGCATTCTGCGCGACGTGAACGAGCGCGGTCGCAGCCTGGAGGGCATCATCGCGCAGTACCTGGCCACCGTGAAGCCTATGCATGAGGCATTCGTGGAACCGTCCAAGAAGCTCGCCGACATCATCATTCCCACCGGCGGGCAGAACCTGGTGGCGCTCGAGCTGCTGAGCGATCGAATCCGGGCCCATCTCGAGCGCTAGCTAGCGGGAGCCCGTGGCTGCTGGTACATGCCGCTCGCCTGCCGACTCATCTGTCCGTTGGGACACGTGCCCATCGCTCACCCGTTGCTCACCCGCTGTCTCCCCACACAAAACCGCTCCCCCTCGTTTCGTTCGAAGGGGAGCGGCCGTACGCGCCGTGCTCTGGCGAGATCGCGTCTCGTGCCGAGAGGCTAGAGCTTGATCTCGATGTCAACGCCGGCAGGCAGGTCGAGGCGCATCAGGCTGTCGACCGTGCTGGAGCTGGGGTCGAGGATGTCGATGAGGCGCTTGTGGGTGCGCATCTCGAACTCCTCGCGGCTGTCCTTGTCCTTGTGCGGCGAGCGAATGACCGTGTAGAGGTTGCGCTCGGTGGGCAGGGGGATGGGGCCGGAGACGCGCGCGCCGGTGTTCTGCGCGGTCTCGACGATCTTTTTGGCCGACTGGTCAACGACCTCGTGATCGTAGCCCTTGAGGCGAATCCTGATCTTCTGGCTTGGCACTTTGATACCTCCGTTAGAGCTGAAGCTCGTTGACTAGTGGTTTACGCGTTTCCGCCATGCTTGGAGACGATCTCCTCACGGACGCCCTTGGGAACTGGCTCGTAGGAGTCGAACTGCATGGTGTAGCTCGCACGACCCTGCGTCTGGGAGCGCAGGTCGGTGGCATAGCCGAACATCTCGCCCAGGGGCACCTTGGCCTTGATGACCTTGGTGTTGGTGCGGTCCTCCATGCCCTCGATCTTGCCGCGGCGGCTGGAGAGGTTGCCCATGACGTCGCCCATGTACTGCTCGGGAGTCTCGACCTCGACGGCCTCGACGGGCTCAAGCAGGACCGGGTCGGACTTGCGCAGGGCCTCCTTGATGGCCATGGAACCAGCGATCTTGAAGGCGGCCTCGGAGGAGTCGACCTCGTGGAAGGAGCCGTCGACCAGGGTCACCTTGATGTCTTGCACCGGGTAGCCGGCGATGACGCCGCTCTCCAGCGCCTCCTGGATGCCCTTGTCGACCGACGGGACGTACTCCCGGGGGATGACGCCGCCCACGGTCGCATCGACGAACTCGTAGCCGGCACCGGGCTCCTGCGGCTCCAGGTCGATGATGGCGTCGCCGTACTGGCCACGACCACCGGACTGGCGGACGAACTTGCCCTGGACGTGCTTGACCTCCTTGCCGGCGGTCTCGCGGTAGGCAACCTGGGGCTTGCCCACGTTGCACTCGACCTTGAACTCGCGGCGCAGACGGTCGACGATGATCTCGAGGTGCAGCTCGCCCATGCCGGCGATGATGGTCTGGCCGGTCTCGTGGTCCGTGCGCACCTGGAAGGTCGGGTCCTCCTCGGCGAGCTTCTGCAGACCGACGCTCATCTTGTCCTGCTCGGCCTTGCTCTTGGGCTCGACGGCGACGTCGATGACCGGGTCGGCGAAGTTGATGGCCTCCAGGATGACGGGATGCTTCTCGTCGGCCAGGGTGTCACCGGTGGTGGTGTTCTTGAAGCCGACGCAGGCGACGATGTCGCCGGCGGAGCAGGCATCACGGTCGACGCGCTCGTTGGCGTTCATCTCGAGGATGCGGCCCAGGCGCTCGCGGTTGTCCTTGTTCACGTTGTACACGTAGCTGCCGGACTCGGCGTGGCCGGAGTACACGCGGAAGTAGGTGAGCTTGCCCACGTAGGGGTCAGTCATGATCTTGAAGGCCAGGGCGCTGAAGGGCTCCTTGGGGTCGGCGTGGCGGGTGACGGTCTCACCGGTCTTGGGATCGGTGCCGTCGATCTCC
Source organism: Atopobiaceae bacterium (assembly GCA_040268355.1). Lineage (GTDB taxonomy): Bacteria > Actinomycetota > Coriobacteriia > Coriobacteriales > Atopobiaceae > UBA1367. The sequence goes on along the minus strand of JAWRIT010000014.1, from coordinate 10,639 downwards.
GCGACGTCGAGCGGGCTGGGCAGGTAGTCGACAACGGCGTCGAGCACCTCCTGGATGCCCTTGTTCTTGTAGGCGGAGCCCACGAAGACCGGGTTCAGCTCGCCGGCGAGGGTGCCCTTGCGGATGGCGGCCTTGAGCAGGTCGACGGGGATCTCCTCCTCCATCAGCACGAGCTCCATGAGCTCGTCGGAGAAGTTGGAGGCCACATCGAGCAGCTCCTCGCGCTTCTCGTTGGCGATCTCGACGTAGTCTGCCGGAATCTCGTCCAGGACCTCCGGGTAGATCATGCCCTTCTCGTCTTCCTTGAAGTCCCATGCCTCCATGGTCACCAGGTCGACGAGGCCCCAGAACTGGGACTCGGCACCCATCGGCACCTGGGCCGCCACGGCGGGTGCGCCCAGGCGGTCCTTCATGGTCTCGATGGCGTGGAAGAAGTCGGCGCCCACGCGGTCGAACTTGTTGATGAAGGCGATGCGCGGGACCTGGTAGTTGGCAGCCTGACGCCACACGGTCTCGGACTGCGGCTGGACGCCGGCGACGGCGTCGAAGACCGCCACGGCGCCGTCGAGGACGCGCAGGCAGCGCTCGACCTCGGCCGTGAAGTCGACGTGACCCGGGGTGTCGATGATCTGGATGACGTGGTCGCCCCAGAAGCAGGTGGTCGCGGCGGAGGTGATGGTCACGCCACGCTCCTGCTCCTGCACCATCCAGTCCATGGTGGCCGCACCGTCATGGACCTCGCCGATCTTGTGGGTCTTGCCGGTGTAGTAGAGGATGCGCTCGGTGGTCGTCGTCTTGCCGGCATCGATGTGCGCCATGATGCCGATGTTACGAAGGTTCTCGAGCTTGTACTTGACTTTAGCCATAGGTGCTTACTCCCGGATGCGCTTAGAATCGGTAGTGCGCGAACGCACGGTTGGACTCGGCCATCTTGAAGAGGTCCTCGCGGCGCTTGACGGAGGCCCCGACGCCGTTGGAGGCGTCCAGGATCTCGTTGGCGAGGCGCTCGGCCATGGTCTTCTCCTTGCGTGCGCGCGAGAAGTTGACCATCCAGCGGATGGCGAGCGTGGTGGCACGACGGGAGTTGACCTCCATGGGCACCTGGTAGGTGGCGCCACCGACGCGCTTGGGCTTGACCTCCAGCGTGGGACGGATGTTGTCCATGGCCTTCTTGAAGACGGTCAGCGGGTCATCGCCACTCTTCTCGGCGACGATGTCGAAGGCACCGTAGACGATGCGCTCCGCGGTGGCCTTTTTGCCGTCGAGGAGGACCTTGTTGATGAGCTGGGTCACGAGACGGTTGTTGTACTTGGCGTCCGGCGTGACCTCACGACGGACTGCTGCTGCACGACGCGGCATGTGTTTCTCCTAAAGATCGAACGAACGTGGCAGATAGTGCGAGGCCGCTACTTGGGGCGCTTGGCGCCGTAGCGGGAACGGGCGCGCTTGCGGTTCTGGACCGCCGCGCAGTCGTAGGCGCCACGGATGATCTTGTACCGCACACCAGGCAGGTCGCGCACACGGCCGCCACGGATCAGCACGATGGAGTGCTCCTGCAGGTTGTGACCCTCGCCGGGAATGTAAGCCGTGACCTCGATGCCATTGACGAGGCGCACACGGGCGACCTTGCGCAGGGCGGAGTTGGGCTTCTTGGGGGTCGTGGTGAACACGCGGGTGCACACGCCGCGCTTCTGCGGGTTGTGCTGCAGAGCGGCGTTCTTGGACTTGGCCTTGACGGTCTTGCGGCCCTGACGGACGAGCTGGTTGATGGTAGGCAAAACTCTCTCCTTCTTGTCTCTCGACACAACGTATCAAGGAGGTCGGCGCAGCACCACCGGCCTGAAATAGCACAGCTAGAATACTCTACGCAGCCAAGTGCGTGTTGTCAAAAGTCCACGGATCCGGGCGTATCCATCACTCACGGGATCCGCACAACTGCCGGCCCTTCCGCGCGGTGGGAGCCTGACGCCTCCATCAGCCAAGCATCTCGAGGTAGTGGGTCAGTCGCTCGTCGAGGTAGCGGGCAAAGAGCCGCTCCATGGCCCGTGGGTCACGCCCCGAGTGATAGCCGTCGAACGCCTCGTAGTACGCCGCACGATCGGTGTACTTGATGTCAATGGGAGGGTAGCCCGCCTTCATGAGCTCGAGGTTGACAAGCAGCCGTCCCGTCCGGCCGTTCCCGTCGACAAAGGGATGGATCGCCTCGAACTCGATGTGGAATCGCGCCAGCTTTGCCACGATCTCGGTGTCGTCACCCGCATACGCCTCAAAGAGCCGCTCCATGCTCCGCTCGATGAGGGCAGGGTCGATGGGGTCGTTCAAGGTGCCCGCTATGCGCACCGGAACGCTCCTATAGACGCCACGGTCGCGCGGGCGATCCACCAGCACCAGCTGATGGAGCTCCCGTGCCGTCCAAGGCGTGAGCGGTGCCGGGTCTCTGGTCAGCTCCAAGACGTACTCGAAGGCGTCACGGTTGCCGACCGCCTCCAGATGGTCCTTGAGCGGCTTGCGATCGATAGTGACGCCCTGCAGCACCAAGGCCGTCTCGCGCAGCGTCAGGGTGTTCCCCTCTATGGCATTCGAGTTGTAGGTGAACTCGACGACGAAGTCCTGCATGAGGCGGTCGAGCTCGCCGGCGGTCAGAGGACGGCGCTGGTCAAGCTCCTCCTTTTTGGCATGGACCACCTCGATCGGGTCCACCGAACGAGTCCGCGCGTCCCGGGGCCTGACAGCCTCGGCGGGAATCCTCCAGGCACGTCCGTCGCGGTGCGCACCAGGGATGCGACCGTCAGCGCAGAGCAATCGTACGCGCCGCTCCGAGATGCCCCATTTGTGGGCTGCTGCACGAACCGAGATATCCATATCATTCCTAACGGTATGAAATATTGCCGTTTATCGGAATGATACTATACCCAAAAGCCCTGTCACTTCGAGAGTGCCCTGGGCAACGAGGGGGCACCCACTGCCTTCGCGCCCCCTCGCCGCCCAGGTCGGGTCCTAAGTCCTAAGCCGTCTCGATGCCGGCGTCCTGCTGCAGGCCGAGCAGCTCCACGGCCGCCTCGCGCATCTTGTACTTCTGGATCTTGCCGGCCTCGTTCATCGGGAAGCCGTCGACGAAGCGCACGTATTGCGGCACCTTCTCCTTGGCGATGCGGTCGCGGCAGAACGCCTTGACCTCCTCCTCGGTGGCCTCCTCGCCGTCGTTGAGGATGATCTCGGCGAGGACCGCCTCGCCGTACACCTTGTCCGGCACGCCAATGACCTGCACGTCCTTCGTCTTGGGGAAGGTGTAGAGGAAGTCCTCGACCTCCTTGGGGTAGACGTTCTCGCCGCCGCGGATGATCATGTCCTTCACGCGGCCCGTCACGCGGAAGTAGCCGTCGCTCTGGCGCAGCAGGATGTCGCCGGAGTGCAGCCAGCCGTCCTCGTCGATGGCGGCCGCCGTCGCCTCGGGCATCTTGTAGTAGCCCTTCATGGTGTTGTAGCCACGGCTGCAGAACTCGCCCGGCTCGTTGTCACCCAGCTCGACGCCCGTCTCCGGATCGATGATCTTGGTCTCCACGCCAAAGATGGGCATGCCCACGGTGGCCACGCGCTGCTCGAGCGAGTCGGTCGTCTTGGACATGGTCGTGGCCGGGCTCGCCTCGGTCTGGCCGTAGGTGATGCAGATGTCGCGCATGTTCATCTTCTCCACGACCTCGCGCATCTTCTCGATCGGGCAGGGGCTGCCCGCCATGATGCCGGTGCGCACGTGGGAGAAGTCCGTCTCCTCGAAGTTGGGATGCGTGTTCATCATGGCAATGAACATGGTGGGCACGCCGTGGAAGCAGGTGATCTTCTCCTGGGTGATGCAGGCGAGGCTCTTGGCCGGGCTGAAGATGGGGATCGGGCTCATGGTGGTGCCGTGCGTGATGGCGGCCGTCATGGCCAGCACCATGCCAAAGCAGTGGAACATGGGCACCTGGATCATCATGCGCTCGCTCGTGGAGAGGTCCATGCAGTCGCCGATGGCCTTGCCGTTGTTGACCACGTTGTAGTGCGTGAGCATGACGCCCTTGGGGAACCCCGTGGTGCCGGAGGTGTACTGCATGTTGCAGACGTCGTGCGCGTCGAGGGCGGCGGAGCGGGCGTCGACCTCGGCCTGCAGGCCGCGCTCGCCCAAAGCCAGCGCCTCGCCCCAGCTGTAGCAGCCCTGGTGCGGGCCGTCGATGGTGATGATGTTCTTGAGGAAGGGCATCTTCCTGGTGGCCCACTCCCCCGCCTTCGCGCCCGCCAGCTCGGGGATGAGCTCGTCGATGATGTCGAGGTAGCTCGTCCCCTTGTACTCGTCGATCATCACGAGCGTGTGGGTGTCGGACTGCTTGAGCAGATACTCCAGCTCGTGGATCTTGTAGCCGGTGTTGACCGTGACGAGCACCGCGCCCACCTTGACCGCCGCCCAGAAGGTGAGGTACCACTGCGGCACGTTGGACGCCCAGATGGCCACCTTGTCGCCGGGGCGTATGCCCATCGCGACCAGTGCGCGAGCGAACTCGTTCACGTCGTCGCGGAACTGCGGGTAGGTGCGCACGTAATACTCGCCGTTCTCGTCCGGCTCGGGGTTGTAGTGGCTGTCGGGCTCGGTGTAGCGGAAGGCGTCCTGGTCGGGATACAGCGCGCAGATGTCGTCGAGCAGCTGCGGGAAGGTCTCGTCGATGAGGTGCTCCTTGGGCCAGGGGTAGGTGCCCTCGCTCGTCAGGGAGCGCTGCAGCTCGAAGGCCATCCGAGGCGCAGCGGGAGCCGCCACGGGAGCGGCTGCCGCGGCCGCGGGCTGTGCCCCCTCCTCGCCCTGCAGGTAGTCGCGCATGTAGCCCAGAAACTGCGGGAACACGATGCCCGCCTCGCCCACGGCGATGTCGGCCGCCCAGCGGGTGACCCACTCGAAGGTCATGTAGCCGTCGTAGCCCGAGGCCACAAGCTCGTCGAGCATCTCGCGCAGGGGCAGGTCTCCCTCGCCCATCATGCGGTATTCAAAGCGGTCGCCCACCTGCACGGAGTCCTTGACCTGGCAGTAGCGCAGGTGGCGGCCCAGGTTCGCGACGCTTGTGGCCGGCGCCTCGCCCCTCAGGCGGTAGGGGTGGTGCAGGTCCCACAGCGCCCCCACGCTCGGCAGGTCCACCTCGTCGAGCACGCGGGCGAGCCGGGCGGTGTCGGCGTACTCGGAGGTCGTCTCGACCAGCACGCACACGTCGTAGATGCCGGCCAGCTCGCCCATCTGGCGCAGCAGGTCGATCACATAGGCGTCGTCGACCCCGCCCACGGGGCGAACGTCGCGGGAGAGCAGCACGCGCACGTAGGGGGTCCCCATGTCGCTCGCGAGCTCGATGTAGCGCATGATCTCGTTGATGTTGTCCTCGCGCCGGCTCTTGTCGGCGAGCTCGCAGTTGGACGAGAAGCACGGGATCTCAAGGCCGAGTCGCTCGAGCTGCGCACGGGTGCGCGCCCGTTTGGTGGGCAAGAACGGGGCCGTGTTGGGAGCGAAGGCCCGACCGGAGACGCCACGGATCTCGATGCCGTCAAAGCCGAGGTCCTTGGCCATGGGGTAGATGTCGGTCCAGGCGTAGCTGGGGCAGCCGAGGGTAGAGAAGGCGAGTTTCATGGGCGGTTCCACTTCGGTTCGGAGCGCTAGGCGGCGTGCGTCTGGCCTGCGCGCATCAGGGTGGGCAGGATGGCCGAGGGGCCTGCGAAAGGGGTTATGGGCGCAACCGCTTGCTCGCGGAAGCGCCTAAGGAAGCAGGAGGGACAGCAGGCTGCTCACCGGCACGGACAAGGCCGTGACGCATCGTGTGGTGGCGCTCATGCTTCCCTCCCCTCGGTGTGGATCGTGCCCTCAGGCGGCAAGGCCGCTGTGTGGGGTTATACCATCTGCGGGTCAGTATGGGGAAACCAGACACAAGCTCGATACGCGCGCGAAACACTGGTGGGGCGCTGGAGACGCTTCGTCAGAAGGCATCTCCCAGGGGCGGCTGTGGTGCGCTTTGGGATGGTGGCAGACGGCCCGGCTCACTGGGCGATCAAAGCGTCCGACGCATGACGCAGCGGGGATGACCTGCGCCGGTGGCGTCGGTCATACCGATCTTGGTAAAGCCGGCCTTCTCGTATATGGCCCGTGTGCCGAGAAACGCCATGGTCGTGTCGATACGCTCGTCGGTGTCTGGCGGATAGGTCTCGACAGCCGGGGCACCCTGCTCCGCGGCATAGGCAACCGCCCCGTTGATCACCTGAAGCAGGTAGCCCTTCCCACGAAATCCCCTGCTGCGGACCACCACGCAGATGATCGCCCACACGTCTAGGTCGTCGACACGCCGGATGAGCTTGGATGACTCGAGCCGGGGAATCATGGAGCGAGGGGCGATGGAGCACCAGGCGACCGGAACGCCGTCGTCATAGCCGATGACGCCAGGACTGGGGCTGCGATGACAAAGGGCAAACAGGGCCTCTTCGCGCGTGTCACCGAGCTCACGCATCTGAGCGGCCGTGAGCCGATGCGACAAGCACCAGCAGTGATTGGCCCTGCGGTTGGGATTTGCGACCGTGGCGAAGTCGTCGAAGTTCTCGGGCGTGAGGGGACGAGTTTCAAAGGACATCGAAGTGATCCAATCTGCCTTCTTGGGATCCGACTCCTGCCAATGCGCCTTGCGGTGGACGAACGGCGGGGACGGAGTGCTCCATCCCCGCCGTCCGGGATCGTTCATGCTCCTGGAGCAGGCCCGAGATCCGGCCCTGCTGACCCACGGACCAGTACCTACAGGTCGATGCCCATCTGCAGGGCGCGCCGGTTGGGCTCGAGCAGGTGTTGCTTGCTGGGCGGCACGCAGGCCTCAAGGGCGGCGTCCAACGTCGCGCGCGTACAGAAGTGGGTCTCGGACCAGAGCTTGCCCAGACAGATGATGTTCGCCAGGCCCTTGAGCCCGGCCTCCTCGGCCATCTCGGTGGCCTTGAAGGTGATCACGTTCACGTCGTCGGCAAGCTCGACGCCCTCGGCACCGTTCAGCGCGAGTGTGGAGTCGATGACGATGGTGCCACCCGCCTGCACGCTCCCCGCGAACTTCTCCACCGAGGGCTGGTTCATGGCGACGAGGGCCGTGGGACGGGTGATGAACGGCGTGCCGATGGCATCGTCGGAAAGGCTCACGCTGCAGTTGGCGGTGCCACCGCGCATCTCGGGACCGTAGCTGGGCATCCAGCTCACGTGGCGACCGTCGATGAGGCCCGTGTTGGCCATCACCTTGCCGGCAAAGAGCAGCCCCTGCCCGCCGAAGCCTGCGAGCACGCAGAGCAGCTCGTGGTTGAAGTCCTCTGCCATGGCTACTCCTCCTCCTGCTGCGCGATCGGGCAGTCCTTGGCCCGTGCGAGGGCGGCCTCGGCCGCGCTGGCAAAGCCGTCCGCGACGACGTCCTTGTACACGCCAAGCGGGTAGTAGGGCAGCATGTTCTCGCGCAGCCACTCGAAGGCGCCCTGCGGCGTCATGCCCCAGTTGGTCGGGCAAGTGGAGACGACCTCCACGAGCGAGTAGCCGATGCCGTCGATCTGGTTCTGGAACGCCTTCTTGATCGCCTTCTTCGCCTGCACGATGTGCTGGCGGTTGTCGCAGGTGACGCGCTCCACGTAGGCCACGCCGTCGAGCGTGGAGAGCAGCTCGGCGACGCGCACCGGGTATCCCACGGTGGCAACGTCGCGCCCGTAAGGGCTCGTTTGCGTGATCTGGTTGGGCAGCGAGGTGGGGGCCATCTGGCCGCCCGTCATGCCGTAGATGGCGTTGTTGATGAAGATCACCGTGATCTTCTCTCCGCGCGTGGCGGCGTGGACCGTCTCGGCCGTGCCGATGGAGGCGAGGTCGCCGTCGCCCTGATAGGCGAACACGACGTTGTCGGGGTGCACGCGCTTGACGCCGGTGGCCACCGCAGGGGCGCGGCCGTGGGCGGCCTCGATCATGTCGCAGTTGAAGAAGTCGTAGCACATGACCGAGCAGCCGACGGGGGCGATACCCACGGCACGGCCCTCGATGCCCAGCTCGTCGATGCACTCGGCGACCAGGCGCGTGACGATGCCATGCGTGCAACCCGGACAGTAGTTGGTGACGACATCGGAGAGGGCGTGCGGACGGGCGCTCTTGATGACCTCGTCCGGCGCGATCTGCGAGCCGATACGTTCCTGCTGGTAGTCAGGCAGTGTGATGGGAGTGGCGGGCTTTGCCATGCTACTCACCCCTTTCGGTGTCGGCCGCAAGGCGCTCGATCTGCTCGAGCACCTCCTCGGGCGTGGGCAGCACGCCGCCGGTGCGGCCAAAGAAGCTCACGTCGGCGCGACCGTTGGCGGCCAGGCGAACGTCCTCGACCATCTGGCCCATGTTGAGCTCGACGGAGAGCAGGTGCTTGGCACCGCCATCGATGACCTGATTGATAGCCTGCTCCGGGAAGGGCCAGAGCGTGATCGGACGCAGCAGGCCGACCTTGATGCCCTTGGTGCGGGCGTCGCGCACGGCCGTGCGGGCGATGCGGCTCGCCGCGCCGAAGGCGACGACCACGATTTCGGCATCGTCGCAGAGCATGAGCTCCTGAAGCTGGTGCTTCTCTTTGATCTGCGCATAGCGCTCAAAGCGCTCGCGGTTGGTGTCCTCGAGCTTCTCGGGCGAGAGGTAGAGCGAGTTGACCACGTTGTGCGCACGCTCGTCCCGATGCCCGGAGGTGGCCCAGGACTTCTTGGGCAGGGTGTCCAGATCGCGCTCGGGCGGCAGCAGCACCGGCTCCATCATCTGGCCGATCATGCCGTCGGCGAGGATCATCGTCGGCGTGCGGTACTCGTCGGCGAGGTCGAAGGCCAGATAGATCAGGTCGGCCATCTCCTGCACCGTGGAGGGGGCGAGCACCGGCATGTAGAAGTCGCCGTGCCCGAGGGCGCGCGTCGCCTGGAAGTAGTCGGACTGGGACGGCTGGATGCCGCCCAGGCCTGGGCCACCACGCTCGACGTTGACGATGACGCCGGGAACGTCGGCTCCGGCCATGTACGAGACGCCCTCGCCCTTGAGCGAGACGCCCGGGGAGCTGGAGCTGGTCATGACGCGAGCGCCGGCAGCACCGGCGCCATAGACCATGTTGATGGCCGCGATCTCGCTCTCTGCCTGCAAAAACGTGCCACCGACCTGCGGCAGCTTCTTGGCCATGTAGGCGGCGAGCTCGGTCTGGGGCGTGATGGGGTAGCCAAAGAAGAACCGGCAGCCGGCGCGCATGGCGGCCTCTGCCAGGACCTCGTTGCCCTTCATGAGCACGCGTCGCTCGCTCGTCTGGCTGGTGCTGGTGGGGCTGGAAGCCGGGGCGGACCCGGCGACCCTCTGCGTGTCTGCCATCTATCTCACCACCGTAATCGCGACGTCGGGGCAGGTGATGAAGCATGAGGAGCACCCGATGCAGCCATCGGGGTCGACAAGCTTCGCAGGATGGTATCCCTTGGGGGTGATCCGCTCGTCATCAAGGGCGAGCACCCCCTTCGGACAGGCGTCCACGCACAGGCCACAGCCCTTGCAATGGACGTCGTCTACGATGATTCGTGCCATTTACGCGATTCCTTCCTCTCCAATGGAACCGAAGTGCCACCTAGGGAGACATGCGGGAGACGTGCGTCGTCCCGTATGCCGATGCGACCCACGCGCGGCGGTCAAAACTGGTAGGGCACATGCCCCGGCCTCTCGCATGAGGGCCGTCCTGCCGCCAGCGCACTAGCTATCCCAAGGAGTGCGTACAAATCTAGGCATCACGACCAACGGTTCGTAGTCTGGCGCGGCGTCTGTTAACGCCTCGGTAACGGTGCGCGATGCCATCAAGGCGCCTTGTGTTCTGCCTATGGAGGAGCCGGCGTCGGCGAGGCCTGCGATCGCAGCCGCAGGCACCACGGTCGCACGGACGGGAAGCCCCAGGTACTCGGCGGTCTGACGGGCGAACGCGCGACCGTGGCGGACATGCTCGATCGTGGTCTCATCTCCCAGGTTCGAGGCGTTGAGGACGGCGTCCGCCGCGAGGTGCGCATGCCGCTCGATGTCGGCGAGCATGGCGGCCGCCTGCTGTGGCTCGACAGTGAGCGAGCGATAGGCGCTCACGACGTAGAGCACCGTCGCCGCGGCGGCGTCGAGGGCCTCCGCCCATCGTCCGATGGTCGTCGCGCCGTCGTCGTCCCCACCCACATCGATCACGAGTCGTCGGGAGGGCGAGCCAGCCGTCTGCGCGATGGCCGCGTCAAGCTCGCCCGTCAGGCTGGGGGTGTCGAGCGTGGTGCGCGCGAGCACGGGCGCGATCAGCCGGATGCCAGCCGAGGCGAGCAGCTCGGGGTAGTCGCTCGAGCGGAAGTAGGGGTTCACCACGTCGAGATCGGCGAGCGTCACCTCGTGGCCCTCGTCTGCCAGGGCGAGCGCCAGGCCGAGCGCGGTGTTGGTCTTGCCGACGCCCGCATGGCCGACCAAAACCGTGATGGGCGCACCGAACAGTGCGTCTATCGTCTCTGATGCCATAGATCACCCTCCTTGTGCGTGCAGAGACCTACCCTAACACGAACGCCCGACACCGGCCGTCGCGGGGCGACACGGGGGAAGAGGCACCTTCGTGTCACC
>JAWRIT010000013.1:0-6775 GCA_040268355.1 Atopobiaceae bacterium | reverse complement strand
GGGGGGGGGGGGGCCGTTCGGTTCGTGTGAGCGCAGGAACCCGGGTGATCCCCGCGCCGTATGTCACGCTACTCGGCGGCGGCGGGCATCTGCGGGGCGAACGCGTCGTCACGAGTGAGGATGTTCATGAACTCCTCGCCGGTGATGGTCTCCTTCTTCTGGAGGTAGTGGGCGATCTCGTGCAGCTTGAAGCGGTTCTCGCGCAGCGTCTTGAGGGCCGTCTGGTGACCCTCCTCCACGAGCGCCTGGACCTCTGCGTCGATGTCCTGCGCCGTCCCCTCCGAGCAGGTGAGCGCCGAGCCACCGCCCAGGTAGCGGTTGGTGGTCTCGCCGAGCGCCATCATGCCAAAGCGGTCGGACATGCCCAGCTGGGTGACCATCGCACGAGCGATCTTGGTCGCCCGCTCGATGTCGTTGGCCGCCCCGGAGGTCATCTGGCCAAAGATGAGCTCCTCCGCCGCGCGGCCCCCGCACAGCACCGCGATCTCCTGCTTGTACTCCTCGCGCGTGGTGAGGTAGCGCTCCTCGCTCTCGGTCTGCATCGTGAAGCCGAGCGCTCCCGAGGTGCGCGGCACGATGGTGATCTTCGAGACCGGTGACTTGCCGTCCTGCACCGCCGCGACGATGGCATGGCCGGTCTCGTGGTAGGAGACGATCTCCTTCTCGTGCTCGGAGAGCACCGTCGACTTCTTCTTCTCGCCGGCGATGACCACGTCCACGCTCTCCAGGATGTCGTTCTGGTTCACGCGCTGACGGCCCATCCGCACCGCACGAAGGGCGGCCTCGTTGATCATGTTGGCCAGATCGGCGCCCGAGGCGCCCGGCGTCTGACGCGCCACCGTGGCGAAGTCGACCGTGCCCTCCATCTTGACGTCGCCGGCGTGCAGCGTGAGGATGGCCTCGCGGCCAGCCAGGTCGGGCAGCTCCACCGGGATGCGCCGATCGAAGCGACCCGGCCGAAGCAGGGCCTGGTCAAGCGAGTCGGGGCGGTTGGTGGCCGCCAAAACGACGATGCCCTTGTGGTTGTCAAAGCCATCCATCTCGGAGAGCAGCTGGTTCAGGGTCTGCTCGCGCTCGTCGTTGGTCGAGAGTCCTGCGTCACGCCGCTTTCCCACGGCATCGATCTCGTCGATGAAGACGATGCAAGGGGCCTTCTCGTTGGCCTGCTTGAACAGGTCGCGCACCTTCGCCGCACCACGGCCCACGAACATCTCGACGAACTCCGAGCCGCTGATGGAGAAGAACGGCACGCCGGCCTCGCCGGCCACCGCCTTTGCGAGCAGCGTCTTGCCCGTTCCGGGAGGGCCGACGAGCAGCGCGCCGTGCGGGAGCTTCGCGCCGATCTCGGCGTAGCGGTCCGGGTCCTTGAGAAATCCCACGATCTCGGCCAGCGACTCCTTCGCCTCGTCCTGTCCGGCGACGTCGCGGAAGGTGACGCCGGTCTCCTCGCCCTTCACTTCCTTGGCCCCCGAGCGACCGAGGTTGCCTCCCAGACCAAAGCCGCCGCCGAACGACATGTTGTTGTCCTCCCCCATCTGCTTGCGCAGACGACGGTTCAGCAGGTAGCCACCGCCCAAGAAGATGATGAGCGGCATGAGGTTGATGAGCAGGTAGAGCCACATGCTCCCACTGGTGTCGGGAATCTTGGCGGAGAAGTCGACGTGCTTGCTCTCGAGCCGCTCGACGAGGGTGGCGTCATCAGGGAACTGCGTGGTCGTGTAGACCTTGGTGTCGCTGCCTTTTCCCGTGGTGAACTTGATCTCGTTGTCTCCGGTGGTCAGCTCGACCTGCTCGACCTCGCCCTGGTCGACCATCGAGAGGAACTTGCTGTACGAGACGTTCTCGACCTGCGCGTTTATGATGCTGGGATAGAGCATGGATCTGAGCGCGATCCCAAGCGCGAGGCCGATGATCGCGTAAATGATGAGCGACTGACGCCGCTTGTTGTTATTCATGGGCATCCTGGAGTCTCCTCGGTACGACAGGATCTTCGACTAGATCAGCTGTGGGCGACACATGCGCCACACGGTAGTTTTGATACCCAAAAGTGAGCGGTGCGCAGTCGAGGGGCGACACATCTGTGGTCAAGCTATGGTGGAGCCCCGCACGAGGGCGACCGCGGCGACCCTAGTCGTGGACGACGACCACGGTGCCCACGTCCACGATCCCATAGAGCTCCCGGGCCTTGTCCGAGGGGAGGTTCACGCATCCGTGGCTGCCGTTCGACCGGTAGATCGAACCGCCGAAGGAGCTGCGCCAGTCGGCGTCATGCAGGGCCACCGAGTCGTCGATGAAGGGCATCCAGTAGTCGACGTAGCTGATGTACTCCGGCTCGAGGGTCACGGGGTCGGTCTTGCCGGTCAGCTTGATGTTGCCACTTCGCATGTTCGAGTTGATGCTGTAGACGCCCGTCGGCGTGCTGTGCATCACGTTCTTGACGGTGTCGAGCCCGCCCGACACGCAGTCCGCCTCCCACACCACGTTGCCGCCGTCATAGAGACGCACGTGCTGCTCGCCGAGATCGATGTCGATGTAGCGCGCGCCCCAGTCCTGGCCGCCCGAGCTGTAGGTCTCGCCCTTCTGCTTCCAGGGGACCTCGATCGTCGCCGCCGAACCCTTCTGGACGTTCTCCGCGATCTGGCCGGCGATGGCGGCGCCGTCGCAGATCCAGCCGTAGGTGCCGCCCGAGACCGTCACTGAGGCCCCATCCGGGCGTGTGTAGGTGCGGGTGGAGCCGTAGGTGTCGATCTTCTTCGAGAGGTCCCCCTGCGCCCACTTCGTGCAGGCCTCGGAGTCGAAGCCGATTGACAGGTCGTCTGCGAGCTTCACCCACTTCTGCAGCTCGTCGGTCCCCACCTCCGCGACCGTCGTGTCGCCCACGACGAGGGTCTGAGTGGCGTCGAGGCAGGCGTTGGCCTTCTTGGCGGCCTCGTTCAGGCTCTCGTCATCGCTGGTGATCTCGGGCTTCACCAGGTCGTCCTCGGAGAGTTCGACCTGTTGCTCGCGCTTGCCCAAAGCAGCCCGCACGGTGCCGATGACCGCGGACTTGTCGAGCTCGGTCCCCTGCTCCTCGCTCTTCACCTCATAGCGCTTGGTCTGGTCGTCGTAGGCGACCGAGGCGTCGACCGAGGGCGTGGCGTCGGCGTTGGCGGCATCCACGGCCGAGCCGACGATGTCGGTGAGGCGAGCGGCGTCGAAGGCGAGCGTCTGCTCGACGACAAGCTCGTGCGAGCCCGCGATCTGCAGTGGCCAGGTCCAGGGATGCTGCTGCGCGATCGCCGCCCGAGCGAAGGCGTTGCCGTCGTAGCTCGCCTTGATGTCGGCGGCCGTGATCGTAAGGTCGAGGCTCTCCCCCTCGACCGTGAGCTCGAAGTCGCCTGCGGCGTCGGAGGCGGCGGCAGCGATCTCGGAGGCCGACTTGAGCGACACGTCCTGATCGTTCAGCGAGGTGTTCGGCATGAAGACGTTCATGAAGAGGACCGCGCCGGCGAGGTAGCAGCCGACGCAGGCGACGACGGCGGCGAGGAGCACCGTGAGCCACCTGCGGCGGCGCGGCTCCTCTGGCGCCTCCGTGGCCTCTGGCTGCCCCTCGGGCGCAGGCGCGAAGGAGGACTCCTGGACCAGCGTCTGCAGCTCCTCCTGCGTGCCGGGGGCGTCCTGGCTTGCTTTCATGTGCTTCACGGGTCCCACCTCGTGCTTCCCGGAGTCGTGTAGTTCTGCGAAGATGCTGCGTGTGCGACAAACGTGGCTATGGTACCCCACGGGCACGACACGGACGAGGACGGGCACAAAGATGAAGATAATCCCAATACACGAAGCGGACGACCCACGGCTTGACGTCTACCTGCGCCTGAGCGACCACCAGCTGCGCAACAGGCTGGATCCGACGAAAGCCGTCATCATCGCCGAGTCACGCCTGGTCATCGAGGACGCCCTCGCGCGCGGGCACGAGCCGCTGTCGTTGTTTTTGGACGAGCGCCACCTGGATGCCATGTCGGATTTGCTCGGCCGCCTCGCGGACACGGTGCCGGTCTACGTCGCGCCCCGCGCGCTGATGTCCCAGGTCGTTGGCTTCTCGGTGACGAGGGGCTACTTCTGCGCCCTACGGCGGCCGCGCGAGCGCAGCGTCGAGGAGGCGCTCGAGGGCGCCTCCCGCGTCGCCGTGCTCGAGGGCATCGTGGACGTCACCAACGTGGGCGCGCTCTACCGCTGCGCCGCGGCGCTCGGCACCGATGCCGTGCTGCTCTCCCCCAGCTGCGCAGACCCGCTCTCGCGCAGGGCGCTGCGGGTCTCCATGGGCTCCGCGCTCAAGCTTCGATGGGCACGGGTGGCAGCGGACCGGTGGCCCCAGGCGGCCGTCGACGCCCTGCACGACCACGGCTTTACCTGTGTCGCCCTGACCCTCGCAGACGACGCCGTGCCCCTCGACGACCCTCGTCTCAAGGGCCTCGACCGCGTCGCCCTCTTTTTGGGGACCGAGGGCAGCGGCCTCAGTCAGGCGTGCGTCGACGCCTGCGACCAAAGCGTCGTCATTCCCATGGCCAATGGCGTCGATTCGTTGAACGTGGCGACCGCCGCCGCCATCGCCTTCTGGGAGCTTCGGAGGCGCTAGAAGGGGAACCCTCCCATGCCCCCACCGGCCCCGCCGCCCATATTGCGCATCATCTGGTTGAGCTGGCGACGCGCCTTGCGGTTGTTCTTGCCGCCGGTCTGGAAGCCGTTGGCCATCTGGCGCATCTTGCCCATCATCTTGTTCATCTCGCCCCACTGCTTGAGCAGCTGGTTGACCTCCTGCACCCGGCACCCGGAGCCTGCGGCGATGCGACGACGGCGCTGCCCGTTGATCTTCTTGGGCTGCAGGCGCTCCTCGGGGGTCATCGAGCGGATCATGGCCTCGATGCGCGTGATCTGCTTCTCGTCGAGCGTGCCGCCCGTCTGCGCGATGGCCCGGTCCCCTCCCGGCAGCATGCCGACGAGCTTGTTCAGACCGCCCATCTTACGGATCTGCTGCATCTGCGCCAGCATGTCGTCCATCGTGAAGCCCTGGCGCAGCATCCGCTCGGCGTCGGCGACGGACTGCTCGTCGGCGAGCTTCTCCGCCTGCTCGATGATGCCGACCACGTCTCCCATGCCCAGGATCCGCTTTGCCATGCGGTCGGGCGAGAAGACCTCCAGCGAGTCGGGCTTCTCCCCCATCGAGGCGTACATGATGGGCTTGCCGGTGACCTCGCGCACGGAGAGCGCGCCGCCACCGCGGGCGTCACCGTCGAGCTTCGACATGATGACGCCGTCGAAGTCCACGCGATTGGCGAACTCGCTGACGACGTTCACGATGTCCTGGCCGGTCATGGCGTCGACGACCATGAGGATCTGGTCGGGGCGCACCGCGTCGCGGATGGCCACGGCCTCGCCCATCATCTCCTCGTCGATCTGCAGGCGTCCTGCCGTGTCGACGATGACGATGTCGTTGAGGTGGTCGACGGCCTCGCGGATGGACTCGGAGGCGACCTTGACGGCGTCGGTCCCGTCCCCACGATAGACCGGCACGCCGATCTCCCCGCCGAGGGTGGCCAGCTGGTCGGCGGCGGCGGGACGGTGCGTGTCGCAGGCGGCCAGAAGCGGGCTGTGGTTCTGCTTCTTGAGCAGGAAGGCCAGCTTGGCGGCCGCCGTCGTCTTGCCCGAGCCCTGCAGGCCCACGAGCATGATCACGTTGGGGGTCCGGTTCTGGGCCAGCTCGAGGGAGGCCTCGGTGGTGCCCAGCAGGCTGGTGAGCTGGTCCAACACGATGCGCACGACGTTCTGCGCCGGGGTGAGCGAGTCGAGCACCTCGGCCGTCATACACCGCTCCTTGCAGGCCTTCACGAAGCTGCGCACCACGCGGTAGTTGACGTCGGCCTCGAGCAGCGCCATGCGGATGTCGCGCATGGCCGAGTTGATGTCGTCCTCGGTGAGCCGGCCCTTGCCGCGAAGCTTGTCGAAGGTGTCCTGAAGTCGGTCAGAGAGGCTGCTGAACACTGCCATGGCTATATCATCCCTTCGCCCTCGCCCACGAGCGCGCGACAGAAGTCCAGCGCGTCGAAGGCCTGCAGGTCGTCTTTGCCCTCGCCCACGCCGATGCGGAAGATGGGGAGGTCAAGCTCGTGCGCGATGCCCAGCGCGATGCCGCCCTTGGCGGTGCCGTCGAGCTTGGTCACGATGAGTCCGTCGATGTCGAGCGCGTCGTTGAACTCGCGCGCCTGGTTGAGGCCGTTCTGGCCGGTCGTCGCATCGATGACGAGCACCACGGTGACCGGCATCGACGCGCGCTTGCGCGAGACCTTGACCACCTTGGCGAGCTCCCGCATCAGCTCGGGGCTCGTGTGCAGGCGCCCGGCCGTGTCGATGAGCACCAGCTCCGTTCCCTCGCGCTCGGCGCGGTCAAGGACATCGTAGCAGACGCTGGCCGCCTCGCCGCCACGCTCGCGCGTGACGACCTCGACGCCCGCGCGCTGGCCCCACACCTGCAGCTGCTCGATGGCGGCCGCACGGAAGGTGTCGGCACCGCCGATCAGGCACCGCACGCCGAGATCGTGGTAGACGCTGGCGAGCTTGCCGACCGTGGTGGTCTTGCCCGCCCCGTTGATGCCCACGAACAGCACGCAGGAGGGCAGGCTGGAGAAGGGGTCGCGCTTGGGGCGCGGGAAGACCTCGGCGAGCCGGCGAGTAAGCGCGTCGCGCAGCTGGCGGGCGGTGCGCAGGTTCTCGCGCGCCGCCTGCTCGCGCAGGTCGTCGCTCA
>JAWRIT010000012.1:0-4007 GCA_040268355.1 Atopobiaceae bacterium | reverse complement strand
GCTGCTCGCGCGGAACGCCCGGAACACCGCCGGCGTGAGGTCGAGGCCGCGCGAGCCGCCACCCATCGCACCGCAGTCGGTCACCGTGGCGATCACCGACATGCCGTTATAGGAGATCTCGATGGTGCTGCCATAGAACTGGGAAGGGTTCATGGACATCGGCATGGCGACGGTCGGCACCGACTCGTCGAGCGGGATGCCCGAGGCGGTGGCCGTCGAGCCAGGAGGATCGTTGTCCGCGATCGTGTAGGCGGAGGCCACGCAGCTCACCCAGCCGCCGCCGGTAGGCGTCGAACTCTGGTTGTCGCTCGTGCCACCCGAGCTCGTGCCGCCCGTGCTCGGATCCTGGTACTCGTCGATGTCGCCGGCCTGCTGGGCCTTCCTCAGCGCATCCTCGCGCTGACGCTCCTGCTCCTCGCGGGCGGCCTGCTCCTCTGCCGCCTTGCGGGCCGCCTCCTCGGCAGCCGCCTGGGCGGCGGCGCGCTCCTCCGCCTCGAGCTGCTCGGCCTTCGCGTTGAGCGCGGCGACTTTGTCGTTGAGGTCGGAGCGCTGGTCGGCCAGCTCGTCGAGCGCGCTCTGCTGCTCGTCCTTTGCGGTTCCGATCTCGGCGATCTGCTCCTCGAGCGCTTGCATGTCGTCGTTCAGGCGCTCGATGCAATCCGCCTGCCAGTCACTCACCTTCTGTGCGTAGTACACCTGCGAAAGGAGCTCGTCCACGGTCTTGCTCGAGAGCAGAAGCGCCAGCGTGCGACCGTCCGCGTTGTCCTTGTAGCTTGTCGCGACGATCTCTGCCAGCTGGTCGCGATCCTCGATGATCTGCGTCTGCAGCTCGACGCTCTCCGCCGCCATGGTCTCGATCTGCCCCTGGAGCTCCTGGACCCTCGCCTCGCCCTCGGCGATGCGCGACGAGAGCGTCTCCAGTTCTGCCTGCGTGTTGGCAACCTCCTCACGCACCTCGGCGGAGGTCTCGGCCAGTGCAGGTACGGGTGCCAACGCCAGTGAAAGACCCAGCATCACGGCGATGGCGGTAGCTCTTCGAGACTTCATACGCTCCCTCTCCGGTGGCCTAAAAAAGTCCGAACAACTCTACCAGAAATGGCTCGCAACAGAAAACCAGCCTGTCCCCATCGTGTGAATTCCGCAGGTCAGAGCAGGGGTGTCCGAGTCACGTCAGGAAGGGGTGCGCAGCGATTCGCGCGGGTGGGACGCAGGGCGAACCAAGGGTGGCAGGCCCCTTCGCACGCGGTCCCGACAGTGACACAGGGGGACACAGGGGAAGAGGCACCTATGTGTCACAGCGGGCCCCCACCCACGTCCCTCCGTGCGCTATTTCTGACCCCTCCGTGCGCTATCCTTGACCCTTCGACACACCGTGACTCCCGCAAAGGACGCCCATGCTCAAGGTTCAAGACGCCATCCTCCACGTGTTCGACTTCGACTCCGGAAACTCCTACCTCTCCGAGGTCGAGCTTGACCTCACCGAGCGGGCGACCCGCTCCTTCGTGCAGCGTCACCTGCGCAAGGTCTCCACAAGCGCGGAGAGCCGCAGCGGGCAGTTCTGCGAGGGCAGCACCTTTGCCGAGAAGATCAGGGACTACTTTGCCGGACGCGAGGAGTTCGTGGCGCTCTCCCAGGACATCGGCCAGTACTTCTGGGAGGAGCTGCGCAAGAGCGACGACCCCGGTCAGTGCGACGTGCTCGTGGTCGACTTCGAGGACACCGACGCCACGACGGGCAGAGCCGCTGCCGCCGGCACCGCCCTGGGAGACGCCCTTGCCGCCGCCGCAAACGACGCCTACGACGCGCCACCCGTCCGCCGCTTTGCCGTGATCCTGCTGCCCCGCAGGCAGGCCTTCGTGCACGACCTGCGCAGCGTTGACGGGCGCTCTGCCACCGACGTCGTCCGCACCGACGCGGCCCTGCCCAACCCGACCCAGAAGGTCGAGTCATACCTGCTCGTCGACGCGGACACGCTCGCCATCAGCTTCTGCGACAGGCCGCGCTCCATTGCGGGACGCGAGTCCTACCTCATCCCGGACGGCCTTCTGCAGTGCACCACGCAGGCGTCGAGCCGCGAGATCATCAGCTCCGTGACCAAGATCGTGGAGGACGTGGCCGAGGAGTTCGGGCTTACCCCGGCGCTCGCCGTCTCCCAGGCGAAGGCCCATGTGGCCGAGCGGGCCCAGATGGGCGAGGTCGTCATGCCGCAGGAGGTGGGCGAGCTGGTCTTTGAGGACGCCCCGCAGATGCGCGAGACCTATGAGCGCAAGGTCCGCGAGGAACGGCTGCCCGAGGAGGTTCCCGTGCGACGCGGAGCCGCCAACCGCATGACCAAGCAGCATCGCATCCGTACCGACACCGGCATCGAGATCAGCTTCCCCTCGGCCTATGCCCACAAGCCCGAGCTCATCTCGTTCGAGCGCGAGCAGGACGGCACCATGCGCATCACGCTCAAGGGCATCGCGAACATCGAGAATCGCTAGGCCTCGTGCGGTGGGGGCGCGCCGCCCGGCCCGAGCGGACGCGCGGGAGCTCAAGCGCCCGGGTGCGAAGAAGCGAACGGAGCCGCCGCGCGACACGCTCCGCCTCCCGCTGCGCCTCGCGACGTGATCCACCTTCCGCCTCGCCTCACACCTCTCCGTCCGCCTCGCGGGAGGGGCGCTTGTCATCAGAGGCGGGCAGGCGCCCCGCACGACGGAGCGCCTGCCGCAAGATCCATTCGACCTGACCATTCGCGCTGCGCATGTCATCGGCGGCCCACCGCTCGATGGCCTCCCAGAGCCTCGGATCGATCCGTAAGGGGTACTGCTTGCGCTTCGCCATGGTTGTGGCGCCCTCCGTCTAGTTGTAGAGCGTGCCGGTGTTGAGGACGGGCTGCGCCTCGCTCTCGCCGCAGAGCACCACCATGAGGTTGGTGGCCATGGTCGCCTTGCGCTCGTCGTCCAGGTCGATGGTGCCGCCCTCGGTCAGCATCTCGACAGCCATGTCGACCATGCCCACCGCGCCCTCGACGATCTTCTTGCGCGCCGCGATGATGGCCTCCGCCTGCTGGCGGCGCAGCATCGCCTGGGCGATCTCGGGCGCGTAGGCGAGGTGCGTGAGCCGCGCGTCGTCGACCTCGACGCCCGCCACCGCCAGCTTGCGGTCGAGTTCGGACATAAGGGCCTCGGAGACCTCCTCTATATTGGTGCGCAGCGTGATCGTGCGGGAGCTAGCGTCGTCGTCCTCCATGTGGTCGTAGGCATAGGCGCTCGCCACGTGCCGCAGCGCGGTCTCGGTCACCATGGCCACGAAGCTCTCGTAGTCGTCCACGTCAAAGAGCGCCTTGGCGGTGTCGGCCACGCGCCACACCACGACCGTCGCGATCTCGATGGGGTTGCCCATCTTGTCGTTGACCTTGATGCGCTCGCCGTTGTAGGTGCGGGCACGGGTGGAGATCTTGGAGCTGTGCTGGCGCTGGCTGAAGGCGAGCTTCGCGGCGTTCTCGTCGGTGGGGTCGATGCCCTCCCCCTCGCCCGCCATGCCCAAGGTGCGGCTGTAAAAGGGGTTGGCGAAGCGCAGCCCCTCCTCGCGCACGGTGCCGACGTACTTGCCAAAGAGCACGCAAACGCGCGCCTGCCCTGGCTGCAGGGAGAAGAGGCCCCGGTTGGTGATGATGGCGACGACGAGGACCGCCACCGAGCAGAACAGTATCGAGATCCCCGGCACGGGCGAGGCGCCGGCCTCGTCTGTCGCCACCAGGCGCATGATGGCGAGGGCCATGAGTCCGCCACTCGCCAGGTACTCCAATAGCACGACGGCAAGCATCGGCCATCCGCTTGTCGCACGCATCCTCTTCTCGACACTCATGGTCGTCCCTTTCCAAGCGAGGGGCGACCCTGCCCCATGCAGGCGCTGCCCTCGTGCCACGTCTTGTTGGCTGAGATCATTGTGATATCACATTGGTTTCTTGTCAAGCAGGGCATCGAACCGCGACGCGGGCCACGGGGGAAGAGGCACCTCTGTGT
>JAWRIT010000011.1:0-10210 GCA_040268355.1 Atopobiaceae bacterium | reverse complement strand
GGGCGCCCAAGGCGACCGTATCGAAGCTGCACGGACGTGCGACCTGCCAACCGCTTCGGCATGATTGTCGGACAGGTAGCCAACGAGCAGAGAAGGTACTGGCCGCGCGGGGCACAAACTCGTTACTTTCTAGTGTGATCCATCATCCCCTTTTTACTCAAGTTTGCTGTATATGACGCGATCATCGGAGATAGGTCCCTCTGAGCAAGCTTATGCAGGAAGCATGCCGGAGATGGCGGTGATGGCCAGGCCCACGATGACGAGCGCAATCATGAACTTCCAGCAGGTCTTCCACCACTGCTCGAAGGAAATCTTCGATACGGCCAAGCCGGCTACGGTCATGCCAGCCGTGGGGCTGATGGTGTTGATGGTCTGGTTGGCGATGGCAAGCGCGGTGACAGCAGCTTCAGGGTTGACGCCCATGAGTTCGGTCAGAGGACCAAGGATGGGCATGGTGAGGGCAGCAAGGCCTGATGAGCTGGGAACCAGGAAACTAAGCAGGCCAAGGACGATGTACAGGAAGGTCGTGTACACGAAGGTCGGAACGCCGGCGAGCATCGAGGCGAGGAACTCAAGGATAGTGTCGATGATCATGCCATTTTCAGCAATGACAAGGATGGAGCGAGCGAGGCCAATGACGACGGCGGCATACGCAAAGTCAGCCATGCCTCTAACGAACTCGTCAGCCATCTCACGCTCGGAAAGACCACCAACGATGCCAGAAATGATGCCCATGGCAGTAAAGATTGCAGAAATCTCGTCCATGTACCAACCCTGCGTGACGAGACCCCAGATGATGAGACTCATGCCGCAGGCAAAGACGATCAGGACGCCCTTCTGACGGCCGGTAAACTCGACGTCGATGGTGCCATCGGAGACGGAGAACTCCTTGCGTTTGGCAAAGTCATCCTGGTAGGTGATGGATGCCTCGGGGTTAGCTTTGACCCTCATGGCGTAGCGCATGACCCAGGTGATGCCCATGACCATCATTACGATCCAGGTGATGCCGCGCAGCCAAAGCTGGGGATTGCCCTCAATACCTACGATGCCTTGGGCGATGAGGACGTTGAAGGGGTTGACGGTGGAAGCAATGTAGCCAAGCTGTGGCCCCATAAAGCAGACCAGGAAGGCCGTCATGGAGTCGTAGCCCATCGTCATCATGATAGGTATGAAGATGGCATAGAAGGGCAGGACCTCCTCGGACATGCCAAAGGTGGTGCCACCGATACCAAGAAGAATCATGGCAACGGGAATGATGAGCACGTCCTTGTTTTTGAGAATCTTGATGATACGACTCATGCCCGCATTGATGGCGTTGGTCTTGGTGATAATGGCGAAGGCGCCACCAATGAGCAGTACGAACGCAACGACGTCAGCTGCTGCTTGGATACCTTGAGTGGGAGCCATGAACAGTTGGAAAATACCCTGGCGTAGATCGCCGCCCTCGGAGACCTTCTCGACGGGAGCATAGGTACCGGCGACAGCGATCTCACGAGTGCCTGCAGCAGTCTCCACCTCCATGCGCTCGTAGGCACCGGAGGGGACAATCCACGTGAGAATCGCGAAGACGATCATTAGTAGGAAACAGATGGTGTAGACGTGCGGAAGCTGGAAACCCTTTTTCTTGCTTGTCACGGACTCCTCTGCCATGGCCTCTCCTTTCATTGCCTCTTTCCTGTTATCCGCCCCTCGAACAGTGCGGCACGGCCCTACATGATCGTCTTAATCTAAGCAGACGTTATATAACGTATTACTTATTGGTAAGAATAACACCCTTCAGGGAAGGGATGAGGTGCCGTCTGCATCGATCTCCGGCGTCGTCATGCTCTGGTTGAGGGGCGTGTAAGACAAATCGCATGCAGAACACCCATTTGGGCGTTATGAAACAGCGGGGTCGATACGTGCACGTTTCCGTTAGCGGTCGATTCTTGAGCGTGAATGGCATACGTTATATAACGACTTACTCTTAGAGACAAATACGGTCCGGCCCGCGGGGAGCCGAGCTGTAGACGCCACCTTGTAGTGATCGACTAGATCACCAAAGAGAAGCGATTGCCCACAACGTACTGATGCTCGTAGAACAGGGGCTCGCCCCTGTCGTCCGTCAGGTACGTGTCTAGCTGGAAGAGAGGCTCGCCAACATTGATAGAGAGGTCATGCGCGATGTCCGCCGTTGCCAGGGTAATCTGAACCAGCGTGGGAGACGAGTCACCTGGCTTGAAGCCAAAGACCCTCTCGATGACCTCGAAGAGAGAGGCGTCTTCGAGGTCGGTCTCAAGTAGAAACTCGAAGCGATCATAGGGATAGTAGTTGGTCTCGAGCATGATGGGAAGGCCGTCTGCTGTTCGAACGCGCCTAATATAAACGAACCTATCCTCCGGGGAGACGCCTTGGTAGTCCTGGCTGATTTTGTCACCCGAGACGACATCGCGCTCCACGACGTGTGCTCCTGGCGTAAGGCCATTGACTTGGCACATCTCAGAGAAGCTTTGAACCATGCTCTCCTGCGTTATCTTGCGTTGGACCTTATGCTTGGTGACATAGGTGCCTTTGCCCTGCTTCTTTGTGAGAATGCCCTCCCCCACAAGCTCCTCGACGGCACGCCGCACGGTAATGCGACTCACCGAATACATCTCGGAGAGTTCGACTTCGCTGGGAATCTTGTCACCCGTATTGTAGGAACCGTCTTCGATGCCTTTTCGAATCTCCCCCATCACCTGTTGATAGAGGGGAGTCAGCGACCCCTCATCCAGCTTCATGTGCTTTGCCTTTCAGATGCTTGACAAGGTACGAGCATGACCGCACGCCATGGGAATCTGCACCAGTCAACCGTTCTTTTCCCATGCAAGTGTATATCAGAGTAAGGCCGCGACTTGAGGCCGCATCGGAAATCCCGCCCCGTTTCTGGTCCAGGTTTTCACCAGAGACCCCCTTGCTCATCACGAGGCGAGACCGAAGCCTACAAGCATGCAGGTGTGCCCAGAGTCACTACAAATTGTACGTGTTGTCAGGAGGGATCTAGGGACCCCGCCAGGATGTCTCGCACCTCAAGAAGGTCATGACACACGTAGGTGACCAAACTCTCGAGTTCGGGCGTGGGTGCTTGCATGTCGGGCACCATAATGCAATCGAAACCACCTGCGCACCCGGCGTAAATTCCATTTGCAGAGTCTTCCAGGACGAGCGCGTCCTGCGGGCTGACCTCAAGTTCAGCTGCAGCGCGCAGGAACATGTCTGGCGCAGGCTTTGATCGCTTTACTTGCCCGCCATCGACCACGCAGAAAAACCTCCCAGAAAGACCGTGCTGTGCAAGGTGATGATCAATCATGCGTCGAGGGCTCGACGAGGCTACCGCGCAGGGAATGTCCCTCTCGCCAAGCCAGTCGAGAAGCTCAAAAAGCCCGGGCTTAACGGGGACTTCTCCCTCGAGCAATTTGTATGCCAACTCATAGTGCTCGTCCACAATCTGCTCGGCATCCTCGCGTGGGCCATATATGCGACGAACGATGTCGGGCTGCTGGCTTCGTCCCACGCCCAGGACCGAAGAGAACAGTTCGGGTCGCATACTCAGACCTCGTGCTTCAAGGACGGATATCCATGCCTGCTCCCATATGGGTTCAGTGTCAAACATGAGTCCATCCATATCAAAAATGATGGCGGAGTACATCGCCCTCCCTCTGATGGAATGCCGGGAAATATGTTAGATAGCGCCAGGAATGGACGTCAGGACTCAGCCCCGCATCACCGGAAAGAAGCCCGTCGAATGCCAGCTTGCTAAGGTCACAATGGTAGCGAGACATTGTCAACCGTATGGTACTCGGCCCGATCACCCAAAAAGCGTGCGAGCGCATACTCGCACGGACGTCCGTCGTCAAGAAAGGCAATCTGCTCGAGCTCGAGTAGCGGCACGCCCATCTCCACCTCGAAGATCTCCGCCTCCTCCTCAACAGGCAAGATGGTGCGCAGTCGCTTATGGAAGGTGTCCGGCTCGACACCATAGCGCTCCTTGAGGAACGTGCGCAGTGAGCCACCCGCTGCCTCAATCCTCACGTCGTGAAACACCTCGACGGGATAGTAGACGTACTCGATGACAAGAGCCTTCTGCTGGTAGCTCTTTGAGCGACAGATGTAGTAGCAAAAGCTACTGTCATGCAGGCTGAGCGCCTCTCGAACCTCATCCGGAGCAAGCACGACGGTAAATTCATGAACCTCGACCGTCTCCGCCCCTTCAGGCAAAAGCTTGCCGTCTTGGAGAAGTGAGATGTCGTTGACGCGTGTCGCTTCGCGAGCAACATCCTTCACAAAGACGCCGGCGCCACGCTTCCGCGAGACAAGGCCCATCCTCTCGAGCTCGCTTAGGACCTGCTCGATGGTAGAGCGGCTCACACCGTATCTTCTGGTAAGGTCAACCACGGTAGGAAGCTGATCGTATGCCATCAGCTCGCCATTGCGAATCGACGCCTCAATGTCCTTGACGATCTTGTTGTACTTCGCCATCGAACCCTCAATTATTGTACTCAGGGATAATCACCGCCAACACGATACTAAAGCATACTGGTTTGCAATGAAAATCGATACGGAGTTTCAACCGAGATCTGGTTCTGGTTCGTGGGTTGCACTTGTCACCATCGTATCCGCGCCCGACACTATATGAGCGTCGGGCGCGGTCGTGTGGCCGGCGAAAGCATCCGGACTAGACGAGCTCCTTGACGATGGAAAGGAGCGTTCGCACGTCCTCGGGTCGCGTGAAGCCGGTCTCCTTGTCGATGATGGAGCTGTATACGTGTGGGATGACCTTCTCGACACCAGCATCCAGGCAGATGGAGAGAATCTCACGGAAGTTATCGAGGTCGATGCCACCCGTGGGCTCAAGGACCATATTGTGGCGTGCGCAAGCGCCGGCAAGGACTTTGAGCTCCTCCTTGCAGTCAAGACCGCCCATGGGAAAGAATTTGATGGCATTGCCACCCATCTCCCTAACAATCGCCATGAGGGTATCAACAGGGACAAGCGCTGGGGCGGAACAGTCCTTGGAGAGCGGTCCTGACGAAATGCGCACCATTCCGGGAATGCCAGAGGGACATACCATCGAGTTCACGTGGATTTCGCCAGTACCGAGGTTTGCGCGTGTCCAACCCACGGCACAGAAGGCCTGGTTGAAGTGGTTTGCCTTGACCTCCTTGGCAACCTCGGCCACGGCACGCCACTGGTCGGGATTACCGCCACCAAGACCCACGGACAAGTTGCCCTCGAGAACGTCCATGTACTTTTTCATGTCCTCCACGGCGCTCGGAACGTCAGGGTAGTCTGCGGTGAGAACACCAACCTCCACGCACTTCTCTGCGGCCTCGTAGATCTCTGCAGCGTTCTCAAGAGAGCCGCCGAGAACGTTCAGGCACACGCGATCGTTGTAGTAGTTGATTCCCATCCCTAGGCCTCCATAACCCTCTTGAATGTGTCTACCAGCAGTTCTTTATCTCCTGCAACCAGTGGGCGCGGATCAAGGTCGATGAATCCCAAGTTCAGGAACTCCGTGCGCGCCCACACGATGGGGTCGCCCTCTCGCAGCGTGGCATTAACTCCGGCGGCCGTCTTGCCGCTCGCAGCATCCACGCTCACGCGACAGCGCCAGATCGCACGACCGGCTTCGTCTCGCACTTTTATGGCATGCAGGCCATCAATGGCATCAATGTGCTCCACAAGCCAGTCGGCCAGCTCATCGTTGTATGCGGCCGCTGCAGCCGGATCCTTCTCGTCATACTGCTCGAGTGCCTCGAGCAAGCCGGCGATCTGCTCTTTGCCCACCTTCATAGCACGACCGATGCCCACATACTGCTTCTGCACATTGCGCACAATATCGGCACGACCGGTTACAAATCCCGAGGTCGTAGCCTCGAGCGCCTTGGCGCCCGAGTAGCACACAACGTCGGCGCCGAGCGCGATGTAGGCGCGGAAGTCCTCCTCTGCAGCACAGTCCATCATGAAGGGCAGGCCATGAGCATGCGCTATGTCGCGCATAGTCTCGATGTCGACCATGCCCTTCTGCACGCAATGGTGGCTCTTGACATACAGAAGCGCAGCCGTCTTGTCGGTGATGCCCTCTTCGATGTCTTCGGAGCGCACCTCGTTCGCCTGGCCGACTTCCACTGGCACGCCACCACCAAGTCGGATCATCGTCGGGATGGGCGCACCATAGTTGATCGAGTGGCCCTTTTGCAACACTATCTCGTTGGCGAGACCGGTGGAGTCAGGCAGGCGCATCATGTCGGCATGACGCCCCTTGGTCACGAGTGCGGCCGTAGTAAGAGCGATGGCGGCTGAGGCGCACGATGTTGGACAGCTGGCCTCGGCTCCTGTATGTGCGGAGATGAGCTCGCCAGCGCGGATCATGAGGTCTTCGACCACAACGTAGGACTGCCCACCTCTGACAGCCGCTTCTGCCACACGGTCGGAAATGGTGGACACTCCCAACACCGTCACACGGCCGGAGGCGTTCACGACACGCTTGAGACCCATGTCCTGGTAAAGGCTCATTGGTTACACCTCCTAAATGGGGCGGCACCTCACGATGGGTGCCGCCCAGAGATGAGTCGGTTGCCTACAGGATGCCGAACAGGGCGCACACGACGCTGACGACAATGATGCCGAGCAGGATACGGTCGTAGCGCGGACCCTTCTTCTGCATGTAGAAGTAGATGCCAAAGACTGCGAAAAGCGGCAGGATGTTGGGTACCACCGCGTCAAGGATCGCTTGGATCTCAAGAGTGTTACCAGCTCCCATGGTGAAGACGAGCGGTGTGGTGATAGAGATGTAGGAGCTCGAGAGGGCGCCCATCATGATGAGCCCGAGCACGTTGGCGGCGAAGATGATGGACTGCATCATGCCAGACTGCAGAATGCCGGTGATGGACTGGCGACCAAGACGGTAGCCATAGTGCGTGAACCAATGCTGGAGAGCAATGGTTATGCCAGGCCACAGAAGCAGCGGGAAGATGCCGCCCATACTGGAGCCAGACTCGGCAAACGGAATGAAGACGCCATAGATGACGGGCATGACCACTGCCCAGATGATACCGTCACCCATGCCCGCGATCGGACCCATAAGACCGGTCTTGATGGCAGTGATTGCCTCGCCGGGGACGGTGCCCTCAATGGCGCGCTCCTCCTCCATGGCCAGCGAGATGCCGGAGATGAGGCCACCCATGGTGCCCTCGGTGTTGAAGAAGGCCAGGTGTCGCTGGAGCGCCTCGGCAAGATCCTCCTTGCTTGAATAGAGCTTCTTCAAGGAGGGGGCCATCGATGCGCAGAACACGAGGCTCTGAAGGCGCTCGTAGGAGTTAGACTCCTCACAACCGAAGTAATAGAGCCAGAATGCACGGTTGACATCAGCCTTGTTAAGGAGATGCTCCTTCGCCATGGCTCCGTCCGCCTCCCCCTTCGAAGCAAATAGCGTTCCTTTGGCGGCCTCGGGATACATGATCATACGCAGCACAACGGCAATGATGAGGCCAAAAATGGCCATTCCCATCACAGGAATTCCTAGGTAGGCCACGGTGAAGTATCCAAGGAGAAAGAACGGGATGAGCTCTTTCTTGCCGATGACCATGATGGTGAGAGCAAAGCCAAGCGCGGGCAGAATGCCACCCATAACCTCGAAGGAATGCAGGAGGACGTCGGGAATGGCATCGATGATGGCCTGAGCGGCAGCGGCGCCGTTGTTGAGTGCGACGTAGTCGACGATGAACACAGCCGGGAAGCGGATGGCAAAGCCAGCGAGCACGGGATAGAGGAAGGCGCAACGCATGATGCCACCAACGTTGGCGTCTGCGGCATGCTTATCGGCCATGTGGACCCAAGCTGCGTTGATAGTGCGACGAAGCTGGTCAGCAAAGACACCGACGATGCCGAAAGGCACGGCGAGAGCTACGGAAAGTTCGGGGCTCATCCCGCTCATTACGCCAATGGGAATGGCGATAACGCCTGCAAGGCAGGGATCATTGGGCACATTGCCGCCCGGTGTAGAAGTCACACCGAGGTATACAAGCTGCAGAGCAGCTCCGATCTGCATCGAGAGAGCCATCTGGCCAGTAATGACGCCAACAAACACGGCAATGGTAACGGGCTGGAGCAACGCGCTCGAAATGGTATATCCGAAGCGCAGGCGGGCGATCCAGTAGTAGACGCCCATGCAAATTGCGATGCCTAATGGATTCATGGGTTCCTCCTTGCAAATGTGCCTACAACTACGTACGACTTACAAAGCATGAGGTGCTAGCTGCGGAACTTCTTGAGGATGGAGACGACATCCTGCGGGTTATCTTCTGGGATGGTTTGGAAGATGATTTTCATGCCCCTGTTGGAGAGATACTCCAAGATAGACGCATCGGCATCATCAAGCGTAATGTTCTGAAACACGACCTTGCGATTGGGCGCACCCCCAAGACCACCCACCTGTGCAGACTCAACCGTAAGACCCTGGTCGTAAAGCCTCTTGAGAGCATCGAGGGAAGGAAGGAGAAGAAGCACATTTCCGGAGCCAAAACCGTTCTTGGCATACTGGACAACGGCGTCAGCCTCGGTGACGCAGAGAACCTCGACGCCAGAAGGGGCAGACATGAGATAGACACTCCTCATGAACTCATCGTTTGCGAGCTGGTCACTCACGATGACGATCTTGTTTGCCTGGACCTGGTTGACCCACTTGGTCATGACTTGACCATGGATGAGGCGAGAGTCGATGCGAGTAAGTACGAGTTTTCCCATAGTGATCTCCTTTCGGGTGCTGGCTACTTCTGCGTCATGCTCTGCCTAACCTGCTCCACGACATCCACGCAGGCACCCCTCCCTGCGCTCAAAACCTGATCGAAGTCGAGGGTGCCATCTCCCTGCAACTCGATAACTGCCTCGAGCAGCATAGGCGCGTTGAGGCCGCTAAAGACCTTGATACCGGTCTGATTGCCGATAAGGGCAGCCACGTTGGAGGGGGTGCCACCTATAAGGTCGGTGATGATGAGTGAGTCACTCGATAGGTTCTGGACATAGTCGTCAACCATGCCCATGTATTCGGAGAGTGTATGGGAGGGCTCGAGGGCGATCTCGTGGACACAGTCAACCTTGCCGAGAATCATTTCGATCCCCTTGATGAGGGCGCGACCCCAACCACCATGCGTGAGTAGAACGATCTCTGTTCTTTCTTCTTTTGGCATACTGCGCCCTCTCTCAACCAACCGTGATGTACAGGTCGCCGATATAGTGGCTTGGAACATCGAAGCGGCTTACTTTCCTAAAACGATACAGTCTTATTTCGTTCCGATTCTTAAATTAATTAAATAGGGTTACTAATTTGAGTATACTGGTATTCTAGATGGCAAACGGTATGCTATCGACGGCAGCCGGTAGGTAAGAGCGGGCGCTGGAGGTGTTGACGCTTTGACCTGCGCACGCGGGGTGGCGCGAAGAGGGCAGCGTCAGAGGAAGAGCTCGAGGATCAACCCGCTAGCGTTCTCGTTGGTGCTCCTCTCCCACAGGTGGTGAGGCTGTCAGAAGCAGAACTGGACGCCGCCGAGCTGGGAGCTCATGACAGGGATGGAGATCGAAGGTCTCGCAGGCAGGAGGATTACAGAGGACTCCGATGACCCGCTCAAGAGGGTCTGCATTTGCCGCAGCATGATGAACTGCGTGACACCGAAGTTGCGGCTGATTTCGCAGTGCTGTGCGATGAGTATCCCGTGGTCCTGGTCACCGGCATGAGGCGGGCGGGAAAGACCACCATGCTCGAGCACTGTCTTGAGGAGGGCCGCAGGAGGGTCACGCTTGATGACCTCGACGAGCGCGCGCTCGGGAGGACCCGGAGCTCTTCCTGCAGGCGCACCGCCCGCCCGTCATGGTGGACGAGGTGCAGCAGGCGTGCTCGACGCCCAGACCCTCTACGTGCTGGTGAGGGCACTTTGAGCGGGCCTTACGGTAGAGTTCCTATCCGCAGATCACGCAAGAACAGGCCGAAGCCGCTGCGGAGCGATGACAGGAGGGCTGTCAGCCGCTACTCCCTAAGTCCAGTTGCCCGTACCGCTGGCTGTAACTTTCCAGATGCGTCAAGCTCGCCCTAGGCGTATGGGTGCCGGTCGCACGGTCGAGCTCAATCATCCAAAACTGCCTTGAGTAGCCACTCTACCACTCCCAGTTGTCGGGCCGCACATATGCGGACGCGCGC
>JAWRIT010000010.1:0-17861 GCA_040268355.1 Atopobiaceae bacterium | reverse complement strand
TAGCGGCCACGACCGAGGACGCGATCGCGCAGGCGTTCCCCGTGCCCAAGGGCGAGGCGGACGCGACGCTGCTCGAGGCCATGGACGCCGGTCGTGCGTGCAGGAGCGCCAAGCGGCGGCAGGCTCGCCCCTCGCACGCGTGGGGTCACTCGCTACTCGACCGAGATGTCGGTACCAAAGTACTGCTCGGAGAGCGCGGTGAGGGTCCCGTCCGCACGCAGCTCGTCGATGGCGGCGTCCATGGCCTCGAGCAGCGTCGCGTCCGCCTCGCCCTTGGGCACGGGGAACGCCTGCGCGATCGCGTCCTCGGTCGTGGCCGCTATCTTGATGGCAGCCTCAGGATGCTGGGTCATGTAGTAGTGGTAGGCGGTCTCGGCGTTGAGCGTGGCGTCGATGCGGCCTTGCGTGAGCAGCGAGATGGTCTGGTCGAAGTCGTCCACGCCGTTGTTGGTGGCCCCATAGCTCTCGGCGAGTTGGGCATAGGTGCTCGACACGGTGTTTGCCGTCTGCTTGCCCTCGAGGTCCTCGAACGAGGTGATCTCGTCGTTGTCCGCCGCCACGATGAGCACCGTATGCGTATAGGAGTAGGGCGTGGTGAAGTCGTACTTCTCAGCGCGCTCCTCGGTCACGTCCACGCCGTTGGCCACGCTGTCATAGCGCCCGCCGTCCACACCGGCGAACAGGCCGTCCCATTCGCCCTCGGCGAACTCCGCCTCCACACCGAGCTTCTCCGCGACGGCACGGGCCACGTCCACGTCGTAGCCCACGAGCTCGTCATTCTCGTCGTGATAGGTCTCGGGCGCCCAGGTGCCCTCCGTCGCGAAGATGATCTTTCCCGCCTCCTGGATCTTGGCCAGATGGTCCTCGGCAGCGGCGTCTGAGGCCGCCTCGCCCGAGCTTCCGCCACAGCCCGCGACCACCGAGAGGGCCGCGGCGCCAAGACCGGACACGCCAAGCCTGATGAACGCTTTCCTGCTGATCATGACTTCCTCCTTCGTCGTCGCCCGCAGGCGACCTCATGCCGCTCCGTCGTCACCGCTCACGACGCGGAGGAAGCTCCTCACGCGCTCGTTTGCGGGATGTGCGAAAAAGTCCTGGGAGGAGGCCTGCGCGACCACTCCCCCGTCCTCCATGAACACCACCTTGTTCGAGACGTCCCGCGCGAAGCCCATCTCGTGCGTCACCACCAGCATGGTCATCCGCTCGCTGGCCAGTCGCCGCATAACCGAGAGCACCTCGCCGGTGAGCTCGGGGTCGAGCGCCGAGGTCGGCTCGTCGAACATGATCACGTCGGGGTTGGTGGCAAGGGCACGCGCGATGGCCACCCGCTGCTGCTGTCCCCCTGAGAGCTCCCGGGGCCAGGAGTCGGCCCGATCTTCCATGCCCACCTCCGCCAGACAGGAGCGTGCGATCTTCTCTGCCTGCGTCTTGGGCATTCCGCGTGCGACGACCAGGCCTTCGGTGACGTTGCCGAGCACCGTCTTGTTGCGAAAGAGGTTGAAGGTCTGGAACACGAAGCCGGTCCTGCGCCGGACGTCTGCGATCTGCCGCCGCGACGCGCGGGCGAGGTCGATGGTCAGCCCGGCAAACGTGAGCTCCCCCGCATCGGCCCGCTCAAGGAAGTTCAGACACCGCAGCAGGGTCGTCTTGCCCGACCCGGACGGCCCGAGGATGGCCACCACGTCGCCTCGCTCCACCGAGAGGTCGATGCCATGCAGCACCTCGGTCTGCCCGAAGGACTTGCGTACACCCTGTGCCTCCAACAATGCCATCGTTAGCCCCTTTGCATGCCGAGCGCGTTGAGCTTGTTCTCACCAAGGCGCTGCAGCCAGGTGAGCACCGTTGAGAACAACAGGTAAAAGAGGGCGACTTCGATATAGAGCGGCAGGGTCTCGTAGGTGCGCGAGATGATGCGCTGGGTGGCCATGAGCATCTCGAGCACCGTGATGTTCGAGGCGAGCGAGGTGTCCTTGACCATCGAGATGACCTCGTTGGAGAGCGACGGGAACGCGGTGCGCATGGCCTGAGGCAACACGATGCGCCAGATGACCTGCAGGTATGAAAGGCCCACGCAGTAGCCTGCCTCAAGCTGCCCCTCGGGGACCGACTCAAGCGCGGCGCGTATGATCTCCGCACCGTAGGCACCGGTGGAAAGCGAGAACACGAGTACCGCCGTGGGGAAGGGCTCAAGCACGATGCCGAGGTCAGGAAGGCCGTAGAACACCAGGTAAAGCTGCACCAGAAGCGGCGTGCCCCGAACGACCCAGATGTAGAAGCGGGCGATCTGACGAAGGACGGGCACGCGCGCGAACTGCACGAGCGCGACCACGATGGCGATGACGAGCCCTATGGCGAAGGACACCGCCGTGAGCGGAATGGTGGCCGTAAGGCCTGGGAGCAGGATGTTCCAGAACGAATCGAGGAGGATCTCGATCACGCGGTCCGACATGCCACAAACGTCCAATCGAAGAGGCTTCTGCCTGAAACTATAGGCCGTCCTCAATTCTCAAACAAACACCTATATTGCATGGGATGCTATTCGTATTGAGCATGCTTCAGAAGGCCCTTTGGTCACAGGCCTCCCGTCAGAGGGCTCGCTCGACAGACAGCGGCCCCTGATGGCGACCAGGCGCTGCGCGCCGTACCCGACAAGCGACGATGCGGGACCCATGAGGGTCCCGCATCCGGATGTCGTGCTGGTCAGCAGATGCGCGGCCACATCGGACGTGCTGAGCTAGATGAAGTTGGTGAACGTCTTCTGCTCCCGCTTGGGCCTATCCTCGCCAGCTGCAGCCAACGCGCGCTGCCCTTTGATGGTCCATGCGATGTTGTCGGCCAGGGTGCGCATGGTCTGCAGGCCCTCCACGTCCTTCTCGACGTCCTCCGCAGAAAGGCCGTGCACCTGGTTCCAGTACTGCGAGGCGGGGATGATGCAGTTGCACATGCCAAAGTACATGTTCAGACGCTCGTAGGCGGCCGACGCGCCACCCCGGCGGCACGAGACCACCGACGCCGCCACCTTGCCGTCCAGCTTGGCCCCGGCCGAATAGCACAGGCGATCCAAAAACGACGTCAAGCGCCCGTTGGGACCGCCATAGTACACGGGCGAGCCGACGACGATGCCGTCCGCCTCGTCCAACTTCGCCGCAACCTCGTTGACCGCGTCGGCAAACACGCAGACACCCGTCTGCTGGCACCTACCACAGGCAACGCAGTCCTGCACAGGCTTGGTGCCCAGCCACACCAGCTCGCTCTCGACCCCGTTGCACTCCAGTTGGTACGCGACCTCCTCAAGCGCGCGGTTGACGCAGCCGGATTTGCGCGGACTCCCGTTCACCAGAATCACCCTCATGGCGCTCTCCTCTCCTTGAGCTTTTGCCGCCTTCCGACGGTACGCACCTCCATTTTATGACGCCCGTCGCAAGGTGGGCCAGCGCTCTTTCCTCGCCTGGCCAAGCCAGACGTCCGCCCCTCATGCGCACGGGGTCGCAGCGCTTTGTTGACAAGGGATGTCCCAAGGGCCCCTTTGGCGCGGCTGGGGTATCATGTCCACATCTGCGGAGGGGTGGCAGAGTGGTTGAATGCAGCGGTCTTGAAAACCGCCGGGCCGAAAGGTCTCGAGGGTTCGAATCCCTCCCCCTCCGCCAGAGATGAGCCGTCGGGCGCCAACAAGCCCGCTCGTGGCTCGTCTCTGGTGATTCTGGAGGGGTCTGGACGTGGAATCGCAGGGTCGCTGCGCTGCGGGCAAGGCGCGGCAAGATCCGATCGTGTCGCCGAGGGCGGTGCGAGTCCCCTCCGCCAGACAGAAGGTCCTGGTTCGGCTCCGAGCCGGCCTGAGGGAAGGAGACATCATGCCCGTACTCATCGTTCTCGTACTGCTCGTCGTTGCCGTCGCGCTCGCCTACGTCAACATCTACAATGGCATCGTCAGCAAGGACAACCGCTGCGACAACGCCTGGCAGACCATCGACGCCCAGCTGCAGCGCCGCAACGACCTCATCCCCAATCTCGTGGAGACCGTCAGGGGCTACATGAAGCACGAGGCGGACACGCTGGAGGCAGTCACCGCCGCCCGCGCGGCCGTCGCAGGCGCCGGCACGCCAGAGGCGAAGATGGAGGCCTCCGGGGAGCTCACGCAGGCGCTCGGCCGTCTGTTCGCCGTCGCCGAGGCCTATCCCGACCTCAAGGCCAACGCCAACTTCTCGCAGCTCCAGTCTGACCTCACTGACACCGAGGACAAGATCAGCTACGCGCGCATGAGCTTCAATGACTGCGTGCTGTCCTACAACAACGCCATCGAGACCTTCCCGGGCAACATCGTTGCCGGCGCGAAGTTCCAGACGCGTCAGGGCTTCCAGGTCGAGAACGCCGAGGCCCGTCAGGCCCCCACGGTCTCGTTCTAGTCCCCTGCGGTCCGCCTTCGACCGTCACCTCACAACCTTTCTGCTCGTCAAGCGGGGCGCCACAGCTGGCGTCCCGCTTTTTTCGCGCGCCACCTCCTGGGGCGACAAGGACTCTCCAAGCCCCTTTCTTTTGTTTCATTTCAATTAACCCGCTGGTACATAACTATATGATTTCTGTTTCCAAATCATTACATATCGCACGAACGCCTCCCAAACGCCTACACTCTCACCAGCGTGAGATAGCTTGGCCCATTCCCTACAGGAGGTACCGATGAGCAACGCCCGCGAACTTCGACTCTACACGCGCGAGGAGACCTACATTCCCCGCGTCGCCGCCGTGCATGACCTGTGTGGCTACGGCAAGTGCTCGCTCGGCGTTGCGATTCCCGTGCTCAGTGCGGCAGGGTGCGACGTCTGCCCCGTTCCGACCTCGCTCTTCTCGGCACACACCCGCTTCCCGGTCTTCCATATGCACGACACCACCAACATGCTCGATCCGTACCTGGACGCCTGGAAGGCCGAAGGGATCGAGGTCGACGCCATCTACTCGGGCTTTTTGGGTGCGGCGGCGCAGGTCGCGGCCATCCAGCGCCTCTACGCCGAGCATCCCCAGGCCCTGCGCGTCGTCGACCCCGTGATGGGGGATGGCGGCAAGCAGTACCCCACCTATACCGACGAGCTGTGTGCCGCAATGGGGGCGCTCGTAGACGGCGCGGACATCCTGACGCCCAACCTCACGGAAGCGTCCATCCTCACCGGCATCCCCTACGAGGGGCAGGACGTCTCGCTCGAGTACGTGCACCGGATGCTGGACGCCCTGATCGAGCAGGGGGCTAAGACGGTCGTGCTCAAGGGCATCGTGCACGAGGGAGAGCAGGTCATCCGCAACTACGTCGCCGGCGCCGACGTGGACTTCGTCGAGCTGAGCAGCGAGCTGCTCCCCTACATGCTGCATGGCACGGGCGACCTGTACGCGAGCTCTCTGCTGGCTGCCGTTATGGCCGGCCGTTCGCTCTACGACGCGGTCGACTTTGCCGGCTCCTTCGTGCGTGACGCCATGCGCATCACCTGCAAGCAGCCGGACTATGAGGTGCGCGGCGTGAGCTTCGAGACCGAACTCGGCAAAGTCGCCGCGCTGCTCGCCTAGGCGTTGTGGGACCGCCTCCGCGCCGCATGTGGTGCGCAGGCCTGCGCCCTGACGTCTCAGCCCTGCTCGTCCTGCTGTCCTTGGCCGCTCTTCGCCCTGCGCTTGCGATAGCGCAGGGCGGCACAGGTCGCATCCACCTGCAACTCCACCGTAGTCTCATGGCATAGATGAGCTGAGCCAAGTATGCCGAGCGCCACAAACTGGGCGCGGGCAGTGATCATCTCCTCGTTCATCTTGCCGTAGTCGGCCAGCAGGCTGTGTTCGCGCATGACCTTCACAATGGCGTCGGCTGCCTGACGGTAGGCATACTCCTGCAGCGACATCTCCTTGAGCACGTGGAGCATGGGGCGCTCTGAGTCCTCCTCGTCGAAGAACCACTCCCGCACGACGTCGACGATGGCCCTGATGGCCGTCTCGCGACTGGCGCCCTGCAGGTCGACCATACTGTTCAGCCGCGCGGTGAGATCGGAGACGTACGTGTCTGCCACGGCACGGTTGAGCTCTTTCTTTCCGGAGAAGTAGTAATAAAAGAGACCACGAGTAATGCCCATCTCGGTAGTCACGTCGGTCACCGATACCTTGGCGGCATTGCCTTGTTCGCCAAGCTTGCGGGCGCAACGCACCAGCCGGTCCCGCTTGGCGTCGTAGCGGTTCGACTCGTTCGTGAACTTTCTTCGGGTCCGTTCGATTCTCATGGCCGCAGTCATTTGACACCACCTATCCCGCACAACCTGCATTCCCCACGGAAACGTCGTCGACGACTCAAGAGCCAGGTCGCGAGCAGGCCCCTGTGTCAGCGCCGGCGCACCATTGCACAAATCGAGACCTCACGTCCCGAAGCGATGAGATTGTATCGTATTTACTTTCGAGAATAAATTAATAATCTATGTCTTTCGGGAATCGCAAGAACACTTTTCCCGACATGCACCGGTCACGGCGAGATTCCCTACGTTTGCGGCTGCGCGGCCGGCTCGTTCCCCGCGTCGAGATCGGCGGCCTCCAGCTCCTCCTTGAGCTGCTGCGCCTGCAGGGACATGTTCGAGACGTGCTCGGCAATCGAATCCTCGTCGCGGGAGGCCTCAAGCACGTTCTTCCTGACGATCGCGGAGGCGTCGCCGATCACATAGCTGATGATCGTCCCCGGTGTCGACTTCGAGGTGATGGTGTCGCGCAGGCTGTCCTCGGTCGTCTCATCGACGCCCGTGATCTCGCAGGTGAAGCGCACGCCCTCGTCGGTTCTGGCCTTGGTCCAGACAAAGGTCATGAACGGGGAGGTCGCGCCCGTCGGGCGCAGGAAGCCAAAGAAGCTCGTGGACAACAGTCTGCCGGTCTCGCCGCGACGCACCTTGACGTGGTAGATCACGGTGTCGACGTTGGGGTTCAGCAGCGCGTTGACCGAGAGCGCAGATGCCTGGACCTGCGCCGTCGAGAAGGCCTCCAGCTCGCTCGTCGAGGTGGAGTCCACCACCGTTACCTCGATACGGTGCGTGTTCTCGTCGGCCTCCTGCACGGTGTACTCCGAGGGGAACTGCGTGAAGCCGCCTCCCCACTCGACTCCCATGTTCAGCGCCGAGACGACCGAGCGTATGGTGGCGTCCTCCGCGAGGGTCGTGGTGGTGACCCTGCGCACGTAGCCCCAGCCAACCTGCAGGATGACCACGAGCACCAAAAACAGCGCCACGAACGTGATGGCCGAGCGGGTGATGCGCCGGTCGGTGTCCGCGCCGGAGGGGTCCTCACCCGCGAGCGGATCCACCTCGACGCTCGTGCCCACTCGCTGGCGTCGCTCCCGCTGCTTCTGCGCGTTCTCCTTGTTCGGATGACCGGTCTCGTCAACCGTCGAGAAGAGCTGCTCCGCCTCGTCGCCAGAGAGTGCACCACGCGTCGTGCGAGTCACCTCATGGGTCTTGGCCATATGTGCTCTTCCCTCGATCGTACCGGTCGGCATGCGCGTCGGCGACACGCCGGTCTTTCCAGTATACGGAGTCGTGCGGCAGGCACGTCCGACGGGGCGGCACTTCACGGGCCGGCCACGATGGTGGGGCACACGAGGCGCCCCCGGACCGGCCTCGACGCGAGCTGGCACGGTCCGTGGCGTGGTCGCCCTCGTGCCTAGGACGCGGGCTGGGCCTCCAGGCGATGCGAGACGGCGTCGCAGATGAGCGCGCCGACCACGGTCTTGACGTCTTCGATCTTCCCGTCGAGCACCGCGTCGATCAGCTCGGGAAGCGGCACGAGATCAACGTTGATGAACTCGTCGGCGTCGGGGTTGGAGTGTGCGAAGGTGAGCCCCGTCGCCATGTAGATGTGTATCAGCTCGTCGCAGAAGCCCACGCTGGTCGCGACCGTCGTGAGAAAGGCCATGGCGTCCGCCCGCATGCCCGTCTCCTCCAGCAGCTCGCGATGCGCACACGCCAGCGGGTCCTCCCCCGCGTCGAGCTTGCCCGCAGGGACCTCGACCGTCACGCGACCCAGGGCAGGACGGAACTGTCGCACCAGGCAGATGCGCCCGTCGTCGGTCAAGGCCACGATCGCGACCGCCCCGGGATGACGCACCACGTCCCGCAGGGCGGACCGCCCGTCCGGAAGCTTCACGGAGAGGCGGCTCACGTCGAAGATCCGACCCTTCCATGCGCTGTCCTCGGTCTGCACATGCTCATGGATGGCCTGGTCTCGTGGGTCGTCGTCGCCCAGCACGAGGGAGCGTCGCTGTGGCTCGCCCGACTCGTGGTTGGCCGCTCCTTGGTCTCCAAGGGTGTAGGCCTGCACCGCCTCGGCCATCGTGTCGATTGCGTCATCCAGCTCCTCGCCCATGAGCGCGGGATCCTCGCCCAGATCGTCGATGTGTGACGAAGCGGCCACGTCCTTGTCGTCCATACCACTCCCGTCCTAGAGGTTCTCTCGCCCGAGCAGGGCCTTGAGGCCGATGTCGGTGCGGAACTGCTTTCCCTCGAACTCGATGAGTTCGCAGGCCGCGTAGGCGTTCGCCCGCGCCTGCTCGAAGCTGTCGGCCACCGCCGTCACGGCGAGTACGCGGCCTCCGGCCGTGACCGGCGAGCCCGCGGCGTCGAGTGCCGTGCCGGCATGGTAGACCGTCACGCCCGGCTGTGCCGCTGCCGCGTCGATGCCGTGGATGACCTTGCCCTTCTCGTAGCTGCCAGGGTATCCGGCGCTGGCCAGCACCACCGACACGGCCCAGTCGTCGCTCCAGCCCACCATCTCTGGCGAGAGCGTCCCCCTGTCACAGGCGAGAAACGCCTCCACCAGGTCACCCTGCATGCGAGGCAGTACCACCTGGGTCTCCGGGTCGCCGAAGCGCGCGTTGAACTCCAGCACCTTGGGACCGTCAGCGGTGAGCATGAAACCCCCGTAGAGGCAGCCGCTGTAGGTGATGCCGTCCGCGCGCAGCTGGTCGATGACCTGTTGCATGATCTGCGTCATGGTCTCCAGCTCGCCCTCGAGCAGAATGGGCACCGGACTGTACACGCCCATGCCGCCGGTGTTGGGTCCCGTATCGCCGTCATAGGCACGCTTGTGGTCCTGCGAGGTCGCCAGCGGCACGAGCGTCGTGCCGTCGGTGAGCGCGAGCAGGGAGCATTCCGGGCCCTCCAGCAACTCCTCGACGACGACCGTCGATCCGGCCTGGCCGAAGGCGCCCGAGAAGCATTCGTCCACGCCGGCCAGCGCCTCCTCGGTGCTCTGCGCCACGATGACGCCCTTTCCGGCGGCCAGACCGTCGGCCTTCACCACCACCGGACCGCCCACCTCGCGCACGTAGGCCTCGCAGGCAACGCGTTCGGAGAAGCTGCGGTATGCGGCTGTGGGAACGCCTGCGCGCGCCATGACCTCCTTGGCAAAGCGCTTCGAGCCCTCCATCTGGGCGCCGTCCGCATTGGGGCCAAAGCAGGCGATGCCCGCCTCACGGACGGCATCCGCCACGCCGGCCACCAAGGGGGCCTCCGGGCCGATGACCACCAGGCCGATGGCGTTCTCCTTGGCCCACCTGGCAACGGCGGCGGGGTCGTTTTCGTCCACCGGGGCCGCCTGCGCCTGCCGCAGCATGCCTCCGTTGCCCGGGGCGACAAAGAGCCTGCCCGCGCGCGGGGAGTCCGCCAGCTTCATGAGCAGCGCGTGCTCGCGCCCACCGGCGCCAAGCAGCAGGATGTCGATCTTCTCTGGTTCCATGAGCTGCCTTTCTGCCTCAGGTTCGCCTAGTGCCAGTAGCGGTCGATGGTCTGGGCGCGGTCGGGGCCGACGGTGATGATGCTCACGCGCACGCCAGCGAGCTGCTCAAGGAAGTCGATGTAGTCCTTGGCCTCGCGAGGAAGCTGGTAGAAGTTGCGAACGCCGGAGATGTCGCACTTCCACCCCGGCAGGGTCTCGTAGACCGGCTTCGCGTGGTAGAACACGCTCTGATGCTCGGGGACGGTACGGTACTCCACGCCGTCGCACTCGTATGCCACGCAGACCTTGATCTCGTCCAAACAGCCCAGCACGTCGAGCTTGGTGATGGCCAGGTCGGTGAGTCCGTTGACACGAGCGGCGTAGTTGACGATCACACCGTCGTACCAGCCGCAGCGGCGCTTGCGCCCGGTCGTCACGCCGTACTCGTGCCCGGCCTCGCCGATCTTGTCCCCCACCTCGTCGAACAGCTCGGTGGGGAAGGGTCCCGAGCCGACGCGGGTGAGGTATGCCTTCGCGATGCCCAGCACCCGCTTGATGTGCACCGGACCCACGCCCGAACCGGTCACGGCACCACCGGCGGTGCAGTTGGAGCTGGTCACGAAGGGATAGGTGCCGTGGTCGATGTCGAGCATCGTGGCCTGGGCGCCCTCAAAGAGGATGTTCTTGCCGTTCTCGATCTGCTCGTTCAGGAACAGCGAGCTTTCCACAATATAGGGGCGGATGCGCGAGGCCATGGGCAGATAGGTCTCGCAGATCTGCTCCACGGTGTAGGGCTCCATCTCATAAACCTTCTCAAGGATGGGGTTGGTGTAGGCCAGCGCCGCCTCGAGCTTGGTGCGGAAGATCTTCTCCTCGAGCATGTCCTGGATGCGCAGGCCCGTGCGGTTCATCTTGTCCATGTAGGTGGGGCCCACGCCACGCTTGGTGGTGCCGATGAGGTTGGTGCCCAGCTTCTTCTCATGCGCCCCGTCCAGGTCCTTGTGGTAAGGCATGACGATGTGGGCGTTGCCCGAGATCTTGAGCCTATCGCACGAGACGCCCTGCTTCTCGAGCGTGTCGATCTCGTCGAGGAGGATCTCGGGGTCGACGATGCACCCGTTGCCGATCACGGGGTCGGTGCCCTCGTACATCACGCCAGAGGGAACTTGGTGCAGTGCGAGCTTCCTGTCGCCGGCAATGACCGTGTGACCGGCGTTCGCCCCACCGGCAAAACGGCACACCACATCGAAGTCAGCCGAGATGAGGTCGGTGACCTTGCCTTTTCCCTCATCTCCCCACTGCGTACCCACAAGTACCGAAGCAGGCATGATACCTCCTTGTTTGTATGGAAGGCCAGCTGTCGCACACCGCGACATGCAAAGTATACGGTACGCCCGCACAGGCGTTGAACCCGCCTGTCAGCCTTACACGAACTCGTTACGCGCAGGTCCTCCGGAGGGGATGGCTGCCCACAGCTATTCGTTGTACCGCAGGTCCACTTCGACGAACTTGGTGGAACCGGGAAGGAACATGAGGCTGACGATGCCCAGCGGGCCAGAGCGGTTCTTGGCGATGATGAACTCCGTCACGCCCATGTCCGGACGCTCCTCGCGCTCGGCCTCCTCCTCGGTCATCGAGCGGTCGAGCAGGATGACGATATCGGCGTCCTGCTCGATGGAGCCACTCTCGCGCAGGTCAGAGAGCTGGGGTCGTTTGCCGTACTTGCCGGTGCGCGTCTCCAGGCCACGGTTGAGCTGCGAGAGCGCGATGACGGGCACCCCCAGGTCCTTGGCCATGATCTTGATGCCACGGCTCATCTCCGAGACCTCGGTCGCA
Source organism: Atopobiaceae bacterium (assembly GCA_040268355.1). Taxonomy (GTDB): domain Bacteria; phylum Actinomycetota; class Coriobacteriia; order Coriobacteriales; family Atopobiaceae; genus UBA1367. The sequence goes on along the minus strand of JAWRIT010000010.1, from coordinate 6,311 downwards.
CGGCTGTCTGCCCGCCTGCCTCCTGGAGGGGGCGAAAGCAGCTGCAGGTAGTCGATAATGACCAGGCCGTTCTCCTTGTCGCGGAGCATGCGGCGCGCCTTGGCGCGAATCTCGGTGACGGTCGTGCCGGGAGTGTCGTCAATCAGCACATCGAGCTTGGAGAGCTCGCCGGTGGCCTCCATGATCGTGGGCCATTGGTTGTCTTGGATCCGCGCGCCGCGGATGGCCGAGAGGGGAATCTTCGCCTGGGCGGAGAGCAGGCGCTGTGCGATCTCTATCTTGCTCATCTCCAGCGAGAAGAAGGCGACCGACGCGCCGTTGGCCGCCGCGTTGGTGGCCAGGTTCAGCGCGAAGGAGGTCTTGCCCACACCAGGGCGGGCGCCGATGACCACCATCTGACCGGCCCTGAGGCCCTGCAGGTGGTTGTCGATGCCGGGATATCCCGTCCGCACGCCCATGGTCTCGTCGGGACGCGCGCACATCTCCCCCAGCTCGGTGTACAAGTCGCCCATGATCTCATCGAGCGGCTGAAAGCTGTTGTCGATGTCGCGCGTGGTCACCTCGAGCAGCATGGACTCGGCCCGGTCGACCACCTCCTTGGTGTCCTCCGGCGCGTCAAAGGCAAGCGAGGTGATGCGCGCCGAAGCGGTGATGATCTCACGCAAGGTGGCGTGGCGACGCATGATGTCGAGGTGGTGCCGCCAGCTCGCGAGCGCGAACGAGTTCCCATTGAGCTCGAGCAGGTAGGACATGCCGCCCACGCGCTCGAGCGTTCCCTCACTCTTCAGGAAGTCTGCGAGCGAGATGGGGTCCACCGGCATGCCACGGTCGAACATCGTGCACATGGCCTGGTAGATCGTCCTGTGTGCGTAGAGGTAGAAGTCGGCCGCATGAACGGCGGACATGCACTCGTTGAGCACGTCCTGGGAGAGCAGCATCGCCGCCAACACCGAACGCTCTGCCGCCAGGTCGTGGGGCATGACCGCCTCTGAGTCGTGCGCCTGGGCACGACGAGGGCCGTCTGATCCCCCCGACTCGAACGGCTCATTCTGCCGGGCATAGCTCTGCGGCATGACTCCTCTTTCTCGATGATGCGGTGGGGCGCATACTACCGCATTCAGGGGGCCTGCGGTAGCCTCCCCTGTGCCAGATATGGCCTATCAACAGGCCATTGTTGAGTCCGATCCTCGTTGAACGGGGAAAACGTTGGTTTTCGACGTTTTCAACAAGTTTGGACTTACATTCTGCGAACGGTTTTCAACATTTGTACATGCATGCCAGTGAAGCAACAAAAGCCCAAGGTAGAGAGCCTGTGTCCCTGCGGAAATAATCTCCTGTCCATCATTTTCGCAGGTAGTTGCCCTGTTACACATAAGCGTGAGGAGGTCTCCCTGTGCCGCGAACTGCAGTCCGCCGGGAGCCCCCTCACGCCTCACAAAACCGAACGTGTGATTCCAACCGCTCATGACCTGCAGCTTTTGTTTAAAACCCCAGATACAAAAGCTTGCATGGTTCACTGTCGTATGCTACGCCTCGACCTCAGGGGCCTCCGCGGCCTCGTCAGCCGCCTCGGCCTCGGCAGGCGCTGCCGCCTCGTCGGTGGCCTCGGTCTCGGGCTCCTCGACCTCGGGGGCACTCTCCTCCTCGGTCACCAGCTCCTTGCCGACCTGCACCGTGACCGTCGCGGAGATCTCACGGTAGATGTTGACCTCCACCTGATGAATGCCGGCGGTCTTCAGGGACTGGCCCTTGCCGACGCGCCTGCGGTCGACCTCGACGCCCAGCTGCTGCTCGATGGCGTCGGCGATCATGGTGGTGGTGACAGAGCCAAACAGCTGGCCCTCCTCACCGATCTTGACATCGACGACGACCAGCTTCTCGTCGATCTGCGCCTTCAGAGCCTCGGCGTCGGCGATGCGCTTCTCCTCGCGCTTCGCGATGTTGTGACGACGCTCCTCGAGCTGCTTCATGTTGCCTGGGGTGGCAGGGGTGGCGATGCCGTTGGGGAACAGGTAGTTCTCCGCAAAGCCCTGGGCGACCTCGACGACGTCGCCCTCTCCGCCCTTGCCCCGAAGCTCACCCAGAAGGATGACTTTCATTGGGACACTCCTCACATCACGTCGGCCGAAGCCGACTGCTATCGTTGCTGTGTGGGCCACGCGACCAGATCGGGACGCTTCCGCTCAAGGTGGCGGAAGTTCACCATCGTGTCGATGAGACCCACGGCGCTCGCTAGAGCGAATGACATCTCAAGCCATACGCCTGCCAGTATGGCCAGAACCTTTGGCAGGACGTTGACTCGACGCTCGCGCACCCACCACAGCAGCACCGAGAGGCCTTGCTGTGCCAGACAGAGCCTCGCACACAAGACGGCGTTGGCGCCACAGATGGTGACCTCGTCCGCCCAGAGGGGCAGACGCGGACCGAGCAGTTGGGCGGCGATACCCACCGCAAGCAGCACGACCACGGCCAGCGGCACGTCGTAGCGGGAGGCCGCCCCGGCAGCGACCGGAGCCCCTGCCGCCCTCAGACCCAGAGCCGATCCTGCGAGGGCGCAAAGCGCCATGCCCAGGCCACAGACGAAGTAGATCGCCGGCCACAGGACCACGACCTGGTCGCGCGCCCTGAGCAGGGCCGCCGTCGCCTCAAGGTCAAGCGTGTCCGCGCTTGACTCCACCACCTCGTTGACCACGTTCGCGATGACCTGAGAGATCGAGGTCCCCTGCATCGTGGTCGACACCGTGTCGATGCCGAGCATCGCAGCTGCCGCCAATGCGGCCACCACGAGCAGGACTCCCGTCCTCAGCCGTCCGCTTTCCACGAGCTTGGCCATCACGAACGAGCAGATGGCCATGACCACCGCGAACGGGATATCGAGAACGCTGGCGACAAGGGAAGTTCCCACGCAGCTCGCACCGACCGGTACGAGCAGCGAGATGACGTCCCCCATTCGACCAAGGACCCGCATCAGGATGACCATGCCGAACGCAATGGCGCCGCACGAGAAAATCGGGGCGACCATGATGCCGGTGCTGCTGACCAGACACCAGACAAGTCCCACGATGAGGACTCGTCTGCCATCTGTGCCCGAAGGGGGCCGGACGTCACCGGTGACCGCAAGCTCGCGGCTCGGATCGCCATATCCCTTGGGCGCCACTGGGCGCTTGCTGTTCATGTCATCACCCAACGGTAAAACATATCCTCAGCTGCCCGTCGCCTAACCGCGACCACGGCCGCCGCGGCTGGAGACCACGGTGACGGTGTAGGGCAGAAGGGCCATCTCGCGGGCGCGCTTGATGGCGACCGCGATGTCGTGCTGGTGCTGCGTGCAGGCGCCGGTGACGCGGCGCGGCTTGATCTTCCCGCGATCGGTCATGTACTTGCGCAGGAGCTGCGTGTCCTTGTAGTCGATGTACTCGACGTTCTCCTTGCAGAACTGGCAGTACTTGCGACGCGGCTGGCGCTGTTCGACTTGCCTCTGCTGTCTAGCCATGTCTGTGTGTACCTTTCATCGGGTGACCGGACGGCCACCGCATGTTCCTAGAACGGGATGTCCTCGTCGTACACGTCCGCCTGGGGCGGCGCGGGAACGGGCGAGGGTTGTGAGGGCTGCTGATAGGCACTCTGCTGAGGCGCCGAGTAGTTCGGGCCCGCTGCCTGGGACTGCTGCTGGTGCTGTTGGGACTGGTATCCCCCCTGCGCCTGGTAGCCGCCCTGGCCACCCTGCCGCGAGGACAAGAACTCGACCTCGTCGACGATGACCTCGATCTTGTTGCGTTTCTGGCCGTCGCGCTCCCACTGGCTCCAGCGGAGCTTGCCCTCGATGGCGACCTTGGCGCCCTTGCTGAGGAAGCGGCTGAGCGGCTCGGCACGGTTTCCGAAGACCACGCAGTCGATGTAGTTGGGATAGTCCTCCCACTCGCCCGTCTGGGGATTGCGGCGCCTGTCATTGACGGCGACGCCGAACGAGAGAATTGCCGTTCCGCTCTGCGTGGTGCGCAGTTCCGGATCGCGCGTCAGGTTTCCGGAGATGTTGACCCTGTTGATGCTCATACTGCTCACTACCTCTCATCCGCAGGCTTGCTGCGGTCCATGCGTACCTACTCCTGCTCGTCGGGACGACGAACGACCATGTGACGCTTGACGGCGTCGTTGATGCGGAGCACTCGATCGAGCTCGGTGATGTCGTTGGGATCTGCATGGAAGTTGATGAGGGTGTAGTCGCCCTCGGTGAGCTTGTCGACCTCGAAGGCCAGCTTGCGCTTGCCCCAGTCGTCGACGCTGTCGATCGTGCCGCCACCCGTGGTGATAGCAACCTCGATGCGCTTCATGGCACCGGCGCGCATCTCCTCGGTCGCCGCGGGATCGACAAAGTACAGAAGTTCGTAGGCGTTCATGTGGTCACCTCCTCTGGACTGAACGGCCCCGGTCGGTGATATGCCGGGGCAGGAACGAACGGTCTAGCATCGTAGCACATCCACACGCTCGACCTGCGTAGCTGCGCCCTTGTTGGGTCGCTCCCATACAGTTCCCACATCGAGCCTAGGGGGTGCCCGTTGTCACAAGCTTGTCGGAACCACGCAGCACGCCCGCATGGGATCGCTGTCGTCGCAGCTCATCCATGCGGGCGCACACGTGCGTGAAGGCAGCCTGTCACAGGTTCTACACAGTCGGAGATCCCTCGTCGTCCTCGCGAGGAGCGCTCGGGTCGATCACCTCGGTGATCTCGTTGGCATCCGTGGGTGCGTCGTCACCTTCGTCATTTTGGGCGGTCTCGTCTGCGGGCGAGAGTGAGTCGTCCGTGTCGGTGGCGTCATCGACGGTGCCATCTGCGTCTGCCTGGACGGGCGCGCCCGACATGGGCGGCGAGTAGGGCTCGGAGGACGCCGAGTCGTCCTGGTGGAGCGCCTCCTCAAGGGAGAAGGTCGGAACGGTTGGCATGTCCGGAGAATCGACCAGGGCGTCGATTCCAATCCCGGCCTCCTGCTCCTGCCGCTCGCCACTTGCCTCGGCTGCCGGGACGTCCTGCGTCTCGACCGCCTGTTGCTCCTGCTCTCGAGCGGGCGCTTCCTTGTCCTGCGACTCGTCCGTCTCAAGCACCTGCGGCACGGGCTGCACGACCGGCGCTTGCCCCTGCGGCTCCTGCGGCTGCTCGACCGGCTGAGGCTGGTCGGGTGCCTGCGGCTGGTCGAGCGGCTGGGGCGTCTGCGGCTGCTGCCCGTAGGTAGAGGTCGGCATCTCGATCTCCTGCACCTGCGGAACGGAGGACGAAGTCGCATCACTCGTCTGGCTGGGAAGCCCGTAGGCGGCAGGAGGCGGGGTCTGGTTCGGCGTCTGTACGTACGAACCAGAGTCGACGGGGGCATCGGGAAGCGGATCTGCCGAAGAACCCCAGTTGGGAACATTGAACTGACGCATCCACAGGCCGACGGCGGTCGACATCATGAGATCCTGGAACAGGACGAGTATGAACGCCGGGTAGCTCAGGACAAGCAGCACCGGAATCACCGGACTCGCCCCGCCGATGACCGTCTGGATGGCGACCGTCTCGTTTCCTGTAGCTATGGTCTCAAGGATGATGCCCGCGAGAGTGAAGAACATGATCGCGAGGTAGGTCCGGCTGATTACGAAGCCGATGACAAAGGAGGTCACTCCCATGAGCCCTGTCAGCCGGGCAAAGCCTTTGAAGTTGCGCTTAACCATGTCGTATATGCGGTTCACCTGATAGCCAGAACCGACGCGCTGGTAGATGGTCGCACGGATCGCCGCGACCTTACACAGCACAAGCACGAAGAACGAGACGACCGACGTGACGAGCGTGGCGGAGAAGTCGTTGAGGACGTTGTAGACCAACATGTTGAAGAGCAGGAGGCAGAACCCATATCCCAGCACAACGAAGAAAGCACGGGCGCCGCTTCTGATGCAGGTCCCGACGTCCACGTTGCTCTGCTTGGGAGCGGCGTCGACGCCCCACGCGGTGAGGCGCGCCCACTCGAGCACATAGCCGCCCGCCCCCCACAACCCGACGATGGGAACGATCTGAGCCGCCGCCAACACCAAGATTGGCTTGACCCATCCTTTGTCCCGCGTGAGCAGCGCCCACGAACGAGACCAGTACCCTCCATTTTGTGAGGCCATACGCATCCTTTCGCCAGTGCGCCAGGCGTCCGGCACACGGTTTCACAAGCCTATATGCTACCGCTTTCTCGCATGCGACCACGAAACCCCCGTGGAACTGTGAGGGAGCCATCCGTCTCATGTTTCAAGGGTGTGACGTGGGCGACGCCGCCTGCGGCGGCGCTCCAGGGCCT
>JAWRIT010000009.1:0-12493 GCA_040268355.1 Atopobiaceae bacterium | reverse complement strand
GCAGGAGGCAGGTGCCTGCCTCCCCCGCCGTCTCTCGCCGCAAGGAGGCAGGATCGCGTGACCCCATCAGGTGGTGGCGCATCAGCGAGTCGACCCCGCCTGCGCGTGGCGTGGCGTGACGCGCGCCTCGCCGGGGACGCGTGGTGCGCGTGAGGTGTAAGCAAATCTGCCGTTTTACGAGGGCAGGCGTGTTGGTATCATGTAGGGGTTCGTCCAGCCGTCCAAGGGGGTCGCGCCACAGCGCATGGACATAGCGTTATCCATTGCAGTCACCTTCCTGCTCACACTGGTCAATGGCTACTTCTCCATGTCGGAGATGGCCCTTTCGACCGCAAAGAAGGTCGTTCTGGAGCATGACGCCGAGCAGGGCGACCAGCGGGCCGCCCGTGCGGCGCAGGTGTCCGAGGACTCGGCCGCGTTTCTTGCCGCCATTCAAGTGGCCATCACGCTTGTGGGCTTCTTCTCGTCTGCGTTCGCGGCAACCAACCTTTCTGCTCCGTTGGCGGGCGTCCTCGTCGGCTTGGGCCTCTCCGGCCAGGTGGCCGCCCCGCTCTCCACGGTGCTCATCACGCTCGTGGTCTCGTACTTCTCCATCGTGGTGGGCGAGCTCGTGCCCAAGCGCATCGCCATGGCCGACGCGGAAAACGTGGCCAAGCTGGTGGCCGGCCCGGTGAGCACCTTCTCCACCATCGCTCGGCCCCTCGTGGCGCTCACGGCCGCAAGCTCGAACGCCCTGGCGGCGATGCTGCACATCAAGAGCGCCGACGACCGCCAGGACGTCTCGGAGGACGAGATCCGCTACCTGGTGACCGACTCCGAGGAGCTGACCGAGCAGGAGAAGTCGATGATTCACGACGTCATCGACCTAGGAGACACCATCGCACGCGAGGTCATGATCCCCCGCGTGGACATGTGCGCGATCGAGGACACCGAGACCTGCGCCGAGGCGCTTGAGGTCATGCGCCGCACGGGGTTCTCGCGCGTCCCCGTCTACCACGAGGACGTGGACCGCATCGTGGGCATCGCGCACATCAAGGACATCATTAGTCCCATCGTGGACGAGGGCGCCTCGGACAAGCAGATCAGCCGCTACCTGCGCCAGGCGGCCTTCGTGCCCGACACCAAGGACATCATCCCCCTGCTTTCCGAGATGCAGACCAGCCACGACCAGATGGTCATCGTGGTGGACGAGTACGGCGGAACGGCGGGCATCATCACCGTCGAGGACATCGTCGAGGAGATCGTCGGCGAGATCGTCGACGAGTTCGACCCCGACAACAAATACCTCACCCAGCTCGGCGAGCACGAGTGGCTGGTGGACGGGCGCTTCTCCATCGATGATGCCATCGAGCTGGGGTGGCCCATCGACGACTCGTCCGAGTTCGAGACCATCGCGGGCTTCGTGCTCGACCTGGCGGACTCGGTCCCTCAGCCCGGCGACGTCTTTGAGTACGAGGGCTTTCGGTTTCGCGTGCAGTCCATGCGAGGACGACGGCTCTCGATGCTGCGCGTGACGGCTCCCGACTCCGTGCCGAGCGAGGACGAGGATCCCACCGGCGAGTAGGCCCCATCGGCCCGTCATGCCCGCGGTTCTGTTCATGCAGGAATGCGAGATGTTTCCGCACGGCCAGGCTCGTTTCATTACAATAAATAGGTCCACCGCAGAGAACGGAGGCGGGCATATGCCATCGCTCGTTGAGATTCGCCGGGTCGAGATCGGACCCAAGAACATGGTCGCACACGTGCGCATTGCCGAGGGGTGCCCACTCACGACCGACGAGGACCTTGAGGCCACCTCGCGCGTGTACCACATGCTGCCTCACATCGTCGAGCATGCCTGCCTGGGTGACGCCGGAAAGACCTTCCGCGATGCGATGGGCGCGACCGAGCTTGCGCATCTGCTGGAGCATGTGACGGTCGAGCTGCTGGCCCAGACGAACCGTGCGGGAGACATGCCGGCCGGTAGGACCTGGGTGGACGAGGTGGACGACCGCACCTTCGAGATCGAGCTCGCATGCCCCGATGACGTGCTGGTGGCGGCTGCGCTCTCCAGCGGCGCCTGGATCATCGACTGGGCCTTCTCGGGCGGCGCCGATCCCGAGCCAGACGTCGACGCCATCGTCTCTGGACTGGTGAGCCTGGTCGAGAGCGTCGAGGGAGCGGGGGAGGACCTGGTCCTCGACGTGCGTCCCCTACGCGGGCAACCCCAGGCTGGCGGTGAGTCTGGGACCGAAGAGCCGCTCGAGCAGGACACCACGACGGCGGAGGAGGGCGAGCCTTCGGCAGAGGGCGAGCCTGCGGACGAGGCGGGGTCGACAGCAACGACCGAGCCTGCGGAAGAGGACGAGCGCCCGCTCTGGACGCCCGCGCCCGAGGTTTCTGGCACGGCGGTCCAAGAGGTGGTCCAGGAACACCACGATCCCGACGCGCCCGAGGTCGAGGCGGCGGTTGACGAGATCATGGCGACCATCGAGATGCCGCAGCTTGCGGAGGATTCCGAACAGGAATAGCTTCAGCCCGCGGGGAGTGTGATACTGTGCTCTCGGCGGTTCGGACGTCACGGAGGCTGACGGGAAGAGCGGGACGGGAAAGCAGTATCCCTTCCCCGCGAGCGACAGGAGGAAGAAGACATGAGCGTAAGAGGTGCCCTCGGTTTTGTTCTTGGTAGTGTGGCGGGCGCGGTCTGCGGTGTCGCCGCGGGGCTGCTCCTCGCACCGCGCACCGGTGCGGAGAGCCGTGCGATGGCAGCGGATGCGATCAACGACGCATGGGACTCCGCCGTCGACGTCTACGAGCGCGGCTCCCGCGTCGTGACCGACAAGGTGGAGGCCGTGCGCCCCAGCGTCGACTCGACCACCGACGAGCTGCGCGCCAAGGTCGATCTGGCTCGCGAGCGCATGGATCAGCTGCGCGACTCCCTCTCTGAGACGGTGACGAGCACTTCCGTCCAGGTACAGGACACCGTCTCGAGCGTGGCCGACAAGGTCGTCGAGGCCACGGCCGAGATGGACGACGCCGCGGAGGCACAGGGCGTGCACGTCGAGGTCGTCGAGCAGGGTGACGAGGACGAGTAGTCATGCTCAGGCTGAGCCAGCTGCAGGGCGTCACGGTCTTTAGGCCGAAGGGCTCGCACGGCAAGGCCGCGAACGCGCTTACGCGTCTCGGAAAGGTCCACCAAGCGGTATTCTCCCCAGACGGGCGCCGCGTGGTGGGCTTTCTTGTGTCGCGGCCCGACCTCGCAGGGATGATCAAGCGCGAGGACGCGTTCCTCGCGCTTGATGCGATGGCTCCCTGCGATGGGGGCGTCCGCACGACCAGAGGTGCCGACAGCTTGGACGAGGCCGCGCGCAGTCGTTTGGGCCTCGATTGGGACGCGTGTCTCATCTGGTCGGGCATGGACGTGCGCACGGAGCGCGGAGCGGTGCTCGGCTATGTGGGCGACGTCGAGTTCAACACCAAGACGGGGCAGGTCACGCGCTTTGTGATCGGCGATGGCAGCGTCGCGCAATCGCTGGTGGGCTCGATCGAGATCCCGGCCACCATGCTGCGGGGCTACCAGGATGGCTGGATGGTGGTCTCTCCCGAGGCGCAGGACCTCGCACTCTCTGGTGGCGTGGCAGCCAAGGCGGGGGAGCGTTACGCCAAGGCCAAGCAGGAGGGCAAGCGTGCCGCCAAGAAGGCCGGCAAGGCCGCGGACGACGCCGTCGCCAAGGGTTCGCGCGCCCTCGGTCGGCAGCTCGGTCGCACGAAGGGCATGTTCTCCGGCTTCATGGACGAGTTCAAGAAGGCGCAGGAGTAGTCGGTCCGATCGCCTGGGCAACAAGGGCGTCGCAATACGCCTGCCTGCCTGATGCGCAAAACGTGTACAATCAGACACTGGCGGTCCGACCGGACCGCCGTCCATTGCCTACGAGAAGGGTCTTTGATGAAACCTCGACCTCACAGTCGATGACCCCTCGGTACCCTGTTGGCGGTGCCGTGGGGTAGCCTACAGCCCGCGAGTGGCGCTCATGCGACGCCGCTCGTCACACCAACAGAGGAGTTCGCATGATCTATCTGTCCCAGATGCTGGGCAACCCAGTCTATGACCGCGATGGCGAGCGCATCGGTCGCGTGAGTGACCTGGGAATCGCCACCGGAGAGGTCTTCCCGCGCGTGACCGCGCTGGCGATCGAGGGTCCCGGCCACACACCACTCATGATCAGCTGGCGCAAGTACGTTGACGCCTTCGACGAGGACGAGGTCTCGCTCAAGGTCGTCTCGACCGACATCCGCTTCTCCTACCTGCAGCCCGACGAGGTCCTCATTGCCCGCGACCTGCTCAACAAGCAGATCGTGGACACGCGGGGCATGCGCGTCGTGCGCGTGAATGATCTGAAGCTCTCGGACACCAGCTCGGTGCAGCTTCGCCTTTTGGGCGCCGAGGTTGGCATGCGGGGTCTGCTGCGCTCGATCTCCCCCGCGCTTGAGGCGTTCGTGTGTCGCGTGGCACGCGCCCTCGGTCGGCCCATCCACGAGCGGATCATCGCCTGGAACTACATGGACCTTCTTGAGCGCGACCTCTCCAACGTCAAGCTCTCCGTCTCGCACAAGACGCTCGACGAGCTTCATCCCGCCGACATCGCCGACATCATCGAGCGCTTGGACCCCCGCCTGCGTGGGCAGGTCTTCGCCCAGCTCGACGAGGAGATGGCCGCCGAGGCCATGGCCGAGCTCGATGACGACGAGATGGCTGCGACGCTGGTGAGCGGCATGGAGGACGTCACCGCCTCGCGCGTGCTCTCCGAGATGGATCCCGACGATGCCGCCGAGCTGGTCTCGGAGCTGGACTACGAGCGTGCCGAGAAGCTCCTCTCGCTGATGGGCGTGAGCGACCGCAAGGCCATCAGCCAGCTTCTGGGGTACCGCGAGGAGACAGCCGGGCGCATCATGACGCAGGAGTTCGTGGCCGTGGACGAGCAGGGGACGGTGGAGGATGCCGTCCGTGCGCTCAAGGCGCTGGATAAGGACTTCGAAGGCGTGCGCTACGTGTACCTCGTGGACGACGAGCGCCATGTGACCGGCGTCGTCACGTTGCTCGAACTGCTGACCAGCGAGTCCGACACGCCGCTCGCCACGCTCGCGACCAGCGATCCCATCACGGCCAGCCCCGAGGACGACCAGGAGGACGTGGCCCAGAACATCGCCAAGTACAACCTGCTGGCCATGCCCGTCGTGGACGACGAGGGACACCTACTGGGCATCGTGACGGTGGACGACGCGCTGGAGGTCATGCAGGAGGAGCACGAAGAGGACTTGCAGATCGCCGGTTCCACGGCAGGCACCAGCTCCGATGACCGTGGCAGCCTGCTTACGCAGCTGCTGACCAACGAGATGTGGCTCTTCTTCTGGGCGGCCGGCGTCGCGGCGTGCGCGTTCGCCGCCGGCATGCTGACGGGTGACTACGCGTGCGGCCTGGTCGCCGCCATGGCGCTGCCGGTGGCGCTGCGCCTCGCCGATGGCATGGCGCGCTACGCCATCAACAGCTACCTGGAGTACAACGAGGGCGACGAGAACGCACCCACGCTGCTGGGCTTCACGCTCAAGGGGGTTGCTGTCGCGGCGATCGTCTGCGCGATGGTCTTGCTGGTGATGACCGGCGTGAGCGCGATGGTGCAGGTTCCGTCCGCCTCTGATGGCGCGCCACTGGTCGGTGGCGGAAAGGCGGATCTCGTGCAGGGGCTGGCCACGTGCCTTTCGGCGGGTCTGCGGGCGGCGGTCGCGGCGGCGGTCGCGTCGTTTATGACGGCACCCGTCTACCTCACGGTGCTCCGTAGGCGCGACCGCGCGGGCAAGGAGACCAGCGGTACCGTGCTGCGCTTTGTCGCCCAGGCCGTCTCCCTCGCCCTGTTCTGTGCCTGTGCCGTGGCGCTGCTTGTGGGTCTGGTGAGCTAGCATGGCGCGTCTCAGGGGAAGGCGCTCCCCGGAACGTGCGCCCAGGGTCAAGCTCGACCCGCGACATGTGCTTGCGGCGATGGGCCCGGGACTGGTGACCGCCCTCGCCGGAGCTGACGCCGGTGGCGTCGCCACCTACTCGACGGCAGGGTCGCTCTTTGGCTTCACGCAGCTCTGGACCATACCGCTCATGTGCTTCCTGCTCATCGTGGCTCAGGAGACGGCGGCGCGTATGGGGTGCGTCACCGGCAAGGGCTTCGCCTCGCTCATCCGCGAGCAGTACGGGGTGCGTCTGTCGGCGCTGGCCATGCTGGCATTGCTCGTGTCGAACACGACCGTGACCTTTTCCGAGCTGGCGGGCATCGCCTCCGCCCTGGGGCTGTTCGGCGTCCCGACCTACGTCTCGGTGCCCATAGCGGCGATCGTCGTGTGGCTCATCGCCATGAGCGGGAGCTACGAGCGCATCGAGAAGGTGCTGCTGGCCATCGCTTGCGTCTTTGTCACCTACATCATTGCGGGCGTCATGGTGGGGCCCGACTGGGGGAGCGCCCTCTTCCACACGCTGGTGCCCCACATCCAGGGCGGCACCCGCTACGTGTCGCTTCTCGTGGCGAGCGTGGGCACCGTCATCGCGCCGTGGATGCTCTTTTTGGGCACCAGCAACGTCGTCGAGAAGAACGCGCACGAGGAGGACCTGCCCTACCAGCGCGTGGACGTGGTCACTGGCGCCGTGGTCGCCAGCATCATCTCGTGGTTCATCATCCTGACGACGGGGTCGGTGCTCTATCCGGCTGGTATCGCGGTCGAGAGTGCCGAGCACGCCGCCGCGGCGCTGGCACCGCTCGCCGGGCGCTACGCCGAGGTGCTCTTTGGTGCGGGGCTCACGGGCGCGTCCTTTCTGGCGGCGTGCGTGCTTCCTGGCATCACGTCAAGCGCCATCTGCGAGGCCTTTGGATGGGAGCGCGGAAGTGACCGCAGCTGGCAGGAGGCTCCCGCCTACCGAGGCATCCTCACGGCGATCTTGATCATCTCCACGGTGGTCGTGATCCTGCCCAACGTGGACCTCTTTGCCATCATGATGGCCGCGCAGGTCATCAATGGCGTGTTGCTGCCGGTGCTGCTGGTGTTCATGGTGGGCATCGCTAGCGACCGGCATGTGATGGGCCATCACGCCAACAGTCGGCTCTGGAACGCCATCACCTGGTTCACGATTGTCTCGGTGACGGTGCTCACGGTGGTCATGTTCGTGCTCCAGGCCCTCGGCTGGTAGCGAGGGGCGTTGTCGGGACGCCCGCGGCGGCCGTAACGTGCGGCTCGCTGGTGCACGGGGGAAGAGGCACCTATGTGTCACGGCACGGGGGAAGAGGCACTTGTGTGTCGTGCCGTCCCGCTTCCAAGGGCGTCAGGGCGCATCTGCACGTTTGAGGTGCGGCCGAGATCTATTTAGAGAGTTCTCTAAATACTCTTGACAGGGAAGCCTGTCTCGGTAAGATCCTATTTAGAAGAACATCTAAATAGATCGATGCGACCCCACAGGGACAAGGGAGGTGGGCACATGGCTTTCGGTGAGACGTTCAAGGCGCTCTCTGACCCGGCACGCAGACAGATCATCACGCTGCTTCGAGACGGACGCATGGCGGCCGGAGAGATCGCCTCGCACTTCGACCTGACCGCTGCGAGCATCTCCTACCATCTCAAGGTGCTCAAACGGGCGGATTTGGTCATTGAGTCCCGCGAGAAGAACTACGTGTACTACGAGCTGAACACATCCGTCCTTGAGGACGTGATGCAGTGGATAGCAAGCCTGAAAGGCGATGAGTAAGATGCTTCAGAAGAAGAAAACGATCATTCTGACCTCGGTGATCATCCTGCTTCCCATGATAGCGGGCGTGCTCTTGTGGGGGAGGCTGCCGCAGGTCATGCCGACGCACTGGGGATTTAGCAACGAGCCGAACGGATGGTCCAGCAAGCCCTTTGTGGTGTTCGGCATGCCGCTGTTCATGCTGGCGTTGCACCTGGGATGCGTCTTTGGCACCTCGCTCGACCCACGCCATGGCCGCGCGGGCGGGGCGCTCAACGGCCTTGTTCTGTGGATCACACCCGTGATTGGGATCGTGGTGGCGTCCGTGACGTACCTCATGGCGCTCGGCCATCCGGTCGACGTGGGCGGCGTCTCCCTTGCGCTTATGGGGGTGGTGTTCATTGTCATTGGAAACTACCTGCCTAAATGCCGACAGAACAGCACTATTGGCATCAAGGTGCCCTGGACGCTCTCTGACGAGGAGACCTGGCGCAGGACGCATCGTCTCGCTGGGCCCCTGTGGGTCGCGGCGGGACTCGTCTCCTGCGTCAGCGTGGTCGCGTCCCTGCGAAACATCACCGTGCTGGGCGTCGCGACGGTGGTTGCCGTCCTTGTGCCCATTGCGTATTCCGCCTGGTACTACCACCGGGTACGCAAGCGCTAAGTTAGAGGTACAGCCTTTGGTGAGGCGTCTTTCGGCTTGACGGCTGCTCAAAGAGGCCCTGGGATCCGAGTGGACCCCAGGGCCTCTTTGCTGCCCCTTTGGTAGGGAGTGATCTCTGCTCGTCTTCCAAGGTGACGGGGTTGTCACCTCATTGTCACCCGCATCGATTTCTCTGCCGCAGGCTCTTCCGTATGCTGAGCACAGAGAAGGAGGCAGACAAATGGACAGATTCAAATTCAAGCTGCTGTTGGTTGTGTTCATGATCTTCGACCACGTGTATATGTTCCTGCCACCTGGCATCGGGAATTACGCTCACATCATCACGCGATTCGTCAGCGTTGGATTCGCCTATCTGGCGGTCGAGGGGTTTCTGTACACCAGGGACGCGAAGAAGTACATCGGCAGGATGTACGCCTGTGCGGCGGTCATGTTCGCAGGGAATTCGGTGCTCAATCATCTCTTCGCTTCACGGGGCGTCATGGTGGACAACAATATCTTCCTGACGCTCGCGTTGGGGCTGAGTGCGCTGGCCGCCCTGAAGTATGTTGACAATCGGGTCGCGAAGGTCCTGCTCGGTGTGGTGGCGCTGGCGGCGTCGTTTATGGTGGAAGGAGGGTACGTGGTCGTTCCCTTCATGATGCTGACCTATGTCTTCTGGGATCGTCCGGTTCCGCAGTACCTCTCCTACCTTGTTCTGAGCGGGGCGGTCTATCTTCTCTTGTTCGGAGTGGGAGCGCCGCAGTTCCTCCTGATGAACTGCGACTTTATGTTCATCACCGTCATTCCGCTTCTGATGCTGTACAACCACGAGGAGGGGATCAAGACGCGGGCGTCAAAGTATTTCTTCTACGTGTTCTACCCGCTGCATCTCTGGCTTATTGCGTTGGCTCAGTTCGTCATGGCCTGAGGGGATCCGCGTAGGTCTAGGTCTTCGGGCGCGGCCTGCGCGGACATCCCACCTTTCACATACAACAAGAAAGCATCGGTACGATGCGCATGGAAATCCGCTCTGTGTGATCACAGACGGATTTCCATGTCTCTGCAGGTCCAGGTGCCGATTGGCAGCTCGCGCTCCCGTTCGTTGTACTGCCTAAAACCCACCGCCTCATAACAACGACGTGTGCTGTCGTTGTTTGCGAAAACGCTCAGTTCGACCCGGTTGGCGCCTAGCGCTTCCCGTGCGTATCGAATCCCATGCAGAAGCAGCGCCTTCCCGTAGCCTTTGCCTCGGGCCTTTGGGTCCACGATGATAAACCCGAACCGTACGGAACTCTCGTCATTTGCCCTGGGATGCCTGATGACAAAATGCCCGATTACGTTCCCTTCGCCATCAATAGCGGTCAGGGGATGGAAGCGGCCTTCTTTTGCCTGTCGGGCATAGTTTTCCTCTAGGTCTTCCGCGCGCAGCGGAAACGTGCCGAATCTATCTGCGGACCATCGGTAGAGCTCTTCCTCGGTCTCTATCCAAGTGCATATGATGGGCGCGTCGTCTTTGACATAGGGTCGTAGGTGCATCTTGTGCCCTCTTCCAAACCGTGGTTTGGCCCTTTTGCTTGATCTCCTCTATTACAGCGCTTCTTGTCCGTTTGTGGGCGCCTCGAGCGTGCGGTAAAGCCGGCTCCCTTCCTCCGGGGACAGGGCGTGTCATATGGCAAGGCGCAACGTCCGTGTACTGGGGTCGACGGCAAGCGAATTTCAAGCCCCGTGCGCACGGCGCTTAGCACGTCGATCCTTCCTGCCCCTTTCCTGCCAGCAAGGGTACGGCTACCGACACCTATCGCGTGACGCGTGCCACCCTCAACGACGAGCGAGGTCCTTCGGGGAGCATCGGGAAGGAGGGTCGTCTGATGTCGCCGAAGAAGATCCGCTGGAGTTCGTGGTGACGGCAATTCCGCTCAGGGGTGACTCCTGAGATGGTAGGCAAAGGAGCGATCTGGCGATCAGCGCCGCAAAAAACGGCCTGTTATCTTCTATCTCAATTACAAAACCGCAGGATACTAGATCATATTCTAAATTAAAAAGTCGATAAGGGGCCGTATTTTGCGGCCCGATACCGCCAATGGGCACAATGTGCGCCCACAAAGCACGAGGTGGGGAAGGGTGCGGAGGAGTGCCATGTCCGCCGCGTGCCGGAAAGACATCGGATTTTGAGGTCTCTGACCTGCGCCTCTTCGAGGCTCGTTTTTCCACCGTGGGAAACCGAGTCCCGTCCATGCGCGACTGGCTACTGAAACTCGATCATCTAGCTGGGCAAATCCCTGAGAGGCGCTACAAGGCCCGAGAAGCATCCATGGTGTGGCATTTGTCATTGGGGCCACCCAGAAGGGCGCAAATCGCCTCCTGTGCGCTGCCGAAAATCGCCTCCTAGACCATTCAAGGCAATCGATACGGGGAGCGTATCTCGGACAAGCAGCGATCATACGGAGAGGTCTATCGGCCACGCAAAACAGGAGGCGTCATTGAAGGCGCGGCACCCAATCACTCAGTGTCCGCGGCGTCCAAACGTCCGGAAACCGTATCCGCTTACCAGCGCAACGCCAATGCTCGGCGCTTGGTAGTGCGGGCTAAGAGCATGGTCCAATGCCGACTGAGGCGTGCGGCCTACCTCAGTCGGCAGCCTTTGCCTTTCTCCTGGTGAGGTGCCCAATAAGCAGGCCAAGCAGCGAAATGGCGCCCCCGACGGCAATCATCTCCCAATCCGGCGGATTGATGTGGTGCGCATAGATGTTGTTGGCCAGGCTGAACGTTCCGTACGCCGAGAGCATATACATGACGCCCAAAACCAGGGCAGCTATCCACTTTCGGCTTCCCCAATAGTCGCGCCTTCCGATGATCAGAGAGACGACGAAGGTCGTGACCGGCAGGATGAGCCACAGGTATAGGATGGCATAGCCCATGGCATCGGAAGACTCCGTATCGGACCAGAACGCGATCATCGCAATCGCCCACACGACCAGGTAGGACATTACGACCATGATCTTTGACTTCCGCTCGTTGCTCTTCACGACATTGGTGCTTTCCTCAAGGTAGTCATAGTAATCGCTCATGGGCCGCTCTCCTTTCAACAGGTAGTCAAGGGAGACGTCGTAGCGCTCGCTCATCTTGATGACGCTGATAATATCCGGATACGTCTTCTCGTTTTCCCAGTTGGAGATAGTCTGTCTGCTGACACCCAGCAGATCTGCCGCCTGCTCCTGCGTCAGTCCGCATTCCTTCCGGGCGTTCCGGATCTTGCTCGCGATATCTACTTCCACGACCATCACCTCCGCTACCCGAATCGTATGGGAAGCCAGCTGAGAAATCTATCAAGCTGCTTTTCCATCGCACGAATGGGCCGTCAAAATGTTTTTACATCGGGCTGGCAAAGGTCACGGCCTTGGTGCTCCGGGCACTTGCGACGCATCGGGTCCAGCGCTCCACGAGGCCCCTGTGGGCACAAAAAACGAGAGCCGCACCGGGCGGCTCTCGAATCAACATGAGCGTCAACTCCCCTCGTGAGGGAGCCTGACGCGTTCGCGTATGGTGGAGGTGCGGAGAATCGAACTCCGGTCCAGAACCGCCCCCTGGCAGGTGTCTCCAGGCTCAGTCACCACTTGGCATTCGGACGCGTCGCACGTGGTGACCCGCGTTCGGCGTCCTAGCTGGTTCGGTCTTACCCTGCGGCATACCAGCTACGTCCGCAGGGGCATCCCTCTCAAATGACGTCGCCCCGGGAACGAGGGAAATCCCCGGTTAGACGCGCCGGCTGTTAATTAAGCGGCGAGAGCCAGAGGCTCAGAAGCGTAGTTGTCGTCAATTCAATTTGACGGTACCCCTGTTTAACGTGGCGAGGAGACCACGGCCTGCTGCCCACCTCAGAGCAACCCTGTCGAAACCAGTCACCCCCATACGAGAGTGGAGAGCTTATCCACCATGCGAGTGTCAAAGAACGTGCGCGAACGCAACAGTGGAAGTATACCCAAAGGTCGCAGTTCGAACACCGTAGGGACCGCCATGTGCCAGCGGTGCGGGCAGAGGGCCGCGCCTTCTGCCTCACGCCCTCAAGTCCCGTGTCTCGGCGCCCCGTCCGCGCATACCACAGGGGCCGGGGGGGG
>JAWRIT010000008.1:0-3093 GCA_040268355.1 Atopobiaceae bacterium | reverse complement strand
CCCCCCCCCCCCCCCCCCCCCCCCCCCCCCCCCCCCCATCGGTTGGAAGAGGTATGACACACAAGTCCCTCTTCCTGTGTGTCGGTGCCCCGGCCCGGGCTATCCGACCTCGGTGACCTCGGAGGTGGCCTCTCCGATCTCGGTCGGCCAGATGGCGTCGTCGGGCATCGTCGCGTTCCCGGTGACGACCGCCTCCGGGATGTCGGGATCCGAGGCCAAGAGTTCGCTCAGCGTCACCAGCTCGTAGCCGCTGCTCTGCAGGCGCTCGATGATCGTCGGGAGGGCCTGGACGTCCTGGTCACGCGCCCCGCCGCCGTCGTGCATGAGGATGACCGACCCCGGCTCGATGCCGGCGAGCGCGTTGTTCACGATGGTGTCGGGACCGGGCATGGTCCAGTCGAGCGTGTCCTGGTTCCACAGGACGGAGGCGCTGATGGCACCCGCCGACATCACCCAGCAGTTGCGGTCGAAGTCGCCATAGGGTGGGCGGATGGTGGTGGTCTCGACGCCGGTGGCCTCTTTGATGATGTCGTGGGCACCGACGATCTCGGACCGGAAGCCCTCCGCGTCGAGCGTGCTCAGCGACGGATGATGAGTGCTGTGGTTGCAGATCTGGTGTCCCGCCTCGCTGACCTTGCGAGCCAGCTCGGGATAGGCCTCCACGTTCTCCCCGAGGGCGAAGAACGTGGCCTTGGCATGATGCTCCTCCAAGATCTTGAGGTAGGCCTCCGTGTAGGTGGAGGGACCGTCGTCGAAGGTCAGGGCGACGAGCTTCTTGCCATCCGCAGGCTGGGGGTTCTTGGTCACGATGACGCAGTCCTGGACCTCCTCGGCCCACTCGCTGTCCGACACCTCCTTTGACTTCCGGCCCGTGCGAATCTCCTGTCGGCCGACCTTGCCCCACTGGCCGACGTAGCTCACCGACCCCCACTCGCCCTGGAAGACGAGCTTTGGCTGCACCTCGCGATACTCGACGTCGTAGGCCTCCATGCGGTTGCCGCCGTCGGCGAAGTCGATCTCCTCGCCGCCGCGTATGTGGTAGTCGGCTGCCTTCTTGGGGGAGAGCTCCGTACCGTCGACGCTGACGGCGAAGGCGTACCCCTTGCCCTTGCTCAGGACGTTTCCGCCAACCGAGACGTAGTCACCTGGGGTGGTCTTGACGCCGCTTGCGGTATGGACGTCCTCGAGGCTCGAGCCGATGCGTATCGAGGCCTGCTCGCCGTTGACCGTCACGTCGACCTTCCGGTGTGTCCAGAGCAGCACGCCAGCGACGAGGAAGGCGATCACGACGGCGAGTCCGAGTGCGGCACCCAGCCGGTTGCCATCGCCGCCGCCACGCGTCCTGTGGGGAGTGCGATCACCGTACACCTTGCGGCGGGTGCCATGTGAGAGGTTCTCGTAGCTGCTGGCACCCTGCTGCGCGCCTGCGCGCCGGGACGGCGCGTGTGCGGAGGCATGGCGTGCGGCGCCTGCGGCGGGCTTGCGGCCGAGGGACGAGTAATGGGCGTGCGCGGCACCGGTGGTGTGCGCCGAACGCCTGGTCGGTCTGCGGTGCGACGGGGTGCGCGATGAATCTTCTGACATGGTGCGGGTCCGTCCGTTTCTGGTTCTGGGTGGGGCGCTTCAAGCACCCCTCAGCTTAGCACGCTCGCAGGGCGTCGCCCTACCGGACGGACCTCCACATTCATATCCTTCGTATGAACAGACCGCTGCGGGGCTTGGGCTCGAACCACGTGGACTTGGGTGGCATGAGCTCACCTGCGTCAGAGACCGCCATCAGGTCGTCCACCGAGGTGGGGGCCAGCGAGAAGCCCACGCCGGTCGTGCCGGCCCGACGCTCGATCCCGTCTGTGCCCTCGATCCCGCCGACGAAGCTGATGCGCTCGCTCGTGCGCGGGTCGGCGATGTCGAAGAGTGGTCCCAGGACGCGATCTTGCAGGATGGAGGCGTCAAGTCCGGCAGCGGGGGATGCCGGATCGTGCGCCTCGCCTCGGACGTCGCCCTCGCAGCGTAGCTGCCGCCAAAAGCCAAAGGCGAAGAGGCCGAAGGTGCGCGCCTCGCTCGGCTGGATCGCCGCGTCCTGCGCCTCGCCCACCGAGAAGCCGGCGTCTCGCAGCGCCTGGAGCAGCCCGTCCTCGTCGAAGCCTGCACTGTCATGCACCACGCGGTTGTAGGCCAGCACGGTGAGCTGGCTTGCCGGGAAGAGCACGGCGAGCAGCGAGTCGCTCGGCAGCTCTTCGGCAGGATCTCCCGCCTCCTCGCGCAGTTCGCGGGAGAGCTGCGCGCTCGCGGCCGCCCGGTGGTGGCCGTCGGCGATGTAGGCGTGCCGGACGCCCGCGAAGGCGGTCGCCAGCGACTCGACGGCGACGGGTCGTGCGATGCGCCAGACCCGCTGGCGCACGCCCTGCTCGTCGGTGAAGTCGTAGAGGGGGTCTGCCCCCATTGCGGCGTCCACGATGACGTTCACCACCAGGTCGTCCTGGTAGGCCAGAAAGACGAGTCCGGTCTGCGCGCCGGTCGCGCGGATGTGCTGAATGCGATCCGCTATCTTCTCGGGCCGCGTCTTCTCATGGCGCCGGATGGTCCCGTCCTCGTACGAGGCGACCGGGCACGAGCAGACGACGCCCACCTGCGAATGGCCGTCCTGCTCCAGCTGATAGAGATAGAAGCAGGGGGCCTGGTCCTTGACGAGGGTCCCGTCTTGGGCCTTCTCGCGGACGAGCCGTCCTGCGCGCTCGTAGACCTCGGGCGCATACATGTCCTGGTCGGGGTCAAAGGTGCTCTCGGGGCGATCGATGGCAAGGAAGGAGTCGGGGTGTGCGGACACGTACGCGGCCGCCTCGGCGCGGTCGAACACGTCGTAGGGAAGCGAGGCGAAGGTGGGTGCCGCCTGGGGTGTGGGCCGGTAGCAGGTGATGGGAAGTACGCGCATGGGTGTCCTCTCGACGCCGGTACGCCTGCGGACGTGATCGCAGGCCCCTTTCAGGGTAGACAATGGAGCGCCAAACACGGGTCTGCGTCGGCAGGGTTTTCCCGTTCGTTCACGGAGGGCGGACGCAAGAGGTAGAGCGGTAGACGGAGCGGCGGTGCCGC
>JAWRIT010000007.1:0-26432 GCA_040268355.1 Atopobiaceae bacterium | reverse complement strand
GACTCTGGCCTCTTTTGTTTGTGTCCATTGAAGTACTCGTCCGTTGTGTACCTCATAGCCGCTTATCTTCATGCGTTGCCAATAGTGTTGCATAGTGCAATACTATTGGCATGAAAGAGATACTGACTGACATGGACAGGCTTCGCAAGATTGCTTTGGACCAGCACGGTTACGTGACTCGCGCCCAGGCGATTGGGGCAGGCGTGTCGTCTCCATCACTCACGTCACTCTCACATAGAGGTCGTGTGGATCGAGTGGCACAGGGCGTCTACCGGGTGCCGTTGGTACCGGAGACCGAAGAGGATCGACTTCAACTTGCCCTGCTCAAGACCGGCAGAGAGGATGCCGCGCTTTCGCATGAGACCGCTCTGGACGTCTATGAAGTATGTGACATTTTTCCAGCTGAAACGCACGTGGTGGTGCCGCGTTCGGCACGCGTGAGAAGGTCTGGTCTTGAGAGCATCATCATCCACCATGAGGATCTGCCGGCGACCGACATCGGCTGGCATGACGGCATGCGAACGGTTACGTTGTCTGTGGCAGTCGGGCAGTGTGTACGCTACGGAACGCCTGGTTACCTGCTCAGACAAGCAATGCGCGAAGGGGGCGAGAAGGGCTTGCTGACCACGCGGCGGGTAGAGGAACTGGAGACGATGCTCGATGAACGAGAGGCGCAGCAGAAGTCTCGTTGAAGGCATATCATCTCTGGCACCGAGAGCGAAGGAGCCAAATTCGGCGCGTACGCTCAACGCATGGATCGCTGCAGCGGAGCGCGAGCTTGGCGTCGGTGGGCAAAGCGATGGGCGTACCAGTTGGCTCGTTGCCACGACTATTGCGGCTGCAAAGCTGCAACAGGTGGTGGACGATGCGGGCACAAGCAGATTTGCGCTTAAGGGAGGGACGCTGCTGCAGTACCGGCTCGGGCTCTCCTCACGTGCAACCAAGGACCTCGACGGCATCGTGCGCGGCGATCTCGATGACTTCTTTGGCGTGCTCGACGCACGGCTTTTGGACCCGTGGGGCACTGTCGGCTTCTCTCGCAGTCCGGTCGAAGAGTTCAGAGTGCCCAACAAGCTCATCAATCCGCGCAGGCTCACACTGACCCTCTCTGTGTCGGGTCGACCTTGGCGAAGTGTGAAAGTTGAGATTTCGCCGGACGAGGGTGCCCATGGGACCCCGACAGAGGGCTTTGTCGCTCCAAGGCTCGGCTACTTCGGACTACCGACTCCTGACATGCTCATTGGCATCGTCATGAGCTACCAGATCGCGGAGAAGATCCACGCTGCAAGTGACCCGCACAACCCGCCGGACGTGCGCAACGATCGCGCTCGTGACGTGGTCGATCTCGTGCTGCTCAAGCATCTTGTGGACGAGACGGGGGACCCTTCAGAGGACGAGATACGTTCTGCGACAATCGACATCTTCGAGTCACGTGCACAAGAGGCCAAGGCCCTCGACCTCGCTCCGCGAACCCTTCCTGTCGGGCTTACGGCCTATTCCCATTGGGACAATGACTACGAGCGTGCTGCAAGGTCAGCAGGGATCCACGAGACTTTGGAAGAGTCCGTTGCCTACGTGAACGATTGGATCGATGGCATCATGAGGATTCCCTGAGGCAGCTGGGCGAATCCTTATGCGGAGAAGCTTCCACCGTGCGCAGAGTTCTGCGTGCAGAGAGGCCTCCATGCCCTTACGCTGTGACAGGTCGACCGATCCCCATGGCAGAGGGCACTCCCAGGACAGGCACGACGTAACTTGACCGACGCATCGCATGGGCGCGATTGTCAGCTGGGCGCGTACGACCATCGCAACACCCTTCCCGCAACGGCCCTCCCACCTCGAAAGGACGCTTGATGCAGAGAGATGCGGCACGCTCGGAGGCCCGGGTCGTCGCGCTCTACATGGCGTTCACGTTCCTCTCCAACTTCAGCACCATCCTGTACTTCCTCACGCTGTATCTGAGCGGCGAGGGCGTGGGCGTGGCCAGCATCTCGCTGCTGCTGCTCGTCTACCAGGTCACGAAGTTCGTGCTGGAGGTCCCGAGCGGCTTTCTGTCCGACCGGTTCGGCCACAAGGCCGTGGGCCTGGTCGGCCTCGCGGGGCTCGGCCTGTACTTCCTCTCCCTGCTCATTACCACCAACCCCGCCGCCCTCGTCCTGGCCTTCGTCGCGCGGGGCCTGGGATACGCCGCCCTCTCCCCGGGACCTTCGAGGCGATCTACGTCAACCTCGTCGACCCCGGCCGGCTCGTGCGCTACAAGACCGTCGAGAACGCCGTCTTCTACGTCTCGTATGGCGCCTCCGCGCTGCTGGGCGGGTTCCTCGCGAGCGCGGGCCTGTATCGGCTGGGCATCGCCTGCGACCTCGCCGCCATCGTCCTGGCGCTCCTCGTCTGCATCCTCTTCCCGAGCGATAGCGCGCCCCTCAAGGAGCGGCCGGGCAAGGGCGATCCGGACGGGGAGGGGACCGGCGAGCCCGAACCCGTCACGCCGGGCGCCATCCTCACGTGGCTCAAGGGCGACGGCATCGTCCTGGCGCTGGTCTCGATGAGCCTCACGCTCGCGTTCTCGTTCGTCGCCATAGAGGACTTCTATGCGCTCCTGCTGGACGAGAGCGGTCTTGGCGCCCAGTGGTCGGGCGCCGCCATCGCCGTCGAGCTCGTCCTGTCGGCGGCGGCCGGCCTTGCGGTTCCGCGCGTCCTCGAGCGCGTGCGGCAGCGGCGGCTGCTCGTCTTCTCCAAGCTCTCGCAGTTCCTGCTGACTCTGGCCTTCCTCCTCCCGGTGGTCCCGACGCCGCTGCGGCCCGTCCTCTATGTGGCCGGCAGCGCCATCTCCTCCATGGGCGCGCCGCTGACCTACTCGCTCTTCCACCAGCGCGTGCCGGCGGGCTTCCGGGGGACCCTCATCTCGGTTCAGAGCCAGGCGGTGGCGATCGGGGCGATCGCAGGCTACGGCGCCAGCGCGCTCGTGGTCGACGCCCTGGGCCTGAACGTCACGCTGCTGGCGCTCTTCTCGGTCACGCTCGTGGCGCAGCTCGCGGCGCTCGGCTACGTGTGCCGCCACGCGCCGGAGGACCAGCTCCCGTAGGGTTCGCGGCCGGCGAGGCGCTGCGGAGAGCTGCGGTTCGGAGCGCTTGTCAGGCGCGCATGCGGCCCAGTCGGCGCAGGCCGAGGCATCTGTCAAGCACACGGACAGGTCGGGCAGCACGTCCGACCTGTTTTGCTTTAATGGGGACTGTCGTGCCGGCAGGGGAGTGTCGTGCCGGCGTACGGCCCATCCGGTGACAAGGAGGCATCGTGGCGGTTTTTCTCACGGGCGACACGCATGGGAGCCTCGACTTCGACAAGGTCCGCTCCTTCGCGCGGACGCACGGCCCGACGCTGGACCGCGATGACTACCTCGTCATCCTCGGCGACTTTGGAATGCTGTGGTCCGATCCGCCGACTGACGCCGAGACGGCCGCCCTCACCTGGCTGAACGAGCAGTCCTGGACCACGCTGTTCCTCGACGGCAATCACGAGAACTTCGACCTGCTCGACGCCCTGCCCGTCGAACGGTGGCGTGGTGGGCGTATCCACCGGGTGCGGGAGCACGTTCTGCACCTCATGAGAGGGGAGCGCTTCGAGTTCGGGGGACACTCCTTCTTTGTCGTGGGTGGCGCCTACTCGATCGATCGGAAGTGGCGCGTGCCGCATCGCAGCTGGTGGCCGCAGGAGGTGCCAAGCGAGGCGGAGCGTGCGCACATCAAGCGTCGCGCGTCGGAGCTGGGCAGCGTCGACTACGTGCTGACGCACTGCCCGCCCACGGGTGCCTACGACGAGTACCGCTCACGGTGGGACGGGTTCTGGGGACCCTCCGACGAATGGACGGACTGGCTCGAGGAGCACGTGGAGGGCGCCTTCGCGTACCGGCGGTGGTTCTACGGACACCTCCACTTCGACCTGCCGCAGGACGAGGTCCACACGCTGCTCCACAACCAGGTGTTTGACCTGGAGCGCGGCCGTATCGTTGAGCTGGACTGACGGCTTGCGGAGACTGACGGGTCGTAAGTCGGGCCGATCGGTCGGCCGCCGTCACTAGCTGGCGATCGGTCGGCCGCCGTCACTAGCTGGCGATCGACAACGTGCTTGTGGGTCAATACGGAAACGAGCGTGGCCCTTGTGGGCGAAAGCGGAAATAGAAGCAGCCCTTGTGGGCAAATCCGGACGTTTTCATAGCGATTTGGCGCGTCAAACGTCCGCTTCTGCCCACAAGCAGTGCGCCTGTTTCCGTATTGACCCACAAGCAGTGCCTTAGTTTCCGCTTTCGCCCACAAGCGGCGCCACTAGCGGCGTCGGCACTCACGCCGCCACACGCGCCGCCGCCGGCACGTCGCCGCCACACGCGCCGCCGTCAGATCGAAGTCTTCCCGATCATGATGTTCAAAATCTCGATGTCGGTGGGCTGCATGCCCACGCGGCCCACGTAGCCCATGGCACGGATGGATTCCTCGGGCGTCGCGCCCACCAGGCCGTCGCCGGGCTGGAAGTTGTTGTCGGCGAGCGCCATGTCGCAGCCCAGAATGGCGGCGTCCACGGCCGCGGAGATCTTGGCCGCGCAGCTGGGCTTTGCCCCATCGCACACGATGCCACCCACGTTGACCAAGGTGTTCACCACCGTCGATTCGAACTGCTCGAAGCTGCCCCCACGCAGCAGGCAGATGCCCGCGCCGGCTCCGCAGCTCGCGCTCACCGCTCCGCAGAAGGCGGAGAGCTCGCCGATGTAGTACTTCACGTGGACGGCCGTGAGGTCCGACAGCACCACGGCCCGCACCAGCTCCTCGTGGCTGGCCCACAGCTCGTGGGCGTACTCCAGCACCGGCATCGAGCAGGTGATGCCCTGGTTACCGCTGCCGCAGCAGATGACCACCGGCATCGGGCAGCCGCTCATGCGAGCGTCCGAGCCCGCCGCCGCGCTCGCCCGCGCCTTGCAGGTGATGTCGGCCGAGCGGCTCTTGAGCAGGGTCGCTCCGATGTTGGCGCCCCAGCTGCCCCGCAGTCCCTCGTCCGAGATGGCCTTGTTGGTCGAGATCTGGAAGCTCACGAGCTCGTCCACGTCGGCCATGTCGACGGTGTGCGCAAACTCCCAGATGGAGGCGAGCGAGAGGGACGCGCGCGGGTCGCGGGCGGCGTCGCCACACCTGTCCGCTGCCGCCTCGACGCCCGCGACCGTCACGGGAGCGCCGTCGAGCGTCAGCTCGGTCACGTTGGTGTGGCGCTCTTCCAGCTGGGTGATGGCCGTGTGGCCGGACGCCACCGCCGTGACCCGCACAAAGAGGTTCGGCACGCACTCGGCGAGCTCCACCGTGCAGACGCGCTCCGCGACGAGCCGCGCCGCCTGCTCGCGGTCCGCGTCATCGACGCTCTCGAGCGCCTCGAGCGCTCGGGTCTCGTCGCCGCCAAGGGCACCCAGCAGCGCCGCCGCCTCGATCCCACGCATCCCGCCCGAGTTGGGAACGGTGACCGATTTGACGTTCTTGATGATGTTGCCGCTGCAGGCGACCGTCATCCGCTCGGGCATGGTGCTAAGGGCCGCCCGGGCGAGCGCCGCGGCGTAGGCCACCGCGATGGGCTCGGTGCAGCCAAGGGCGCAGACGAGCTCCTCGTGCAGAATGGACAGATGCGTGGCGTATGCGACGGCATCCATGAGCGCTCCTTCAAGGTCGTGTCGTCACGCCATGATATCGCAGCGCAGCAAAGATGCCCGCCCGACCGCTCGCCGGTCACGGTGGCCCCTTACGACGCGCTCTCCTCAACCGACCCGTGGTACTCCATCGCCACGGCAGCCATGAGGGTGCCCTGGGGGTCCACGATCTGTCGGAGGGGGACGTCAAGTGCGTTGGAGATGCGGCCCAGCAGGTCGAGCCCGACGCTGACCTTGCCATTCTCGACCTTCCAGAGATGGGTGTAGCTGGTGCCTGACATATCCGCCAGCTTGTGCAGAGTCAGCTTCTGAGACTCGCGCTGCCGGCGAATCTCCTGGCCGACCTGTAATCTCAACGTCATCTTCTCCATACGGTGAACTTATGTGAGCCCCCACAACGACATTTATCAGAAAGAGTAAAATTCAAGAAATAGTTGCAATTCTTGCCTTCCGAGGTGAACGACATGGCTGGTACCTGGATCGCTGATGGGATGGCACGGGGGGAGCCTGGCCATCCGGCACACATCATAGTCGAGTGGGCACACCCCGCCTTTCGGGAAGGTCCGCACCTCGCTGAGACGTCGCCCCTTGGTCTGCCAGAAGCGGCCAGAAACCAGTCAATTCCCAAGTTGTCCTCAAGAAAACCCTGCGAGACGCTTGAAATGCGGACGTAGAAACGAGTACCCTTATGAACGCATGGGTAGGACGCTCGTGCACTTGTATCTACTGGCCCCCGAGAAGCATGTACGTTTCCAACTGCGCCTCTGGTCTGCACGCCAGACGCCCTTAGGCAAGCCATCATGGTGATCGGGGCCCCGTTTTCGAAAGGGGTCCACCTTTGAGTGAGATTCAGAACTCGTCCATCTTCTCTTTGGACGACGTGTCCGACGAGGAGATGAACCAGCTCATCGACGGTACCATTACCGCTTTCGATGAGGGCGATCTGGTCACCGGCACTGTCGTCAAGATCGAGCGCGATGAGGTCCTTCTGGACATTGGCTTCAAGTCCGAAGGCGTCATTCCTTCGCGGGAGCTCTCCATCCGCAAGGACGTCGACCCGTCCGAGATCGTTGCCCTGGGTGACGAGATCGAGGCGCTTGTCCTGCAGAAGGAGGACAAGGAGGGTCGCCTGATTCTCTCCAAGAAGCGCGCCGAGTACGAGCGTGCCTGGAACCGCGTCGAAGAGATGTTCAACGCCGGCGAGAACGTCGAGGGCGAGGTCATCGAGGTCGTCAAGGGCGGTCTCATCCTGGACATCGGCCTGCGCGGCTTTCTGCCCGCCTCCCTGGTCGACCTCCGTCGCGTCAAGGACCTTACCACCTACCTGGGCACCCGCATCGAGGCGCGCGTCATCGAGATGGATCGCAACCGCAACAACGTCGTCCTCTCCCGTCGCGTCGTGCTCGAGGAGGCCCGCAAGGCCGAGCGCTCCGAGATTCTCTCCAAGCTGCAGAGCGGCATGAGGCTCAAGGGCACCGTCTCCTCCATCGTCGACTTCGGCGCCTTCGTCGACCTCGGTGGCATCGACGGCCTGATCCACATCTCCGAGCTCTCCTGGAACCACGTCAACCATCCCTCCGAGGTCGTCAAGGTCGGCCAGGAGGTCGAGGTCCAGGTGCTCGACGTCGACCTCAACCGCGAGCGCATCTCCCTCGGCCTCAAGCAGACCACCGAGGATCCCTGGCGCACGCTGGTCAAGAAGTACCCGGTTGGCGCCATCGTCGAGGGTGCCGTCACCAAGCTCGTCACCTTTGGCGCCTTTGTCGATCTGGGCGACGGCGTCGAGGGCCTGGTCCACATCTCCGAGATGGCCAAGCAGCATGTGGACGCCCCTGCGCAGGTCTGCGCCGTGGGCGACGGCGTTCAGGTCAAGGTCATGGAGATCGACCTCGACCGTCGTCGCATCTCGCTGTCGATGAAGGCTGCCGCCGAGACGCTGGGCGTCGAGGTTGAGGTCAAGCCCATGGACACGCCCGAGCAGGAGGCCGAGCCTGCTGCCGAGGACGAGCCCGCCGTCGAGGAGGCTCCCGTCGAGGAGTAGCCCGCGGTTCGCATGAGTCGTCACGTCGACGGGGTCACCCTGTGGTGGCCCCGTCGAGCATAGTGGGGCACAACCATGGTGGTGTCGGACGCCCAGCGGCGCGGCGCGGGCGTTTTGGGCATCATGATGTGATGTACGGAGCACGAACAGGGAGTCACCGGCCGCCGCCCGACGGCCGCCCCTGGGGCAGAATGACGAAGGCACAGGTGATGTTACATGGCAGGGAAATCGCTCAAGGATCGGCTGGCCGACTGGCTGCAGGGGCGCAACGGCTCTGACGAGCTCGGGACGGCGTCGCTCGTCGTGTCCCTCATCTTCCTCTTGGTGAACGGCCTGGCGCACCAGCGCTGGCTGAGCGCGGTGTCCCTCGCCTTCGCGGCCTATGCGTGCTGGCGTGTCCTCTCTCGACAGGTGGCCCAGCGCAGGGCAGAGAACCAGGCCTTTCTTCAGAGGACGGCTCCAATCGTCTCGTGGGTGAAGAACCCCGCCGCCGCCGTCGCCGAGGCGAGGGCCTACAAGCACCTCTCGTGCCCCTCGTGCCACCAGCGGGTGCGCGTGCCGCGCGGCAAGGGCCGCCTGCGTGTCACCTGCCCCTCGTGCCGCACCAAGTTCGAGACTCGCTCATAGAGCGGGCGCCCATGCGTACGGTACTTCTGGCAGGGGGCACGGGGTCGGGGAAGTCGACTGTCGCCCGCGCGCTCGAGGCGCGTGGTTGGCACCGCATCGACCTCGACGCCCTGTCGCGCTCGGTGCTCGAACCAGGGTCGCCGACGCTGGAGACGGTGGCGCGCGAGTTCGGATCCGATCTCATCGACGCTTCCGGCTTGCTTGACCGCGCCCTTCTGGCACAGCGGGCCTTCGCCTCTCCCGACGCGATCCGACGCCTCGAGGCCATCGAGCTCCCGGCGATCCGCAGCCTTCTGGCGAAGACGCTTGCCGCCCTTGAGGCGGACGGATGCGAGCGCTGCCTGGTCGAGGTCCCCCTGCCCGACCGACTGCAGGACGACCTCTCCCGCTATGACGAGATACTCGTGGTGCGGTGTCCCGAGGAGCTGCGGCGCCAGCGCGCGTTGGCCCGCGGCATGACGGGGGAGGACTTCGACGCGCGTGTGGCCAACCAGCCGAGCGACGCGTGGCTGGCCGCCCATGCCACCGCCGTCCTGGACAACGCCGGCACACACGACGAGCTGCTCGCGCAGGTGGACGCATGGCTTGTGGCGAAGGGCTGGTGAGTGCGGCATGAACGGACGCCCACGCTTCTTCCGCTGGTATCGGACCCTTCCGTTGCTGGCCATGCTCATGGTCGCGGTGCTCTGCTTTGGGATGGCGTCACTTCCCACGACGCTGGGCCGGCGCTACCTCTTTCCTGTGGAGCATCGCGAGGCGATTCTCGACTCGTCGAGCCGTCATGGGGTCGATCCGCTGCTCGTGTGCGCGATCATCAAGTGCGAGTCGAACTGGGATGCCGACGCGCTCTCGGAGGCGGGGGCGGTCGGGCTCATGCAGCTGCTGCCGTCGACCTCGCAGGAGCTGGCGGACTACGGCCTGGTCGACCTGTGGGCATACGACCCGACCGACCTCACCGATCCGGACACGAACATCGAGTACGGTTGTGCCTACCTCTCCCAGCTGCAGTCGCAGCTCTCCTCGACCGACGAGGTCATCGCCGCCTACAATGCCGGTCCGGGATCGGTGGAGGAGTGGCGTGCCGAAAGCGACGGCTTCACCGACATCACCGAGCTCATCGCGTTTCCGGAGACCGCGCTCTACCTGCAGCGGGTGAAGGAGTCCCACGCCCGCTACCAGCAGCTCTACACCGAGACGCTGAGCGAGCGATAGACTCCCATCACCACGTCGTCCCCATTCAACCCAAAGAACGTCGCCATGAGCGGGCGGGCTGACATCAGCGCGCGATCATCCATGCAGGCCACGGCCGCGGCGAAGGTCTGCTCGGCATCCGTCCTGATGCAGCCGAGGGGGATGCCCTCGCGCGCGAGCAGGGCATCGGCCTGCTCGTCGGTGGGTCGCTCCAGTCCGGGGTTGGCGTCCAGAAGGTCGGCGAGCTCCTCGCGGGCCTGCTGGGACATCTCGGTGTCCCAGGTGAGCGAGCGCTGGTAGCAGGCGCACGCCAGGTCCTCACGCCCCAGCTTCCACTCCATGTAGGCGAGACGATAGTGGCATATGGCGGCGTCACGCGGGGTCACCGCATGCCGCAGCGCCTCGATGATGAGGTCGACCGCCTCGTAGATGCGCGACTGCCCCTCCAGCACGCGCACCTTGCGCATGGTCGCGTAGGTCGACAGCGGAGCCAGACGCAGGCAGATGTCCGCGTGGGCGAGCGCTTGGTCAAAGTCCCCCAGCAGCCCGTGGGCGATCGAGGCGTTGCTGTGCGCGTTGAAGTAGGCGTCGGGCACCAGCCGGACGATGCGCTCGCCATCGTCGGCGACGGCGTTGTAGTGGATGCGTTCGGACACCGAGCCAAAGTAGCGGTAGACGGAGGTGTCGTCGTCAAGGTAGGCCCCCACGTCATCGATGGGGGCGAGCGCCTTGTTCAGCAGGTCGAGGGCGCCCTTGGGGTCCGTGCTGCCCTCGGGGCCGCTCAGCAGGGAAGCGGCCCGATCGACTGCCGTATCGAGCGAGGAGCCGTTGATGAACAACCTCGCAAGGTCGCCGCGGTCCTCGAGGTCGCCCGTTCCCTCCACCAGCGCCGTGATGGTGCGCGTGCAGGCCTCGGCGACGGTGATGTCTTGGGCGGCGCCCCTCGCCTCCACCAGCATGGCAACGGCCTGCGCCGTCGTGTCTCCCAGCTTGGGGACGATCTCGTTCCAAGCGGCGACGCGTGCCGCACTCTCGTTGATGCCCAGCTCGCTGATGCGCTTGACATGGCAGGTGCGTTGCACGGCCTCCGACGCCTCGCGCTCGTCCAGCTCGGGAAGCGTGCGGGCCGCCTCGGGGACCAGGCGCTGGTCGTCGATGCTGACGAAGGGCTCGCAGGGGGCGAACCAGTCGCCTGCGAACTGCGCACGGATGTCCTCGTCGGTCGGGAAGCCCGCCTCGACGGCGTCGCCTTCGACCACCCGTTCGAGCAACGCGAGCTTCTTGTGATCGAAGCGCACCGAGAGCAGGACCTCCTCGTGGCCACGCTCGTGGCCGTTGATGACGACGGTCTCGATGGCGTCGGACGCCTGGAGCGCCTGGCGCGCCAGAAACGTCGCGAGCCTGAGCGCGTAGGCGCGGGCGAGCCCTGCTTGGTCTTTGCTCACGGGCGTGAAGATGGCCATGCACCGTGGGCGAGGAAGCTCGATCTCGAGCGCGACCAGGCCCTCGTCCAGGTTCGCACGCAGGTCGAAGATGACCCTAAACGGCGCCTTGACGGACTCGGCGGCGTTGCAGATCAGCGACCGGACGAGCCACTCGTCGCTCGTCGCGGCGGCGTCGGCGGCGCCATAGGCGAAGCGCAGGCCGTCGTCGGTGAGACGGGGTCGCTCGATCCGCTGCCCGGACAGCTCCCGCATGGTCGTCAGGGAGGCCTCGAGGCACGTGGGGTCGTCGAGCGGCATCCTGCGCAGCTCGGGAAGGTCCTGGTTGGCGCCCAGGGCCGCCTCGGCGGCGATGAGCGTGTCGTATTGGTCGTCGGTGAGCTCTTCCGGGTTGAGCCGGATCCAGAAGTGGGTGTTGCGCGTCAGGCGCCCGCCCTCGCAGGCCGGGGCGTCGGGCCAGTCCATGACCCCGGCCGCCTCGAGCATGGTGGCAAGCCGGCGCTTGTCGGAGTCGGAGGAGCGCTCGTGCCGCACGAGGTCGCGCAGGGTCGCGAACAGGTCGGTCGAGCGAAAGACCAGGTGCGCGACATCCTCCGTGGGGTTGAGGCCAGCGGGCTCGTCCTGCGCGACGTCCTGTGGGGCGGTCTGCTCCGAGGCGGCAGGGGCACCGTCTTCCGGCGCTTCCGCGGCGGGGCCCGTGGTATCGATCGCCATGGGGATCGAGCTTACGGGCTGTGTCGACGCGGCGCTCCCGGTGTCTCCCGCCTTGAGCTGCCCGATGACGAGCAGAGTGCCTCCCGCGCAGATGAGCAGCGCGAAGATCAGGAAGGGGAAGTACGAGCCGTCTCCGTCGATCATGAACGCCGCAGAGCTCAGGGCCATGAGGCCGCCGAAGAGCGCCAGCGAGGCGCCGAGGATGACGATGAGTGCCTGTGCGACGGCGCCGCCGCGGGTGGCACGAAAGGACGGGCGCGCGAAGCGGTGATTGGTCATAAAGGCTCCTGCCTGACGTGGCGTGATGTGACGCATCCACCCATTCTATCGTGGTGACCGGACGGCTGCAGAGCGAACGCAGGTCATCAGACACATGTCCCTGCATAGTACAAAATCGATCGCCGCGGCTGACCGCACGCGCAAAAAGTAGTACACTAGTTCTCTACCATCCTGAGGAGGATCATGCCTGGCACCGTTTCGCAAACCGAGCGCTTTGGCGGCGAGCTGCGCCGCTTCGGGCGCACGAGCGGAGACACGCCGCTTGAGGTGGTCAGCCCCTACGAGCCAGCCGGCGACCAGCCCCAGGCCATCGAGAAGCTCGCGCGCGGCGTGGACGAAGGCCTGCGCTACCAGACGCTGCTCGGCGTCACCGGCTCGGGCAAGACCTTCACCATGGCCAAGGTCATCGAGGCCACGCAGCGTCCCACGCTCATCATGGAGCCCAACAAGACGCTTGCCGCCCAGGTCGCGAGCGAGATGAAGGAGCTCTTCCCCAACAACGCCGTGGTCTACTTCGTCAGCTACTACGACTACTACCAGCCCGAGGCCTACGTCCCCCAGACGGACACCTACATCGAGAAGGACGCTTCCATCAACGAGGAGGTGGAGAAGCTGCGCCACCAGGCGACCTCGAGCCTGCTCTCGCGCCGCGACGTCATCGTGGTGGCGTCGGTCTCCTGCATCTACGGCATCGGCAGCCCGCAGGACTACGCGGGCCTTGCTCCCACGGTGAGCAAGGACGAGCCGCTCGAGCGCGACGACCTCATCCGCGACCTCATCGACATCCAATACGACCGCAACGACTACGACCTGCAGCGGGGGCACTTCCGCGTGCGGGGGGATACGGTGGACGTCTTTCCACCCTATGCCGAGAACCCCCTGCGCATCTCGTTCTTTGGCGACGAGGTCGAACTCATCGCCGAGGTGGACGTTGTCTCTGGCGAGATCGTGCGCACCTTCGACGCCATCCCCATCTGGCCGGCCTCGCACTACGTGACGGAGCGGCCCAAGGTGACCCACGCCCTCTCCACCATCAGCTCGGAGCTCGAGGCCCGCGTGGCCGAGCTCAAGGTGGCGGATAGGCTGCTGGAGGCCCAGCGTCTCGCGCAGCGCACCGCCTACGACCTGGAGATGCTCGAGACCATGGGCTTCTGCTCCGGCATCGAGAACTACTCGCGTCATCTCGACGGGCGCTCGGCGGGCGAGCCCCCCTACACGCTCATCGACTACTTCCCCTCCGACATGCTCTGCATCATCGACGAGAGCCATGTCACGGTCCCCCAGATCCGAGGCATGTACGAGGGAGACCGCTCGCGCAAGGTCACGCTGGTGGAGCATGGCTTCCGTCTGCCTTCGGCGCTCGACAACCGGCCGCTGCGCTTTGACGAGTTCGAGTCGCGGGTGCCGCAGTACATCTACGTTTCGGCGACGCCGGGAGACTACGAGGAGCGCGTGAGCGAGCGGTCGGTCGAGCAGGTGATCCGCCCGACGGGCCTGCTCGACCCCAAGGTCGACGTGCGGCCGGTGCGCGGTCAGATCGACGACCTCATGGACGAGATCACCTCGCGCACAACGAAGGGGGAACGGGTGCTGGTGACCACGCTCACCAAACGCATGGCGGAGGACCTCACCGACCACCTGCTCGATGCGGGCGTGAAGGTCAACTACATGCACTCGGACACGGCGACCCTCGACCGCGTGGAGATCATCCGCGACCTGCGCGTGGGCAAGATATCGGTGCTGGTGGGCATCAACTTGCTGCGCGAGGGCCTCGACATCCCCGAGGTGTCGCTCGTGGCCATCCTCGACGCCGACAAGGAGGGCTTCCTTCGCAACCGTCGCTCGCTCATCCAGACGATGGGACGCGCGGCACGCAACGCCGGCGGCGAGGTCATCATGTATGCCGACACCATCACCGACAGCATGCGCGAGGCCATCGACGAGACGGCACGGCGCCGCCGCATCCAGGAGGGCTTCAACACCGAGCACGGCATCGTGCCCCAGACCATCAAGAAGTCCATCACCGACGTGGCGAGCTTCATCGAGGAGGCGGACGCCACGCTTGCGGGCAAGGACCGCGGTCGCGGGGACTCGCTCGGGCACGGGGCGTTCTACAGCGGCGCCGGTGGGGCTCCCGCAGACGAGCGCGACGCCACAGCGCAACGCGTGGCCGACGAGCTCGCGCAGCTGCCGCCCGAGGAGGTCTCCCAGGTGCTCTCCGCCCTCGAGGAGGAGATGGCCCAGGCCTCGGCCGAGATGGACTTCGAGCGGGCGGCGCAGTTGCGCGACCAGGTCGTGGCCCTGCGCGGCGCGCTTGAGGGGGAGAGCGAGTCCGACGTCATCGCCCGTCTCAAACGCACCGACCGCAAGGGCAGCGCTCATGCGACGCGCCGTCGTTTCCGCGCGCGCAAGAAGTAGGGTGGGGTGGCGGCGCATCCTCGGTGTCCGATGGGGTCGCTTGCGCACGTGCAGGGAGCAGGGGCGGCCGACGGCCGCAGACGAGGCCCGGCAGCCGTCTCGGGGCTAGCCGCGCCGCTCGCGTGCGGCGAGGACCCATTCGGCGCACCGGATGCCATCGGCTGCGGCGCTCATGATGCCGCCTGCGTATCCGGCGCCCTCGCCGCAGGGGAAAAGGCCCGCGGTGCCACGGGCCTGGCCGGTCTCGTCGCGCGTGACGCGCACCGGGGAGCTCGAGCGCGTCTCCACGCCGGTCAGCACGGCATCCGCGACATCGAAGCCGACAAGCCGCCTTCCCATGAGCGGGATGGCCGAGCGCAACGTGTCGCAGACGAGATCGGGCAGGCAGCCTTCGACCGATCCCCAGCGGACGCCCCTCGGGTAGGTGGGTGCGATCGCTCCCGCTCCGCCTGAGGGCACGCCCTGGAGGAAGTCGCCCACCAGCTGCGCCGGGGCGACATAGCCACCCCCGCCGGCATCGAAGGCGGCCCGCTCGCAGCTGCGCTGAAGCTCGATGCCCGCGAGCACGTCGTCGCCCGGCAGGTCGTCGGGAAAGACGTTGGCGAGCAGCCCCGCGTTGGCGTTGGTGCCCGCCCGCGTCGAGAGGCTCATGCCGTTGGTGGCCACGCCATCCGGCTCACTCGCGGCAGCCACCACGTAGCCTCCCGGACACATGCAGAAGCTGAAGGCGCTGCGCCCGGAGGGAAGGTGGACGGCCAGCTTGTAGGGCGCGGCCCCGAGGGCGGGATGACCGGCGCTCCGCCCGAACTGGGCCCGGTCGACGGCGCTCTGCAGATGCTCGATGCGCACGCCCATGGCGAAGGGCTTGCGCTCGAGCTCGACGCCCCGCTCGCGCAGCAGCTGGTAGACGTCCCGGGCCGAATGTCCGCAGGCAAGGATCAGCTGCGAGGTGGCGACGCGCTCCTCGCGTGGCGTGCCGTCTTTCGCATCGTGCCAGGTGAGAGTCGCCGAACGTACCTGTCCGCCGCTGACGTCGAGATCGACCATGCGGGTGCGCAGGCGCACCTCGCCGCCTGCGGCCACGATCTCCGCCAGGACCCGCTCCACCACGACGGGCAGGATGTCGCTCCCCACATGGGGCCGCGCGTCCCAGAGGATGCGCTGCGGCGCGCCGGCTGCCACCAGGGTCTCGAGGATGAGCCGGTGCGAGGGGCTCTTGGTGCCGGTGGCCAGCTTGCCGTCGGAGAAGGTGCCCGCCCCGCCCAAGCCAAACTGGATGTTGCTCTCCGGGTCGAGCGTGCCGGTCTCGTTGAAGCGCGCAATGGCCGCCGCCCGCTCGCGCGAGCCGTCGCCCCGCTCGACCAAGAGGGGAGAGAGCCCCGCACGTGCCAGGGCGAGGGCGCAGAACAGCCCGGCGCATCCCGCCCCGACGACGACGGGCCGCTCGCCTGCGAAGGCGGTCGCGGGGCCAGCGAGCGCAGGCGACGGCCAGCGCACCGGCTGGTCCTCGGCCATCGTGAGCCGGCTGCCCCCGCGCGCTCTCTTTGCGCGGGAGAGCAGCGCTCGCTCTGCGTTGGCACCGCCGCGCAGGCGGATGCGGACGGTGCAGCTCAGGTGGACGTCCGTCCGCTTGCGCGCGTCGATCGAGCGCTTGCGCAGCTCGAGCGACGAGAGCTCGGCGGGCGCGAGATGCAGCAGGCGCAGCACCGCACGACGCAAGGCGCGCGTCTCCGCGTCGTCAGAGCCGTCCAGGTGATCGAGCGGTATGCGAATGCCGGAGACCTCAAGCATGGGTCGCCGCCCGCGCCGCCGACATCCCGGCAACCATCCCGCTCTTCCAGGCCCATCCCAGGTTGAAGCCCCCGCAGTCGCCATCCACGTCGAGCGTCTCTCCGCAGGCGAGCAGGCGCGGGCGCCCTCGTGTCGCGAGACTCTGTGGATCGAACTGGTCCGTGCACAGTCCGCCCCGCATCACCTGGGCCCGCTCCGTCTGGGCTGGTCCCGTCACGACGAGCGGGAAGCCCTTGACGAGTGACAGCAGGGCTTGCGTGTCGTTGTCCGGCTCGTCGTGCCCCGGCCACGGAAGCGTCCAGCGACGGCGGGCGAGTCGCTCGAGCAGCGCGGCGAGCACCGGGTCGAGGATGCCGTCGAGGCAGCCGGACTCGAAGCCACCGCGTCCGTCGGGGCTGACGAGCTGGTGCAGCTCGGAGGACGTGAGGTCGGGCGCAAGGTCGAGCTCGACCAGGTCGCCCGCCTGCGCCCGACGCGAGAGGTCGAAGGTCACGATCCCCGAGATGCCCCAGCTGCGCACGAGCACCTCGCCCCGCTCGCTCCAGGTGGGGGAGGACGCCTGCGCCCTGGTGAGGGACGCCTGGACGGGTGCGCGTCGTCCGTCGAGCGAGAAGAGCGGGGAGTCCTGGCAGGCGAGCGGGCAGAGCACCGGACGCGCGGGCGTCGCGTGCAGGCTCGTGTCGTCCAGGAGGCGCTGGTCTGTGCCCCCGGTCGCCAGGACGATGGCGCCCGCTCGGATGCGCTGTTCCTTGCTGGCGCCTGTTGTCAGGACGCAGCGGATGTCGGCGCTGCCGTCGGCGTGCCAGGTGATCCCGGAGGCCTCGCGCGCCGCCGCGAGCACCACGCCCGCCCGTCGCGCGCGGGAGAGCAACACGTTGCGCACGCTTGCGGCCTGCCTGCTCAGAGGGTACAGCCGTCCCTCCTCGGCATACCAGCGCAGGCCGCTTGCCCGAAAGAACGCCAGCACGTCGTCGAGCCAGTGCGGCCCGCAGACGCCCTCGACGAAGGACGGGTCGTTGAAGCGCCGTCCCTCAAGGCGCTCGTTGGCAAAGTTGCAGCGGCCGTTTCCCGTGGCAAGGATGGACCTCCCGCACGCGAGGTCACGCTCGAGCACCACGACCGACGCCTGCGCCTCCGCCGCCGTGATGGCGGCGACCAGCCCTGCCGCGCCGCCGCCCACAACGACGACGTCCGCCGCCTCGGGCAGCCTGGTGCGGGCGGCCTCGCGCCGGAGCCGTTCCTGTCGTGCCGTGCGGGACTCGCTTCGTGCCACGGTTCCTCCTGAGTGTCGACCTTAGATTCTAGCGTAGGTCGATGGTGGGCCCGTAGGTCGACGCCGATCCCGCGTCTCGTGGCTCTGCGGGCGCACAGGGCTCCCGGCATGTCACAATGCGAAACGAACCGTCATGTCGTCGTCAGCGGCGCGGGTGCCGACGTGAGGGGAGGGGACAGATGAGCGAGGGTGACGAGCGCATGATCGACGAACTGCGGCAGGCCTGTGCGGGGCAGGCGCCACGGACGGCGCAGGGAGATGGGCCGCATGGGGAGAGCGAGGGGCCAGCCTTGGACCAGGAAGATCTGCTGGGGCAGGAGAACCCGCTGGAGAGCGACTTCTTCAAGGCCATGAACGCCTTCCGCACGGCGCGCACGTCGGGGGATCGTGACGCCATCGCCGCCGCAGAGCGAAGGTTGCAGGACGTGGTGCGTCGCGAGCTGACCGGAGACTGAGGCGGCCGAGGCTCCACCGCACGTCGCCACTGGCTGCCCGCCACATCGACGCACGTCGATCTGCCGGTGCTGGCCGCACGCCACTCAGCCGCACGCCGGTGCGCCTTGCTCGCCGCTCCGCCCCGCCGCATCGCCGCATAGAAAAAGGGCGGGTGTCCGAACGCTCACCCGCCCTCATATAGCCTTTCTGTCGCTCCCCGCGACGCCTCGTGAGCCCTTTAGAACCATTTCCCTGAGGTCAGCCGCCTTTCCGGGAAGTACGACGTTTGGGCTTGTCTACCTACCGAGCACGTTCGGCCGGCACCCACAACCATGCCTGCCTACGTGTTGTGGATTCGACGCGGTGGCACCGGACCTGCCGTCTGTCCTTTTGATTGACGCTGCGATGCCTGTATCGCGAACATGGCCCAATCTTCTGAGGCCGTTATGCGGAGACGGGGCGCGCAATGCCGACCGCGGAATCCGTGTGATTCTCTTCTCTGTACATCGGCACCACCTCCTCGGTTGGCCGCCTCTCGTGCGGCTGCTCCTGTTAATCACATAGTAACAATTGCTGCCACAAAGGTACAGAGCTTTTTGCCACCTGTTTGAAACTGCCGTTTGCCGATTCTGGCATGCCGCTCGTCCAGGAGACGCCCCACAAAAAGGAGGCCGAGCACGTCAGCTTGCCACATGCGTGGGGCCGTCCCGGCGCATCGTCCCCGGAACGGCCCCTTCGTGCGTATGTGGTGCGACGGGCGTCGCTAGAGCAGGTCGTGGATGTCCACGTAGTCGTAGCCCTGGAAGCTGTCCGCAAGGTTCTTGCAGGTCAGCTTGCCATCGTAGGTGTTGACGGCCGAGCAGATCACGTCGCTTTCCCGGCAGGCGGTCTCCAGCCCCTCAGCCGCGATCTTAAGACCGTAGCCCAGCGTGGCGTTGGTGAGGGCGATCGTGGAGGTCCGCGGGACGGCTCCAGGCATGTTGCCCACGGCATAGTGGACCACGCCCTCCTCCACATAGATGGGGTCGTCGTGGGTGGTCACGTGCGAGCTCTCCCCGCAGCCGCCCTGGTCGATGGCCACGTCCACAAAGACGGCGCCGTTCTTCATGTGGGAGAGGTGCGAGCGCCTGAAGAGTTTGGGCGTCGCGGCACCCGGGATGAGCACCGAGCCGATGACCAGGTCGGCGTCGTGCACGGCCCGATCCACATTGGAGTCGGTGGAGACGAGCGTCTGAATCTGGCTGCCAAAGAGGTGGTCCAGCTGCTCGAGGCGCTTGAGCGAGATGTCGAGGATGGTGACGTTGGCCCCCATGCCCACGGCGATC
The DNA here is from genome assembly GCA_040268355.1 of Atopobiaceae bacterium. GTDB lineage: Bacteria > Actinomycetota > Coriobacteriia > Coriobacteriales > Atopobiaceae > UBA1367. The sequence goes on along the minus strand of JAWRIT010000007.1, from coordinate 7,216 downwards.
CGGCAGGCGTTCGTGCCCACCGTGCCACCGCCCAAAATGACCACGTTGGCCTTGGGCGTGCCGGGAACGCCGGCGAGCAGCACGCCCGCACCACCAAAGCGCTTCTCCAGATACTTGGCGCCCTCCTGGATGGAGAGACGACCGGCGATCTGGCTCATGGGGGCGAGCAGCGGCAGACTGCCGTCCTCCTCCTGCAGGGTCTCGTAGGCCACGGCCTTGACCTTGGCGGCCAGGAGTGCGTCCAGCTGCTTTTGGTCTGCGGCCAGATGGAAGTAGGTGTAGAGCACCAGGCCCTCGCGGAAGAGCGGCCACTCCTCGGGGAGCGGCTCCTTGACCTTGACCATCATGTCGACGGATGCCCAGATCGATGCCGCGTCGGCGACCATGGCGGCACCGGCCTGCTCGTACTCGGCGTCGGCAAAGCCGCTTCCCTCGCCGGCGCCCGCCTCGATGAGCACCTCGTGGCCCGCCGCGACGTAGCTCTTGACGTTGTCTGGGGTGAGGCCGACGCGGAACTCGTTGTTCTTGATCTCTTTGACGCAACCGATTCTCATGGGAGGCTCCAATTCGTTGATGCGGTGGCCAAAAGGCCGTGGGCCATGGTAGCCCAGCGCTGTTTCTGTTTTATGTCGAACCCCTGCGGACGCAGGAGGTGCCGTCGTGCGCAGGCGCTCGGCGGGTAAGGCCACGACGCGTCCCCCGTGCGGCAAGATCGACTGCGGCAGGCGACGACGTCAGCTAGCGGCGCTCGCTGCGCTCCACGTACGCGTGGGCGTAGTTGTCATCGGAGATGTAGGGGGCGGGCTCGCCCTCCCAGATGACGGCCCCATCGACGATGAGCTTCTCCAGGCCGTCGATCATCGAGCACACCACCCGGATCGAGGGGCGCGACCCGTGCGGGTAGTCCGAGGTGAAGGTCGCGCTGCAGATGCGACGGATGGCGGGCTGCTCGTGCGCCGCGCTGCGAATGATGGGAATCAGGTTGATGCCGCACTCGAAGCGCCCCTCCTGCTCGTCGCTCTCCTCCAGGAAGGTTACGAGCTGGGCGTGGGCGTAGTATTGGGTGGGGTCGTCGATCGTGTCAAAGGAATCGACCAGACCGTCGTTGTAGACGAGCAGTACGCGCATGATGGCTCCTCTCCGTGCTGGGCAGGCACACTTGACGCCACTGCAAGGATGATAGCTCGCCGGTGGGGCCACGGTGGCCGTCTTGTCGCCCAAGGGCCGCTCAAAGGGCGCTGCCGTCGCGCCCAGCGGGCGGCGCCTGCGGGGCGACCGCCACCGGAGGTCGCCCGCGAAAGGTCCCTCACGTTCGCAGGAGGGCCTCAGAGCATGTTGCGCAGGACGAGCTCCGCCTGCACGGTGCGCAGCATGAGGAAGACGTCATCGAGCCCCAGGTGCCGCTCCTTCTCGCCGGGCTTTAGCGTGCCGCGTCGCAGCGCCCAGTTCTCCAGGGTGTTGGGGAACGACTCGCGCGGAAGCGAGCGGCCGTCCACGTCGATGCGCCGGCAGATGTCGCGCGAGTCCACGATGGTGATCTTTCCTGCCTTGCGCGCCTCGGCGTAGCCGTCCAGGTGCAGCATGAGCCAGGAGTCCTCGAAGGCGGCGTTGTGGGCCATGTAGGGGAGCTTGCAGAAGGCACGAAGCAGCGCCTTCTGGACCTTCTGGTCCTCGCGGAAGGGGGTCTTCCCCTCGAGGTCCGTCCAGCTGATCTGGTGGATGTCGGCAAGCGGCACGCCCTTGTCGCGATAGAGCTCGGGGATGCCAAAGTAGGAGGCGTGGCCCTCGCGCGGAACGGCGTCTGCGTTCAGCTCCATGAAGGCCAGGCCCAGGTTGATGATGTAGCCGCGGTCGGGGTAGCGGTCGGTGGTCTCGAGGTCGAAGCCCATGACGGCGCCCTTGAACGGCGCCTCCGCCATGGCGATGCCCAAGTCCCTCACGCCCGCGCCCGCCGTGCGCGCGACCTGCGAGTCGCGTCTGCGCTGCAGCTTGGCGACCGCATGGACGAGGTCCTTGTCGGGGAGCTTGCGTTGCAGGTTCGTGCCGGACACCTCGCGCAGGCGCTCGGTGCCGTAGGCGTCGCAGGTGCTGCGGTTGCGGTCGGCCAGCGCGCGGACGAGGTCGAAGGAGAAGGGCTCCTGCCCCTTGGGCGCCGCGAACCATGCCTCCATGAGCAGGCCGATGGCCTCCTCGTTGCGGCGGCGCTCCTCGGTGAGGGTGACGTCGTCAGAGAAGAATCCCGGCAGGGAGAACGCGTTGGCAAGCTCGATGGCTTCGGCAAGGACCATGGTGACCTTTCGGCGAGACGTGTGCATCGAAAGCCTAGCACAAGCCTGCGACACCCACCCGTGCGTCTCCAAGGGCCGCGAGGTCATTGGCCGAGACGGACCGAGGCGCTCTCTGGTCGGCGAGCGGGGGCGTCGAAGCTCTCGGGCGACGGCGCCCGTCGCTCGATTGGCTACACTGAGGACAGCATCGCCCGTCTTGGGAAAGGGGTGCCGTGTGATGGACAATGGTTGGAACTCGTTCATGCAGCGCCGGCCGGTGCGGGTGGCGTTGTACGCCGTGTGCGCGCTGAGCTGTGGCGTCTATGCCGTGGACGGCGTGAGGGAGCTGCTTGGGCCGGGGGAGTCGTCAAGGCTTCTCATCGAGCAGGTGGGACAGCTGGCCTTTACGGTGATGTTCGCGGCGCGCGCGGCGGTGTGCGCGTGGGTGGCGGTCGTGTTCACCCGCATGGCCGTGAAGGCGGCACGAGACGACTCCTAGGGACCACCGACCTGTGGTTGCGGACGGCCCGCACCCGCCGAGGGCCGTCTCCGCCCCCATGCCTGCTGCCGAACGGTTTCGTAAGCGTCTGTGCGTGGTCCCCGCAAGTTCAATGACGTAAAATCTTTGACGCAGGCCCATGGGGTGGCAAAAGGCACGACGCCGCTCCCTGGGCGATCACACAAACCGCCTCTGAAAGGTGCACTCATGGCCGTTCGTATCATCACCGACTCAGGCTCGGACATTCTGCCGGGCGAGCTGGAAGGACTGACGGTCCTTCCTCTGACCGTCGCCTTTGGCAACGACGTCTACCATGACGGCGTCGACCTCTCGCACGAGCACTTCTTCGACCTGCTGACCAAGAGCAACGAGAATCCCACGACCGGGCAGGTCCCGCCCTTCCGCTACAGCCAGGTCTTCGACGAGCTGGTCGCCGCCGGGGACGAGGCCGTGGTCGTCACTATGTCGTCGGGGGTGTCGGGAACCTGGGAGAGCGCTTGTACGGCGGCGGCCGAGCATCCCGACAAGATTCACGTGTTTGACAGCATGCAGGTGAGCGTGGGCATCCGCGTCCTGGTGGAGGTGGCCCTGGCCTGTGCGGCGCAGGGAGCCACGCCCCAGCAGATCGTCGAGGAGCTCGAGCGCAGCCGGGACCAGGTCCGCTTCGTGGCGCTGCTCGACACCCTCGAGTACCTGCGACGGGGCGGGCGCATCTCCAACGTGAGCGCCGCGCTGGGCACGATGCTGTCCATCAAGCCGGTCATCACCGTCACCGACGGCAAGGTCGTGGTCATCGAAAAGCCCCGCGGCCACAAGGGGGGACGCGCCATCGTCGCCGAGCATGTCCGCAAGAACGGCGGCTTCGACTTCGATCGCCCGCTGAGCATCGGCTACACGGGCAACTCCGACAAGCCCGTGCGGCAGTTCCTCAAGAGCTGCCCCGATCTCTGGGAGGGCAAGGGCGAGGTGCCCGTCTCCTCGGTCGGCGCCACGATCGGCACGCATGCCGGACCGGGTGGGTTCCTGCTCGCCTACTTTGGCAAGGAGGCCTAGGCTCCCGGTCGGATAGGCACCGGTTGACACTGGCACGGGGGACACGGAGGAAGAGGCACCTCTGTGTCGAGGAGGGGGCGCCCGGTGCGGGGTGCCCCCTCCTCCGTGCCATTTTTCCTGGCAGCCCTTCTGCCCCGCCCAAGGGCCTCGTGAGGCCGCGAGGCGTGGCGCGCGGGCGGTGGGCCGAGACGCCCGGCGTGGGAGCCGCCCCAAGCTCTGACGTGGCGCGGGGAAGGCCGGGGCGCCAGCGCTCGCGAGCCGTCATGCCGTGTGCCGCGAGACCCATGGGCTTCCACTCTGGCGCCTTTCGGAGTCGAATTACCCATCGAATTACCCATAAAGGCGATGATGAGCGCATCTGTGCTCCATCGGCCCCCTGCTTGAGACGCGGCGAGGGGGCGTCAAGCGTCGTCCGTGGCTAGAGATTAGACTTTTGCGGTGAAATTCCGTGACCAGTGGAGTATCGGGCGAAAGATCCGCAGGATGGGAGACGGAGATACTTCGGGACACCCGAAAAAATACCGCAAAAGTCCAATCTCTAGCCACGGGCCATGCAGAACCAGGCTCATGTCGGCGCGTGGCGGCCCAACGCGCATCGATGTGCTGGCCCAGGACCGGGCCCGCGGGCAACCCCGATGACCTTCCCCTTGTCACCCCCTGCGAGCGTGACACAGAGGTGCCTCTTCCCCCGTGTCAGTGCTAGCTCCTGAGCGCTCAGCCGAGCCGGTCGTGGTTCACCGTACGGCCGAAGCGCTCGGCGACCTTCTCGGGGCCGCCTGTGGCGGCGAGCGCCCACATCGTCTTTGCCACGAGCGCCTCGACGGTCATGTCTGCCGCGAGCAGGATGCCGGCACAGTCGGCCCAATCGCGTCCGACCTCATAGACACCCAGGTCAAGGCCCTCTTCGGGAACCTGCGTGGTAAGCACGAGCGTGCGGCCCGACTCCACCCACGAGAGGATGGCCCGGCGGAACGAGCCGCCGTCGTAGTCGGGAATGCCCCCGACGCCGAAAGTCTCCAGAATGATGGCCCGGTAGTCGGCGCGCAGCAGCCCGAAGATGCTCGGCCGCAGCTCGGGCGTCAGCTTGAGCACGATCACGCGGTCGTCGAGCCGGTCGTAGATGCGCGGCGCGTCGTCTTCGCGTCCAGCCGCACCTCCTCCCTCCCGCACGATGCGGTCTCCCCTCAGGTAGGCGAGGGGCGGGTAGTTGACGCTCGTGAAGGCGTTGAAGCTCATGGTGCGCTGCTTGCGGGCACGGGTGCCGGCGATGACCGTGCCGCCGAAGACCACGGCGACGTCCGAGCTCGCGTCGTCGGTCGCCCAGAGCAGGCTGTGGTAGAGATTGAGCTTGGCATCGGTGAAGGGGTTGGCCATGGGCTGCTGGGAGCCGGTGAGCACGATGGGCTTGGGGCTTCCCTGGATGAGGTAGGAGAGGGCGGCTGCGGTGTAGGCCATGGTGTCGGTCCCATGCAGCACCACGAAGGCGTCGTAGCGATCGTAGGCGTCCACGATCTCGTCGCGGATGCGCATCCAGTCGCGCGGGCGCATGTTGGTGCTGTCGATGTTCATGGGCTGCGTGACATCGAGGTGGCAGAGCCCGCCGACCTCCGGCATGCGCGCCACCAGCTCCTTCCCGGTGAGCTTGGGAGTGAGGCCGCCGGCGTCTGGCAGCGAGGCGATGGTGCCCCCGGTGGCGACCACAAGCACCCGTTTCATACTGGCCTCCTTCGTTCGTTTGCGTCATTGTAGAGGGTGTCGGGCACAGGCGCGAGGCCAGGGACCTGGGAGGTTCGCATGAGACTGTTCATTGCGGCGGAGCTGCCACAATCGCTCCATGAGGCGCTGAGCGAGACCTCCGCGCGCCTGCGCGAGCGAGTGCGCGGTCGCTTCGTGGCCCCGGACAGCTTTCACGTGACGTTGGCGTTTCTCGGCGAGGTTCCCGCCGACCGCGTGGGGCTCGTGTGCGAGGTCCTGCGCGAGGCCTGCGCCGCGCAGCCGCCGATCACCTCGACGCTGGGCGCGCTGGGCTCGTTCGGCCGCGCCCGCCGCGCGACGCTCTGGCAGGGCTTCGCGCGCGGGGTGGACGAGCTGGCGGGTCTTGCGGGAGACGTGCGCGAGTGTTTGGCGGAGGCGGGGCTGTCCTTTGATCCGGCGGCCTTCGTCCCACATGTCACGCTCATGCGCGCGGCGGACATCGGAGAGGGGGAGCTGCCCATGCCCGAGGTCGAGTCGGGTCGCATCGACACGGTGACGCTGTTCTCCTCGGACCTCTCGGGGGATCGTCCGCGCTACGACGCCATCGAGCGCGTGGTGCTCGTCCGCGACGAGACGGACGACGCCATGGAGGACCAGGAGGCGCCGGAGGACGAGACGGCCGCCCCTGCGGCGCCCGTCGTCGACTATGACCTGCTCTGCGCGCGACTGCGGGCCCTGGCCGAGGGCGAGACGCTGCGCCTGCCGGTGCTCGCCAACGCCACCGCCCTGCTCGCCGAGGAGCTCCCGGACGTGAGCTGGGTGGGCTTCTACCTGGCGGTGGGTGACGAGCTGGTGCTGGGGCCCTTTCAGGGCAAGGTGGCCTGCACGCGCATCGGTTGGGGGCGTGGCGTCTGCGGTACGGCCGCGGCATCCGACGCCACGCAGGTCGTTCCCGACGTCCACGCCCGTGCGGACCACATCGCCTGCGACGCCGCCTCGCGAAGCGAGGTGGTGGTTCCCATTCACGAGCAGGGGCGGGTCAGCGGGGTGCTTGACCTCGACAGCACGTCGCTCGCACGGTTTGGCGAGCAGGACGCGCGCGGCCTGGAGCGCGTGGTCGCCGTTATGGAGGAGCTGCTGGCGCACCTCTCGTAGGGCGCGAGGTCCTGCGACCCGCCGTCCGGTCGTGGTCCGGCGCCTGCTCGGACGAGCGCCAGACGCACTACAATGGGCTCACGACAGCGCATCCTCCCAACCAGAAAGGAGCCGTCATGCCCTTCGTTGACGCTCGCATCACCGCTGCCCTCACAGACGAGGCCAAGGAGGCCATCAAGACGGAGCTCGGGGAGGCGGTCTCGGTCTTTGGCAAGGGCGAGGGCTTCCTTATGGTGGGCATCGCCGACGGCTACGACCTGTGGCTAGGCGGCCGCAAGCTGGACCAGGGCGCCTACGTCTCCTTCTCCATGATCGGCGACACGCCAGACGAGGGCTGCGCCGCCTTCTCCGCGCGGCTTTGCGACATCCTCTCCCGCCATGCCAGCGTCCCGGCCGACCAGGTCTATGTGACCTTCCATCCCATGGCGGCCAGTCGGTGGGGCTGGAACGGCGGGACCTTCTGATCGACACGGCACCCCGACCGATACGGGGGCGGGGGGGGGGGGGGGGGGGGGGGGGGGGGGGGGGGGGGGGGGGGGGGGGGGGG
>JAWRIT010000006.1:0-59411 GCA_040268355.1 Atopobiaceae bacterium | reverse complement strand
CCGTGGCTAGAGATCGGACTTTTGCGGTGTTTTTTCGGGCATCCCGGAGTATCTCCGTCCTCCGTCCTGCTGTTTTCTCGCCTGATACTCCGCCGGTCGCGGAATTTCACCGCAAAAGTCCGATCTCTAGCCACGAGCCATGCGGAATCAGGTTCACAGCGGCCCGCGGGCGACCCTGACGGCCTCCCCTTGCCGCTCCCCATGCAGGCGCGCCGCGCAGGCGCCCCTCCCTAGCCCTGCCGACGGCCCACCCCTTCGCCGCGCGCCCCTGCACCGGTGACACATAAGTGCCTCTTCCTCTGTGTTGCGGCTTGCCCACGGGCAGGCGAGCTTGCGCTATGCTGGTACGCGCGCGACGGCCGCCAGGAGGCCGATCGCGAAGCCACCCGTACTACCATGGAGGACAGAGCAGTGCTGCCAGTCGACGATCAACTCAAGATCATCACCTCCGGCACCATGCAGATCGTGCCGATGGACGAGCTCAAGGCCAAGCTCGCGAAGGGCGAGCCCCTGAACATCAAGCTGGGCGTTGACCCGACGAGTCCCGACCTGCACTTGGGGCATGCGGTGCCCCTGCGCAAGATGCGTCAGTTCCAAGATCTGGGACACCGGGTCACCCTGATCATCGGCAACGGCACGGCGCTCATCGGCGACCCGTCCGGGCGCGACAGCACCCGCCCGCCGCTGACCGAGGAGCAGGTCGAGGCGAACGCGAAGACCTACGTCGAGCAGGCAGCAAAGGTGCTCGACATGGACAAGACCACCATCGTGCACAACGGCGACTGGTTGAAGCCCCTCGATCTGCAGAGCATGCTGCGCCTCATGTCGCACTTCAACGTGGCGCGCATCCTGGAGCGCGAGGACTTCCATAATCGTTACGCCAATCAGATGCCCATCGCCCTGCACGAGTTCATCTACCCGGTGCTGCAGGCGTACGACTCGGTGGTCATCAAGTCCGACCTCGAGATGGGCGGCAACGACCAGATCTTCAACCTGCTCGCGGGCCGTGACCTGATGCGCGCCGAGGGCATGGAGCAGCAGGTGGCGCTCACCATGCCGCTGCTCGTGGGCCTGGACGGCCACAAGAAGATGTCCAAGAGCTACGGCAACTACGTGGGCCTCACCGACAAGCCCAACGACATGTTCGGCAAGCTCATGAGCATTGCCGACGAGGTCGTGCCCATGTACTTCCGCCTGTGTTCGACGCTTCCCATCGACGAGGTTGACGCCATCGAGGCCGAGTTCAAGGCAGGCACGGCCGATCCCTACGCCCGCAAACGTCAGCTCGCGCGCAACATCTGCGACCTGTACCACGGCGAGGGGGCGGGCCAGCGCGCCCAGGACGCCTTTGACGCGCAGTTCAAGCGTGCGGAGGTCCCTGAGGACATTCCCGAGTTCCCGGCAGCCGACATCCAGGTGAACGACCAAGGCCAGGTCTACCTGGCCAAGCTCATGGCCGACTGCGGGCTGGCCAGCTCGGTGGGCGAGGCGCGTCGGTTCATTGACGGCGGCGGCGTCAAGGTCGACGGCGTGACGATCGCCGCCAAGGCCTACAACGTGGACCCCGCGACGCTCGTCGCCGGCACCGTCATCCAGCACGGCAAGCGCAAGTTCGTCCGGATCGCGTAGCGCGGCTGTCGCACGGGAGATGCTCTCGTGTGCCGGATGCAGAGGTGGCGGCACACGTTCGGCCGTCCTGAGGGGGTCGGCCGTGCCCGGGGAGCTGTGGCGGAAGGGGAGCGATGCGGGGCTCATCGATCGAGCTGCTCGCTCCGGCCGGTGGGCCGGAGCAGTTCAATGCCGCGCTTGCAGCCGGAGCCGATGCCATCTACTGCGGCTTCGGGCATCACTTCAACGCCCGACGTGGCGCCGAGAGCTTTGACGCGGACGGCTTCGCTGACGCCTGCCGTCGGGCGCACCTCGCCGGCACGCGCGTGTATGTGACCCTGAACGTGGTGGTGACCGATGCCGAGATGCCCCGGGCGCTTGCCGTGGCCCGTCGTGCCTGGCTGCTTGGCGCCGACGGGCTCATCATTCAGGACTGGGGGCTCGCCGCCGAGCTTCGCACACGCTGGCCACAGATGGAAGTCCACATCTCCACGCAGGCAAACGTGCATGATGCGCGTGGCGTGGCGTGGTGCCGGGACCGACTGCGCGCAGCCCGTGTGACGCTCTCGCGCGAGCTCTCCCTCCCCGAGATCGCACGCATCGCCCAGGAGGGTGTCGAACTCGAGGGCTTCGGGCATGGGGCGCTCTGCTTCTGCTACTCGGGCGTGTGCCAGATGAGCTCGCAGGGTGGCAACCGCTCGGCGAACCGGGGCCTGTGCGCACAGCCGTGCCGGCTGCCCTATGACCTGGTTGACGAGCAGGATCGCCCTCTGACGGATGGTCCTGCCCTGCGTCCGCTCTGCCCCAAGGACTTCCGAACCATCGGACGGCTCGACGAGCTGGCCGAGGCGGGCCTCGCCTCGCTCAAGATCGAGGGCCGGCTCAAGGGGTCCGACTACGTGCACGCCGTGGTGGGGGCGTACCGAAGCGCCCTCGACGAGCTGGCGGGCGAGCGTCCCGAGCTTGCCGCCGACGAGCGGGAGCGGCGTCTGCGGCGTGCGTTCAACCGAGACTTTACCGACGCCTACCTGGACGGCCGCTCGGGCAACGAGATGATGAGCTACGAGCGGTCCAACAACCGCGGGGAGCTGGTGGGCCGCGTGGTCGCCACGCGGGATCTGGGCAGCTCGCGCGTGTGGCGTGGTGGCGCCAACGGCGGTCGCGAGCGTTCGCGCACGGTGTCGCGTGCCGAGGTGGACATTCGCCTGGACGAGCCCGTCGGCGCGGGCGACTTGCTGGAGGTCCGCCCTCCAGACGACCCGTCGCAGTTCCTCACGACCCATGCCGAACGCGATGCGAGGGCAGGGGAGACGCTGGTCTGCCGCACCGCTCGGCCCATGCCAGCGGGCTGTCCGGTGCGGGTGATCCGCTCGCAGCGGGCCATCGTCGCCGCGGAGCGCGTGGCACGCGCGGACGTTCCCCGATCCCGTGCCGTGAAGGTGCGCGTGCGCGCCCGACTGGGGCAGCGTCTTGCCATCGAGCTGACCACGGTCGATGCGATGCCAGGCGAGCGGCCGACCACCGCCTTCGCCGAGGGTCCCGTCGTCGAGGCGGCTCGGACGCGCGCGATCAGCGAGCAGGACCTCATCGAGCACGTGGGACGCATGGGCGGCTCGCCCTTCCAGGCGGAGTCGTTCGAGGTCGAGCTGGACGAGGGCTGTGGGATGCGCTTCTCGGACGTGCACAAGGCGCGTGCCAAGGCCTGCCGTGCGCTTGTCGAGCGCCTGCTTGCGCCCTATGCGTCTCGTACGGCGGCCAAGGCTCCCTCTGAGGCGCGCTACCGGCGCGACGTGGCGGCGGCGCTGGGGGTGCCTACGGCCGCCCCCTTCGCGGCGACCCACACCGACGTCGCGGTGTGTGCCCTGGTGGGTGACCCCGAGGTGGCACGTGCGGTCCGCTCGGCGGGTGCCGTGCGCGTGTACGCGTCGGCGGAGGCGCTGATAACGCAGGCGTGGGACGAGCGGGAGCGTCCGTGCGCCTGGCTGGACGAGGTGTGCCGGGAGGGCGATCACGCGCTGCTCGACCCGCTGGTCGAGGCGGGCAGGCCCGTGGGGGTGGGTAACGTGTCCGAGTTCGCGCTCGCCGCGGAGCATGGGGCGAAGGCCGAGGTGCGGCCCTGCGTGCCCGTGCACAACGCGCGTGCGCTGGCTGAGCTGGTGGACGCTGGTGCCGCGGGCGTCTGGCTCTCTCCCGAGCTCTCGCTTCCCGAGATCCGTTCGCTCGCGGCCGTCTCGCCGGTGCCGGTGGGCATCGTCGCCGCCGGTCGCGCCCGCGCCATGACAAGCGAGCACTGCGTGCTGCAGGTGAGCGGTCGCTGCGTCGACGACTGCGCCCGCTGCACGCTGCGCACCCGCGACCTCGCCCTGCGTGACGCCAAGGGCAACCGCCATCCCGTGCGCAGCGGCCTCGACGGGCGTAGCCGCGTCTATGCGGCCTCGCCGTTCGATGCGGCGCCCGAGGTGGCCGAGCTCGTGGCGGGCGGCGTGCGCCGGCTTCTGGTCGACGCGACCCTGCTTTCGACAGACGAGGCCGTCTGTGCGGTGCGCCGGCTCGTGCGGGCCGTCCGTGCGGCTCGTGCGGGACGCCCCGCTCCCGAGCGGCTGCGCGGTCACACCGCAGGTCATCTCCACCGGCCGATCGACTGACCGGCGTCGTCCGGCCGAGCGGCGCCACGGGCCCGCGTCCTGCCATGCGACTTTTTCTGGCAAGACGGATGCCCGTCTGCCACATTGGGTATGATTTCTACCATCTTGCTTGTACGCGGCCACCGAGGGGTGGCATGAATGGGGGAACAACCATGGCAGACACCACCAAGGTCAACATGGAGCTGCTGGAGGCGACGCTCAACGTCATTCGCCAGAGCCTGCAGGCGGACGGTGGCGACGTCGCGCTCATCAACTGCGACGACGACGGCGTCGTGACGCTCGAGATGCAGGGCGCCTGCGCGGGATGCCCGCTTTCCAGCTACGACATGAGCGAGGGCATCGAGCGCATCCTCATGGAGCACGTGCCGGGCGTGACCAAGGTCCAGCCGGCGATGCCCTGGTAGTCCCACCCCGATCTCATGTGGCTGAACGACCTCTACCATAACCTCGACCCCGTCGCGCTTTCCCTGGGCCCGCTCACGATACGCTGGTACGGATTGGCGTATCTGTGCGGGTTCATTGCCGCCGGGGTCGTCATGTACCGCACCGCGCGCCACTGGAGGCTGAACCTCTCGGTGGACGATGTGGTCACGCTCGTCACAGGGCTTGCGTGCGGCATCATCGTGGGCGGGCGGCTCGGGTACGTGCTCTTCTACGGCAAGGGCTACTACCTGGAGCATCCGCTGTCCATCTTCTTGCTCTCCGAGGGCGGCATGAGCTTCCACGGTGGGTTCGTGGGCGCGGTGGCAGGCACCTACCTGGCCAATCGCTCCTTGGGCCGCTCGTTCGCAACGGTCGCCGACCTCATCGCCATCGGTGGCCCCATAGGGCTCTTCTTTGGACGCTGTGCGAACTTCGTCAACGGGGAGCTGTGGGGCAAGGAGACCTCCCTCCCCTGGGGCGTGATGTTCGACGACACCGGCGGCGGGCAGGTGTTTCGCCATCCCTCACAGCTGTACGAGGCGCTGCTTGAGGGCGTGGTGCTCTTCTGCGTGCTGTACGCGCTCAGTCGCAAGGTCCCACCCCGACCGCAGGGCACCTTCCTCGGGGCCTTTCTGGTGCTGTACGGCTGCTTCCGGTTCCTGGTCGAGTTCGTGCGGCTTCCCGACGAGCAGCTGGGATATCTCGCCTGGGGTTGGCTCACCATGGGCCAGGTGCTGAGCGTGCCGCTTGTGGCTGCGGGAGTAGCGCTTCTGGTCGTCTCGCGCCGTCGGTCCATCCCGCAGCAGTAGGGCCACACGAGCCAGATGACACATAGGTGCCTCTTCCCCTGTCCCCCTGTGCCGTGCGGGCGGGCACGAGGCGCGCCGGACGTGGCGTTTTGACCGTGCGGCTGGTACCATGCTCGTAGTCGTATAGAGCCGAGGGCACGGTCGCAGAGCTGCAAGGCCTAGGTAAAAGGATTCCGGTTCTACTCCGGACCAGCCGCAATACGTGTTCGTGGTGCACCGCTGGGGCGCAAGAGCATGCCCCGCGTCTGCTTCGGCAGCTCATCGTCGCTGCCGCTCCCACCTTGCCCTCCCATCTCCGCAGCCGCGGGAGAGGAGGGACCACCATGGGTTCCCACATCGCACGTGCCAAACAGCTGCTGCTCACCGCCATCCTGGGGGGAAGCCTCGCGCTGGCGGGATGCTCCGCGGCCGACCAGGGCCAGAGCGGCCAGGCCTCGACGGACGAGCCGCAGGAGGCGGTCACCATCGAGGTGATCGGCCCTGACGCCAACGGGGACGACAGCCTCTATGTCGTGGAGAGCTCCTACGCCCTCGCCGACGTCGAGGACGCCTGGGACCTCTCGCAGAAGGCGTTCGACGACGCAGGGCTGACCTACAGCGCCTCGAACTCCGACTACGGCGTGATGCTGGACTCCATCACCAGCCCCGCAGACGGCACCGTCCTTGCCTTTGACGAGGCGTCGGGCGACTTCTGGCAGCTGTTCGTCGACGGCAAGGCGAGCGAGGTCGGCATTGACGGGGTCGAGCTGAAGGACGGCACGAGCATCGTGTGGTACTACTCCGCCTTCAAGGAGGCCCTGCCCGAGACCGAGCTTGCCCCGGTCGAGACGATGGCGGAAGCCGCCTAGGCGCTCGCTTCGCCCTCTTTCCCGGGTGGCCCCATGTGGCGCAGTTCGTTCGACAGCTGGCATCCCCTGGTCCTCGCGGCCTACTTCGCCGGAACCATCACGCTGGCCATGTTCGGCCTGGCCCCAGGGTGCGTGGCGGCGTCGCTTCTGGGCGGGGTGGCCTTCGCGCTCGTGACGCAGGGGCTCGCCCCGACGCTCGCCAAGCTGCGCTGGCAGCTTCCGCTCCTGCTGCTCATCTGCGTCATCAACCCCCTCTACTCGGCGCGTGGCGCCACGCTGCTCGCCAAGGTCGGGATGTTCCGCATCTATGCGGAGAGCCTGGCATACGGTGCGGTGATGGGAGCCCTGCTCGTCGCGGTGCTGCTGTGGTTCGAGGCGGCCGCGAGCGTGGTGGGCGAGGACGAGGCCCTCGAGCTTGGCGGTGGCCTGCTGCCGTCGGTGAGCCTGGCCGCATCCATGGTGATGCGCCTCATTCCCCAGCTCATGCGGCGTGCGCGCGCCACACGCGCCGTCCTGCGGGCGACCAGTGGCACGCGGCATGGACGCGCGGAGGGCATGAGGCTGCTGGGCATCCTGCTGACCTGGTCGCTCGAGGACTCCGTCGAGCGGTCCGACTCCATGCGCGCACGTGGGTGGGGGGCGAGCGTGGGCCGCAGGCGCAGGCCCTACCGCTCGCATGCGCTTCGCACCCGTGACCTCGCCGCGCTCGTCGTCATCGCGCTGCTGGTCGCCGTGGCCGCAGGGGGCGTCATGCAGACGGTCGCAGGGTGGCGCTTCTACCCGCGCATGGGAGGCGACGCGAGCCCGTGGGCGCTCGTCCCCTATGCGTTGCTCTGCCTGCTGCCGACCGCCGTCGTGCTGTCTGACGACCTGAGATGGAGGCTTGCCGGATGACCGAGACGAGCGCTCCCACCCTTGCTCCCACGCCCGCGCTCGAGCTCACGGGGGTGGGCTTCGCCTATCCCGCCGAGCAGGGGAGTCCGGCGGCACCGGTGCTCGATGACGTGAGCCTGGTGGTGCCCGAGGGTGCTTTCGTGCTGCTCACGGGGGGCACGGGCTCGGGCAAGACCACGCTCATGCGCCTGGCGAAGCCCGAGATCTCGCCGGTGGGCCGGCGGAAGGGGGAGGTCAGGGTCTTCGGGCGTGCGGTGGCCGACCTCACCGTGGAGGCCTCGGCCCAGCTCGTGGGCTACGTGTTCCAGAGCCCAGAGAACCAGATCGTGTGCGACACCGTCTGGCACGAGCTCGCCTTTGGGCTCGAGAACCTCGGCATGGGACAGGCGGAGATGCGCCGGCGCCTGTCGGAGGTGTGCGTCTTTCTGGGCATCGAGCCGTGGTTCAGGCGGCGGTGCCAGGAGCTCTCCGACGGCCAGCGGCAGATCGTGGCGCTTGCCGCCGTGCTGGCGATGCGCCCGAGGCTCCTTTTGCTCGACGAGCCGACCGCCATGCTCGACCCCGTCGCCGAGAAGGAGTTCCTCTCCCTGCTGCTCCGTGCGAACCGGGAGCTGGGCATCACGGTGGTGGTCGCCACGCACCGGCCGGCCCCCATGGTCGACTACGCCACGGACGCGTTCGAGCTCGCCTGCGGATCGGTGCGCAGGGTGCCGCTCGACCAGCTCAAGCAGGCCCGCGACCTTGGTGTGGCCACACCTGCGCCAGCAGAGGCGGCCCCGGCGGCGCTCACGCTCACGGACCTGTGGATGCGCTACGCCCGCGACGGCGGGTGGGTGCTGCGTGGCTGTGACCTGTCCGTGCGCGAGGGGGAGGTGCGGGCGCTCGTCGGTGGCAACGGGAGCGGCAAGTCGACGCTGCTGGCGCTTGCCAGCGGGGCCACCAGGGCGCAGCATGGGCGTGTGGGCGGCACCTACCGGGAGCGACGGGCGCTGCTGCCCCAGCAGCCCAAGGCGCTGCTCGGGTGCGAGTCCGTGCGAGAGGAGCTGCTCGAGTGGCGGGCTGGGGGCGCAAGCTCCGCCAAGGAGGAGGTCGATGCGACCCTTGGGCGCCTGGGTCTTGCGGGGCGCGCCGACGCGCACCCCTACGACCTCTCGGGAGGCCAGCAGCAGCTGCTCGCACTCGAGAAGCTGCTGCTCACGCGCCCGAGGCTCCTGTTGCTCGACGAGCCCACCAAGGGGCTTGACGACGTCGCCCGCCGCGAGGTGGCACGTCGTGTGCGCAGCTGCGCCGAGGCGGGGTGTGCGGTGCTCGTGGCCACCCATGACATGGCCTTCGTGCGGGCGGTCGCGCACACGGTGTCGCTCTTGTTCGACGGGCAGGCATCCGAGCCCGAGGCGGTCGCCGACTTTCTTGCCGACTCATGGATGTGGCGTTCGTGAGCGCCCGTGCCCGCACGCGCCTGCTCGCGGCGCTCGAGCTGCCGGCGCTGCTCTCGGTGCCCGTGACGATGGTCGTCTGCGTGGTGACCGGTGTGCGCGCCACGGCAGGCCTGACCATCCTGGTCGCGACGCTGGCGGTCGTGCTCATGCTGACGAGCTTCGACGCGTCGCGCCCGCTCATGCGCCAGCTCATGCCCACGGTCGTCCTTGCGGCGGTCGCGGCTGCCGGACGCATGCTCTTTGCGCCGTTCGCGGACCTCAAGCCCGTCTCCGCGATCTGCATCGTCGCCGGTGCCTCGCTGGGCAAGAGGAGCGGCTTTGCGACTGGGGCGCTCGCGGCTCTGACCTCGAACTTCTTCTTTGGCCAGGGTCCGTGGACCCCGTGGCAGATGTACGCGTGGGGCCTGGTCGGCTACGGTGCCGGCGTGCTGTCGGATGCCGGGGTCTTCGCCCGTCCGCAGCTGGTGTACGTGTGGGGCTTTCTGTCGGGACTTTTGTATGGGGCCATTCTCAACAGCTGGCACGTGCTCGGATTCGTTCGCCCGCTCACCTGGCAGACGACGCTGGCAGCCTTTGCGGCGGGGGCGCCGTTCGATGTGGCGCATGGCGTGGCGACCGTCGCCTTCCTTGCGGTGATCTGGGGTCCGTGGCGGCGCTCTATCGCCCGCGTGGTGCGCAAGTACGACCTTGCCGCCCCTGGTGACGGGTCAGCTGGCGAGCTGGACTCCTGAGCGCTGCGTTCGCGTGGCGTGCCATCTGTGGCGACAGCAACATCCTCTGATGATGCCACAGGGCCCGAGCGCGCACCAACGGCTGGGACCAGGTGTCATAGGCAGGGACGCACCAGACAGCGCCGTGGGAACGACACGCTATGATGCCAGCAAGGAAAGGGCTGGCGATCATGCAGATACAGCAGTTGAAGTACCTCATCGCGGCGGCCGAGCAGGGGTCGTTCCGCTCTGCGGCCCAGAAGCTCTATATATCCCAGTCGAGCATCTCGGTCGCCGTCAAGGACCTTGAGCAGGAGCTCGGCATCACGGTGTTCAATCGTACGTCACGGGGGATATCGCTTACCCCGGAAGGCGCTGAGCTCGTGGAGCGCGTGCGCAACGTGGTCGAGCAGATCGAGCTGATCGAGCAGGGGGGTGGCCGTGCCGAGCGGCCGGCACCGGCGCGCTTGGCGGTCTCGTCGCAGCATTACTCGCTTGTCGTGGACGCGTTCGGAGACTTTGCGGCTGCCCACGAAGAGCCCCTGGCCGAGTTCGTGCTGCGGGAGTCCTACACCAACGAGATCATCCGTGACGTCCAGGAGGGGCGGAGCGACCTGGGCATCATCTACCTCAGCAACTACAACGACCGCGTCATGCGGCGGGCCCTGGCCGCGGCGGGCGTGGCGTTCACGCCGCTTTATGCCGTCACGCCGCACATCGTCGTGCACGAGCGGCTTCCGCTTGCCACCCAGGACGAGGTCACGCTCGAGGAGCTGGAGGGCTACTACCGCTTTGAGCACGAACAGGGATTGGAGAGTTCGTCGTACTTTGCCGAGGAGCCGCTTGCGTCGATCCCGCACGACCGACGGATCGTGGTGAGCGATAACGGCACGCTCGCGACCCTACTCGAGCGCGTCGACGGCTACGCGCTTGGGACGGGCGCCTTCCTCAAGGGAGGGTCGCCGGTGGTGGCCGTCCCCATCTCCTGCGACGAGGTGATGAACGTCGGCTTCATCCGAACGGCGGGCGGCACCCTCTCGACGCTTGCCGAGGAGTTCCTTGCCCTGCTCTGCGAGCGCATCGTCTCGTTTGAGGGCGAGCTGGAGCTCGCGCCGTTCACACGCGCGCACGCGCAGCTCGCGGGGGACCCAGCAGGGGACACGGGGCCGGACGGCCCCTAGGGATCCGGAGTGGGGCCGGACGCGCGCGTCTTCGCCGCCCGGCTCGCGCCGCATGCCCTGCCCGCTCGGACCCGCGTCGTTGTGCCGCAAGTCCGAGCGGCCAAGGGTCACTCCCAGCTGAGGGCGGCCCGCTTCGCCTTCATGTCCTCGACGATCTTGAGCGCGAGGCGTTTCGGGTCCACGTCGATGACCATGCGCGATCCGAGCGTCTCGGCCGTGCCCTCCTTCATGAACTCGATGACGTTGCGCGAGCCGCTAATCGGCGGCTCGACGCAGTGGTACGAGTTGATGCCAAAGAGCCTGAAGCCGAGCGCCGCGCACACGCTCTTCTCGTTGGACCATTCGGGCGAGCTGAACGCATAGGGCATGTCGGTGATGCGCTGCCCGAGCTCTGCGGCGATCCCGGCCAGGATCGATGACGAGCGGGTGTTGTCGATGCACTCGCCCACGTGCCAGGCGGGCGGGAGGTCGGGCTCGAGGAAGGACCTGAGTCCGTCCCCGCACTTCGCCTGGGCCGATGCGTTGCAGTACCCCAGCTTCATAAGGGGGAACGACGCGCAGCCGTTGGTCAGGACGAGCACGTTATTCTCGAGCAGCACATCGGTGACGTCGACGATCGTGCGCTCGTAGGGCACCTTCGGGTTGTTGCAACCTACCATGTTGACCACGCCGAGCAAGCGTCCCTCCCGGATGGCCTGGGCGAGCGGGCCGAAGCCACCGAAGCGACGGTGTACGTACTCGACGGAGAAGCCCACCTCCGCCTCCACCTCGTAGGGCGGGATGTAGACGGGAATTCCCTCGCGCGCGGCATGGCTCTCCAGGGCACGCTCCACGATGCGCTCGGCCAGCGCATGGGTCTCTCCGATGTTGCTGTGACGATGGTCGTACTCGTAGCGCTCGGCGCCGGGCAGTCGCGCGTTGTCGCTCGTGGTGACCACCGTTGTCTTGAAGCAGCGGGCCACGTCCATGATCGCGGGGAAGACGTCCTGCACGTCGGCGACCCACAGGTCCAGCGCGCCCGTGCCGAGCACAAGTTCGGCCGACACGGCGTTGGACAGCGGGATGACCCCGCCGTAGCGGTACATCGCGGCCAGCCCCGAGCAGCAGATGCCGTAGAAGCGAATGCCCTTGGCTCCTATGGCGCGTGCCTTCTCCTCGAACTCCTTGCTCGTGCCAACGGCCACGATCTCGCTTGTGAGCGTGGGCAGGTGCCCATGGACGGCGATGTTCACGTACCCCTTCTCAAGGGCGCCGAGGTTCACCTTCGAGGTGACCCGGTCGCCCACGCCGAACAGGGCGTCGGTCGCGATGTTCGCGCCCACCACGCCCGAGTAGGTGAACGCGAGCCCGCAGCGCAGGAACTCCTGCATGATCGAGCGCCAGTCGCCGTCGGTCGCGCTTCCGCTGCGGTGCAGCGCGTCGAAGACCTCGTGGTAGGCGCTGATAGGCACGATGTCAAGCTCTTCCCAGACGCGCTTGCGCTCGGCGGGGGCCAGCGCGCCGATGGTGCGGTTGGGCTGTGCGGGGTCGCTGCGCGACAGGTCCTCGAGGAGGGCGTCGGCAAGGTCTGCGGCGATGGCCTCGAGCTCGCGGCCCTGCGTCTCGATGCCGAAGGCCGCTGCGGTGTCGATGACCTTCTGCTTGCCAAGGATCGGGAGGTCAAGCTTGCCTTCCGCCGCCCACCTCAGCGAGAGGATGACCTCACGTGCGTGCATGCCGTGCTGTGCGACGCCGGCGGCGGCCGATCTCAGCATGTTGCGCGCGACGATGAGGTCGGCATCGGCTCCGCACACGCCGCGCGGGGCCTTCGCCGTGATGCGGCAGGGCCCCATGTTGCATATGCGGCAGCAGGTGCCGGACAGGCCAAAATTGCACTGTGGTTGTTGGGCGTCAAACCGATCGAACGGTGTCTCGAGGCCGAGCTGCTCGCTTCTGAGCAGCAGCTCCCGCACGGCGGGATCGGGGACCCTCTCTATCTGGTCCTGCTTCGAGGGAAAGGTCTTGCGGTAGGCCCTCACCGCCTCGTTGTAGTCCTTCACGAACGCGACGCGCCGCTCCTCGGAGGTGGCCTCGTCCTCGTGCGCAGCCTCGTGCGTCACGACCGACACGCCGTTCTCGTCGAACCCGATGAGGTTGCGGTGCGTGTGTATGTGAGCGAGCTCGTCAGTATGGTGATGTGTGCTTCCCACGTCGTCTCCCCCTCCCGTGGGGAAGACGTCCCGGCTGTCCCACGGCGCCGTCCGTGTCCGCCGTCTTCCCCTTCGGCTATCGTGCGTTGCCTGCTGATAAGCCAGCATTGTCACATCAGGTCCGGGGTATGCGAAGCCACGAGTTTCCTATCGCCCGCGTTAGGTTTTCCACAATGCGTGCATGTGTGGGCGTTCGTTCGGACGGCGGAGGGTGACGTGCGGCGGGGGCCATCAGGCCAGCAGATGCCTGCTGGTGCCTTCGTCTGCTGTACGCTGAGCGCCGAGCAAGGCTTCTTGCTGCGTAGATGGCGTGGGCCACGCGGCAAGGCTTGAAGCGGACCTGCGAGCAGTGCTAACGTGATTGTGTTTGTTCAAAGACGTTAAGGAGGCCTGGATGTCCGGACACTCTAAGTGGGCAACCACCAAGCACAAGAAAGCGGCCATCGACGCCAAGCGTTCGTCGCTCTTCTCCAAGCTCTCGCGTAACATCACCGTTGCTGCCAAGGTCGGTGGAGACCCCAACCCGGACAACAACGCCTCTCTTGCCGCTGCCATCCAGCGCGCTCGTATGGTCTCGATGCCCAACGCCAGGATCAAGTCGGCCATCGACAAGGCGTTTGGTTCCGGTGCGGACGCCGCGGCGTACTCTGAGGTCATCTACGAGGGTTACGGCCCCGCAGGCGTCGCCTTCTACGTGGAGTGCCTGACCGACAACAAGAACCGCACCGCCGCCGACGTGCGCTCCGCCTTCACCCATGCGGGCGGCAGCCTGGGAACCAGCGGCTCGGTCGCTTTCCAGTTCGAGCGCAAGGGATCCATCGCCGTGGAGAAGGTCATCAAGAGCGAGGACAAGAAGGTCCCTGACAAGGACAACGCCGTCGACGAAGATGAGTTCATGATGGCTGTCGCCGAGGCTGGTGGTGACGACTACGAGGACGCCGGCGATCAGTGGATCGTCTGGACTGCCTACGACAACATGCAGGGAGTGCAGAAGGCGCTCGAGGAGCAGGGGATCATCGTCAAGGGTTCCGAGCTGACGCGCGTGCCCACCACCCCGACCACGGTCAGCGTGAACGATGCCAAGAAGGTCCAGCGGCTGGCTGACCGCCTTGATGATCTCGAGGACGTCCAGAACGTGTACAACACCATGGACGTGACCGACGAGATCGAGGCGGCCCTCGAGGAAGAGTAGGAGTAGGGGCAGGCAGCGAGGCGCACGAGTTGCTACCAATGCGCAGGACGACCCTCCGGGAGGCTTCCCGGAGGGTCGTTTTTTGCCGCGCGCGCTTCGCTGCTCTCGTCTTCCGTTGCTTCCGTTCGTTGACAAGCGTTTTGGATCTCGGTCGCAGTCGTCGCTTGTGGGCAGATGCGGAAACGCCTGCGGCGCTTGTGGGCGAAAACGGAAATGTTGGCGGCGCTTGTGGGCAAAAACGGATGAAATCGCGGTCATTTTGCCTCTCAAACGTCCGTATTTGCCCACAAGCAGAACGACACGGCGGAAGAGGTACCTATGTGTCGTTAGATCAGCTGCGGCAGAGCGCCCGTGCTGCGTCTGCTGCGGTGCGCCTGCCGCTGCCGCGTACGCGGCGCCCTCTGTCGCCTGCTGCCGACTCCGCTAGCTTGCCACGTACTCCGTCGACAGCGCGTCGGGCCGGCTCTTCTGCAGGATCTTGATGGCAGCTATGACCGCCGCCTCGCTCTCGCCAGTCTCAAGGACCCGCTGCAGACGCCTCGCCTCGGCATTCTGCTGCTTGCGCCGCTGTGCCTCCGAGCGCTTGGCGTATCCCATGGCAAGGGCGTGGATGGCGTCCGCATGGCCCGGCTCCCCCTGCCGGGCGGGAAGCTTCTTGGTGGCCAGGAACTCCTCGTAGGCATCGCAATAGAGGTCGACCTCGTCGGAGAAGGCGATCTGGTTGCCACGGTCGAGCCACAGCACCTTGTTGCAGAGGTCCCTTACCTGCGAGACGGAGTGCGAGACGAGGATGCAGGTCGTTCCCCCGCCAATGATCTCGAGCATCTTGTCGCCGCTCTTCTTGCGGAAGGCGCCGTCGCCCACCGAGAGCACCTCGTCCAGGATGAGCACGTCGGGATCCACCAGGCAGGCGACCGAGAAGGCAAGGCGGCTCTTCATGCCGCTGGAGAGCTGGTTGAACTTGTGGTTCTGGAATTCCTCGAGTTCGGCGAACGCGATGATCTCGTCGTACTTGCTGTCCATGAACTCACGCGTGTAGCCCAGCATGGCCCCACGCAGGTAGGCGTTCTCCCGCACCGTCATGTTGCCGTCAAAGCCGCTGGCAAGCTCGAGCAGCGCCGCGATCTTGCCGCGCACCCTCACGTTGCCACCCGTGGGGACCATGATGCCCGTGATGGCCTTGAGCAGCGTCGACTTGCCGGCGCCGTTGGAGCCGATGATGCCGAGCATGTCGCCCTTCTCCAGCGTGAAGCTCACGTTCTTGTCGGCCCAGAACTCGGTGATGTGGTAGTTCTTGGTGAGCTTGCGCACCACGTACTCCTTGAGGCCAATGGCCTTGAGGTCGCCCGTGATGTAGCGGATGCTGACGTCGTTGCACTCGATGATGCTCATGTGGTCACCTGCGGTTCTGGTTGGAGGATGGGGCCGGTGCCGCCGGTCCTAGAAGTAATACAGGAACTGGTGATTGTACTTCTTGTACATGAAGGCACCAATCGCCAGGAAGAAGAGTGCGTAACCCAACATGAGCAGATGGTACTGGGGCGAGGGAATCGCCGCATCGATGACGATCGAGCGCCAGTACTTGATGATGACGTACACCGGGTTCAGCAGGAAGTAGCGCTGCACCGAGGCGGGGAAGGTATCGATGGTGTAGAAGATGGCGGAGAGGTAGTTGAGCAGTGTGAGGAAGATGTCGTAGAAGTATGCGGTGTCACGGAAGAACACGTAGAGGGCCGAGAGGATCATGCCGATGCCGATGTTGAGCAGGATGAGGCAAAACGTCGGATAGACCAGCAGCAGCATCTTGGGCGTGAAGGTGATGTGGTCGGTGACACAGAAGAAGAAGAACACCAATACCGTCAGCCCAAAGTTGATGACGGCCTGCACCTCGCTCGAGAGCAGGAACAGGTATTTGGGCACGTTGATCTTGGTGATGATGTTCGCGTTGGAGGTCAGGCTGCGCATGCCGTTCCTGGTGCCCTCGCGGAAGAACGACATGATGATGTTGCCCGCGAAGAGGTAGATGACGTAGTGGTGAATGTTGCGGCCAAAGAGCTGGCTGAACACGAGCATCATGACGAGCAGCTGCAGCAGGGGCGAGAGGATGCTCCACGCCATGCCAAGGATGGTCCCCTTGTAGCGCTTCTCGAAGTCGCGCTTGACGAGCTGCTCGAACAGGAACGAGCGCTCCTTCATGGTCGTGACGAACTTGCTGATTGTCTTGAACACCGTGTGCCCTGACCCTCCGTGAGCGTCCACCACTGCGGACCGGCAACCGTTGTTTGAACCATGTGACCTTATCACAGCTTTGATGGGCTGACGGCCATGTGTCGGTGACAGCAGCCAAGCAACACACCGGCAGGGGCCTCGGCTGGTCTATAGTTGACGGTACCGTCGAGGCTCCGCCGTGGCGGTATCGTCGAATCCCTGCCGACCGAGGGGTGCCCATGCCAACGGATGTTCCCACCACGCAGATCCTGGTGGCCACGCACAAGCCCTACTGGATGCCGTCCGATCGTCTCTACCTGCCGGTGCAGGTGGGGGCCGCCCAGCACGAGCATATCTCCGGCTTTGCACATGACGACGAAGGTGACCATATCTCTGAGAAGAACCCCCGCTATTGCGAGCTCACGGCGCTCTGGTGGGGCTGGCGCAACCTCTCGTGCGACTGGCTGGGCCTGGTGCACTACCGGCGTCACTTCGCCGGCGATGGAGAGCGCAAGATCATGACCGCGGCCGAAGCAGCGAGGCTTGTCGATGGGGGCAGCCCCGTGGTCGCCCGGGCGCGCAACTACCGCATCGAAACCATCGAGTCCCACTACGTCCACACCTTTGACCTCGACGGGTCACAGCTTACGGCCCTGCGCCGCGCTGTGAGGAAGGTGAGTCCCGGACGTGTGGACGCCCTTGAGCGCTTCCTCGCGCAGTCGCGCGGGCACATGTTCAACATGCTCCTCATGCCCCGCACGATGCTCGACGACTACTGCACCTGGCTCTTTGACGTGCTTGAGGTGACCGAGGGCCTGATCGACTTCTCCCAGATGAATGACTTCCATGCGCGCTGCATGGGCCGGCTCGGCGAGCGCCTGCTCGACACCTGGTTGCTCTCGGAGGGCGTTGACGCGCATGAGGTGCGCGTCCGTAGCCTTGAGCGCACGAACTGGCTCAAGAAGGGCGGCTCCTTCCTGGCGGCGAAGTTCTTTGGCAAGCGCTACGAAGCCAGCTTCTAGGAGGTTTGCGCGCGCCCGGCGGGCAGGTTAGCCTGCCAGGGTCTCCTGGTCGTTGTGCAGCACGCCCTTGGCAGGCGTGAGCAGCAGGATCTTGAAGTCAAAGAGCAGCGACCAGTTGTTGATGTAGTACAGGTCGTAGGTGACGCGCTTCTCTATGGAGGTGTCGCCGCGCAGGCCGTTGATCTGCGACCAGCCGGTCATGCCGGGCCGCACCTGGTGGCGCACCATGTAGAGCGGGATGCTCACCTTGAACCGATCCACGTAGGTGGGAAGCTCGGGGCGCGGGCCCACCAGGCTCATGTCGCCTACGAGCACGTTGAAGAGCTGCGGCAGCTCGTCGATGGAGAAGCGACGCATGAACGACCCGAACTTGGTCTTGCGTGGGTCGTCGGCCGTGGTCCAGGCGGTGTCCTGCTCGTCGTTCACGCGCATCGAGCGGAACTTGTACATGGGAAAGACGCGCTTGCCACGTCCCACCCGTTCCTGCGTGAAGATGATCGGCCCGGGCGAGGACAGCTTGGTCCCGATGGCGGCGACGATCATGATAGGCGAGGTCAGCACGATGAGGATCACCGATCCGACAAGGTCGAACACGCGCTTGAGGAAGGCGTAGCCGATGTTGTCGAGCGGTACGTGGCTGATGTTGATGACCGGCGTGCCACCCTGGACGCTGATCTCGGCGCGGCTCGAGAGGAACTCGTAGTAGTTGGGCATGATGGAGACGCGGCAACCGCTCTGTTCGCAGGCGATGAGCAGGTCGTCCAGCCGATGGTGCTCGTCGCTGTCTAGGGCCACCACGATCTCGTCGGGATCCAGCTCGTCGAGCGCCTCGACGGCGGCGTCATAGCCACCGAGGAGCTTGAAGCCGCCACCCACCGGAGCCGTGCCGATGCTCCCCAGGATCTCGAAGGGGCTTGCCGGGTCGCGCTCGATGCCCTTGCTGTAGTGCCGCGCATTGATGCCCGAGCCCACCAGCACGATGCGCCGGCGCCCGATGCCCCGGCTGTGAAGCATCTTGAGGTGGTAGCGCAGGCAGACGGTCTTGAGGCAGGAGAAGAGCGTCGCAAAGAGCCAGAAGAGCACCAGCAGCAGGCGCGACATGTCCACGAGCCTGAACACGAAGACGCAGACGATGAGCATGCCGACGGCGATCGACGAGGCGGCTATGGTGCGTCCGAGCAGGTGGGTGAGGTTGGTCGAGGGCGACAGGTAGTCGCTCGCCCCCATGAGACCGTAGAGAAAGACGAACACCGGCGAGATGAGCGCCGACCAGGCGAGGTGGTAGTACACGGTGCCGAGGTGGTCAATGCCGGCGAGCAGGTTGAAGCGGACGTAGTAGGCCACGGCCATTGCAAGCACGACAAGAGCGGCGTCGACGACGGCCGACATCGGTTGGGAGAGGCTGCGATGGGTTTGTGTCATAGAGGTCCCAAGGACGAGCTGGCAGGGCAGACGGGCGAGCATCTGCGGCCCGCTCGGCATCAACTATAGCATTTGTGCAGGAAGCTCCCGCCGTACTATGATGGACTGCGGTCTGCAAAGCCGCCCACGTGACTCCTGAAAGGACCTTCGCATGAAACGCGTCATCACCTACGGCACCTTCGACCTCCTGCATTACGGTCACATCAACCTGCTCAAGCGGGCCAAGGCCTATGGCGACTACCTCATCGTGGCCCTCTCCACCGACGAGTTCAATTGGGACAGCAAGCAGAAGAAGTGTTACTTCACCTACGAGCATCGCAAGGAGCTGCTCGAGGCCATTCGCTACGTTGACTTGGTCATTCCCGAGCAGAGCTGGGACCAGAAGCGCGCGGACTGCAAGGAGTACCACGTCGACACCTTCGTGATCGGCGACGACTGGGAGGGCAAGTTCGACTTCCTGAAGGAGCAGGGCGTCGAGGTCGTCTACCTTCCGCGCACCCCGGAGGTCTCCACCACGTCCATCAAGGCCGACCTGAAGGAGACGAGCGCTCCCGAGCAGGAGTAGCCGTCCGTAAGCCCTTGAGCGGAGGGCACCAGCCTGGGGCCACGGGAGCATGCGGCAGTGGTAGTCCCTCCGCGCGACCCGACCTCAGGAGGCGAGGCGGGCGACGAGCCGGTCGCGTGCCTCGTCGAAGCGCACCAGCCGTTTCAGCCCTTCGATGACGAGGGAGACCGCGAGCGCCGCCGCAAGCAGGGTCAGTGGAATGAGGAACATCGACTCCGAGGCGTAGATGACGCTCTGGAACCGCACCCTGATGAACGAGTGGACGAAGTAGATGTTCATGGAATGGGCGCCCAGAAACTCCAGCACTGGGCCGATCACGGGAAGCGGCAAGAGGTACTTCCAGCAGAAGAGGATGCAGCCGATGGCCGAGAGCGCGAAGTGGTACTCCCAGAGCCGCGTGCGGTCGAGGCGATCGAACAGCAGGATGCTGACGGCCAGCAGACCCGCATAGAGCACGAACTGGACGACCTTGTCGAGGGTCTCGTTCGTAGCCAGTCGCACGGCAGCAAGCCTGTTGAACACGTCGTGCTTGGCAAAGACCATGCCCATGAGGAGCGCAGGAATGAAGGAGTAGGGCTCCGAGGAGCCGGGAAAGCCAGTGCCCAGGATGCGCGGCAGAGAGACCACGCAGGCCACAAGGGGCAGCATGCCCACTCGCCGGTCGATCTCGCAGAAGATGGGCACGAGGGCGATGAACACCGCCGCCGCGCTCATGTACCACCAACCGGTCATGAGGGAGGGCGTGCCGAGTAGATGGGCCAGCCCGCAGGCGTCGAGGAGGATGTAGACGATCGCGTTGATTCTGCCGCTGGAGAGGTAGGTCCTTTGCAGTCGCCCCGTGAGCAGCGCCGCACCCACGAACACGCACACATATACGAACATGAAGCCAGCGAAGGTCTTGACGTAGCGCTGCGCCGTCCATCTGGTGGCGCTTCTGCCATCGCGGCACTTCGAGCGATAGGAGAGGTAGAGGCCATAGCCCGTGATGAACGCGAAGATGCTCACGCAGATCTTGAAGTAGAGGAAGAACCTGATGGCCGTGGCCTCGTCGAGGGGCGCGAAGTTGACGTCGTACCCACCGAGTCGCTTGGTGCTGCTGAGGCAGTGGAAGACCATCATGAGGCAGATGGCTATCCCTTTGAGCTTGACGGAATCCTTTGCGCTAAAGGTGTTCATGACGTCCCCCCCCCGTCTTGCGCGAGCAGAGGCGGAAGCGCTTGCGGCCTCTGCGGCGCGCCCCACTATCATACCACTCGGTCCACGGCGCCATGGTATGTGCAGGTGCTGTCCGACTCGCAGGGGAACGCGCCTCATGCGTGCGCCGCACCGCAATTCTGTGAGAAAATGTGTTCCGCTACCGGGAAAGCCCTGCGGAACTGTGTGCTGCGCGACCGTGCGCGCTGGTGCTCCGCCTGCCAGAAGGGAGCCAGTCGTGCGTATCAGAGCAGCGGCAAAAAAGATCGTCAAGGCGATACGGTTGGTGCCACGGCTGTTCAGCACACTTCCCAAGCTCAAGTTCTACTTTGGGTGGCACTACAAGCACTCCAAGGTCGACGAGCGCCAGATGCTCTTCGAGTCCTTCCACGGCAAGACCATCTCCGACTCTCCCCTCTACCTGCTCAAGGAGCTCATGGCGCGCGGAGAGGCGGGCAACTATACCATCTACTTCGCCACGAACGCCAAGAGCAAGGCGGCCCACGCCCGCCTCGTCAAGAGCCTCGGCCTTCCGGTCACGCTGGTGGACGTTGAGTCACGGGCATACCCACGCGTGCTGGCGACCTCCAAGTACCTGATCAACAACAGCTCCTTCCCGGCCTACTTCATCCGTCGCCCGGAGCAGCGCTACGTGCAAACCTGGCACGGGACGCCCCTCAAGACGCTCGGCAAGCGCATGCGCCTGGGCATCGAGTCGATGTACAACGTGCAGCACAACTTCCTCCACGCGAACGTCCTCACCTTTCCCAACGAGTTCACGCGCCATGTCGTGATGCGCGACTACAACCTCGAGCGCCTCTTTTGCGGCAAGGTCGCGATGGTTGGATACCCACGCAACGCGGTCTTTCTCAACCCCGATGCGGATGAAGCGGCCTTTCGGGTGGACCACGGGCTCGACGGATACGAGAACTTCGCCTACATGCCCACCTGGCGCGGGACGAGCAACCACGACGTCTCCGTCGAGGTCTACCAGCGTGAGGTCGAGGGGATCTTCGCCGTGCTCGATGCGGCGCTGGCGCCCAACCAGCGCATCTACGTCAACTTCCACTCGATGGTGGCTGGACAGGTCGACCTCGGGCGCTACGAGCACATCCTGCCGTTCCCGGCAGACGTGGACGGCTACCGCTTCCTCAACCAGATGGACGCGCTCATCACCGACTACTCGAGCGTCTTCTTCGACTTCTCGCTCACCCGCAAGCCCATCATCCTGTTCCTCTACGACATCGAGGAGTACCTGCGCGACCGTGGCCTGTACTTCGACATCGAAGAGCTGCCATTCCAGCGCGTTTCCACGGCCGACGAGCTTGCGGAATCGCTCGCGAGCGGGTCGTTTCGCGCCTTTGACTACCGGGACAGCG
Source organism: Atopobiaceae bacterium (assembly GCA_040268355.1). Classification (GTDB taxonomy): domain Bacteria; phylum Actinomycetota; class Coriobacteriia; order Coriobacteriales; family Atopobiaceae; genus UBA1367. The sequence continues at coordinate 37,683 of JAWRIT010000006.1, read as the reverse complement.
ACTACGAGAAGCGCTTCCTCGCCCATGACACGCCCGACAACGCGAGCCGCGTGCTCGACCTCGTGTTCGCGGATCCAGAGGTCGGGCCGGACGTCATTGACTACGCCAAGAATCGTGAGACGCCGCGCAACGTGGTCGACCCGCGCTCGGTCAAGTCCACGGGGATGGTCGATGCGGTCGCCCACCAGGCGGAGCGCGACGACGCTATTGCCATCTTTCCGCGCACGGGGTTCACGCCGGAGCTCTCGGCCCATCTGCACGATCATCATCGCGACGACTTTGACTTCCTGTTCATTACCAGGACGACGCCCCGGACCTTTTTCGAGGAGCTGGTCAAGCGTTTCTCGGGTACGGTGCGCGGCGCGCTTGCCGAGCGCGAGCGGCAGCGCGTGTTCGCCGACCTGCCCACCAACCAGGCGTGCCGGGACGTCTACAGCGGCATGGTGGGCGACGTGACGTCATCAGGGAGTTACGGTCGCTTTGTGTCGGCCGTCTCTTGCGATGACGCAGGCCTCAGCTTTGACCTCACCGGGCTGCCGGCCGTCGTCACGCCGCGCCGGGTGGTGCTCCTGCGCGGGGGCGGGGCAAACGGGGAGACCATCGTCTGGGCTCGCGAGCTCACCGAAGGCGAGATTGCCACATCCCGACTGACGGAGTCGTTCCGGACCTGTCTGGAGGAGATCGCGGGCCTGGGCATCAACTACCGGTGCCGCCTGCGCATCGAGTGCCAGGACGAGCAGGGGAGGGTCTGGCTCCTGAGCCCGACTGCGCCTGGAGGCGTGGTCCCTGCCCCATGCTGCGATCCGTATGTCATTTCGGCGGACTCGTTCGACGTGGACGAGCGTGACCACGACTCCTTCGTCAAGCTGTGCAACGGTCGCGATCCCGTCGTCACGGCGTTCGTGCACGACGAGAGCCGGGAGATCATGGTGCTGTTCTCGGACACGCTACGCTTTGCCGCCGGGTTCCTGTGGGCTCGGCTCGCACGGCTTCGCTGCGGCAGCACGGGCATCGTGCGAATAAAGGCCGTCCTGCCGCCTGGTCCCTACGAGGTCATGGGCGCGACGTTCCTGCATCGTGGCACCGAGGAGTCCTATGAGATCGACTGCCAGGCCACGCGCAGCGACAAGGGGACGACCCTCAACCTGACCTTCGACTCGTCCGCAGTCGAGCTTGCGGAGATCTTCTGGGACCCTCGCATCCGCATTCGGATGGGCGGCTTCGAGGCCATCGTCCCGATATCGCTGACGCGGGCGGACTCTGCCCGTCTCATGCTGACCAACACGCAGGCGCTGCCGGACCGTGACCACGTGCTGTTCCCGTATTCGACCAAAGGTCGCCGGCTCGCCTTTGTCTACCGCGAGCGCAGCTGCTACGACACGGCGCTCATACGCGTCAAGGAGGCCACGGCCGTGGCTCTCTACCTCGTGCTTCGCCCGTACTGGAAACGCCGGCACAGGTGGCTCGTGTTTGAGAAGTTCTGCTCGCTCGCCCAGGACAACGGCTACTACTTCTTCAGGTATTGCATGGAGCAGCTGCCGGAGCGCGAGCGCCGGCGTATCTTCTACGTCATGGACCCCGACGCGCCCGACTACGAGAAGGTCAAGGGCTACGGGAGAAACGTCGTACCGTTCATGAGCCTGCGCCACATGATCTACGTCATGGCCGCCGACCTGTACGTGGGGTCCGACTCGCGCACGCACCTGTACCAGTGGCGTCACAAGCCGAGCATCGTGGCGAACCGCATCAGCAAGCACGACATCTTCTTCCTGCAGCACGGCGTGACGGCCATGAAGCGCGTGGCGCACCTGTTCGGCACGGACGGCACCAGCCCCATGACCTACTTTGTGACCACCTCGAAGCGGGAGCAGCAGATTGTGACCGAGCACTTTGGCTATGCCAAAAAGAATGCTCCTATCTGCGGGTTTGCGCGCTGGGACGCGCTTCGCGATCGCTCCCGTGCGGAGCGCCCCATGATTCTGGCCATGCCCACCTGGCGTCCGTGGCTTGAGGAGCAGACGCCGGAGGTGTTCCGGGGGAGCGAGTACTACCGGCGCTACTCGGCGCTGATCACCAGTCCCCAACTGCTTGAGCTGCTCGAGCGCAACGACGCGACGCTCGTGTTCTACATCCATCCCAAGCTGAGCGCGCAGATCGAGAACTTCTCAACGGTGAGCGACCGGGTGCGCCTGGTGCCCATGGGCAGCCGACCGCTCAACGAGATCATGATGGAGTGCTCGGCGCTCGTGACCGACTACTCGAGCGTGTGCTGGGATGTGCTGTATCTGGACAAGCCCGTGGCGTACTACCAGTTCGACCAGGATCGCTACGAGACAGAGATCGGCTCCTACGTGGATCTCGACCACGACCTGCCGGGAGACGTGTGCGCGACGCAGGACGAGCTGTTGGCGGCGCTTGAGGACATGGCCGCGCGCGGCTTCGTACTCACCGAGGAGCAAGCCAAGCTGGCGGCGGAGTGGTTCGACCAGAAGGACCGCAACAACTGCGAGCGCACGTACCGCTTCCTGCGGGGAAGGGGGTACTAGCGGGGGCGGGTGCCCGTGCGCCGGCGGGTGCCGTGCGCGGAGTGACGCGCACCTGTCCGAGAGCGGGGGCTCGTGTCACGCGCGAGTGATATGAGGTCAGGATGTGGTGACATTATGTCAGGGATCGGTGACATCATATCAGCGGAAGGTGATACGAGCCTGATACGAGCCTGTGGGTGCCTTCGGTCAGTAGGATAGGATAGTACCTGCTTGTCGATGCATTGAGGGGACAGCCTGAGGAGGAATGATGAGCCATACGCCTCCATTTACGAATAGTGCCAAAGTCGTGAGCCTCATTGCCGAGGTTTCCGAGCTGGTCGGTCAGGTTACGGCCTTCGATGGACTCGATCCCAACCCTCAGCTCCGACGCGATAACCAGATCAGGACCATCCACTCGTCGCTGCTCATCGAGAACAATACGCTTACGCTGGAACAGGTTACGGCTGTTCTCGATGGCCGTCACGTGCTTGCCCCGGCAAAGGATATTCGCGAGGTGCAGAACGCATACGAGGCCTACGAAGCGGCTGCGGATTGGGACCCCTATTCCTTTGACAACCTGCTCAAGGCCCATGGAATGATGATGCCAGGCCTGGTCAAACACCCAGGTTGTCTGAGAAACGAGGATGTGGGGGTCTATGCCGGGGAGGTCCTCATTCATCCTGGCAGCTCCGCGAGTGTGGTTCCTCAGGTGATGAGCGATCTCTTCGAGTGGCTGCGCATCTCAGGGGACCACCCGTTGGTCAAAGGAAGCGTGTTCCACTACGAGTTCGAGTTCATTCATCCCTTTATGGACGGCAATGGAAGAATGGGCAGGCTGTGGCATTCGCTCATCCTTAGGAGGTGGCGTCCGGTGTTCGCCTGGATGACCGTGGAGACGCTCGTCCATAGGAACCAACAGGCGTACTACGACGCGCTCATGGAGGCTGGGCAAGCAGGCGAGTCAACGGTGTTCATCGAGTTCATGCTTGGAGTCATCCGCGATGCGCTCGTCGACGTGCTGAGCCAGCAGGCCAAAGGCGTCTCGGGCGTTGGGCAAGCGATGGACGAGCGCTTGGCGAGCGATAGACAAGCGCTTGCGAGCGATAGGCAAGCGCTTGTGATCGGCTTCGCACGGGAGCAGGGCACGATTCGCACCTCTGATGCAGCCGGTCTTTTGGGTGTCAGTCGCCAGCGTGCGCGCGCCATCATGAGGGAGATGGCGGATGCGGGCATCCTCGTGAAGCACGGTAACGGCAGGTACACGTACTACACCCTGGCAGACTGAGCGTAAGGCGGTCAGTGCTGCGAGTGGTCGCTCGTGCTGCTTCCCACTGGTGCATGCCACCGTGGGTGGCGGATTTGACCTCGAGTGTTCTGGAAGGCTCCTGCTCTTGTCAAAATGACAGATTAAGTAGAATAGCTAAACAAAACATTAGTATACCTTTTTAAACTGGCTATCTGTGGCTGACACCTCTCTATATACCGATCGGTGAACGTACATTTAAATTTTCTCTTAGATGGAATGAGAGAGGAATGCTTTGTGTGTCAGAGGGCTGTTTTCCGCCACTTGTTGGTGCCATAATCCATCTGTGAGTCCAGCTTATTATCCTAAATGCCTAATTGTTGCCAGGGGTCTATGATGCCGTTTCAACTGATGTGGTAGAAGGTATATACAAGAAGGAGAATTTATGTAATAAAGAAAAGATACTGATGGATTTTATAGATTCAACTGATAAGCGAGGATGCATCTCTAAAGCAAGAAAGATGATCAGAAATTTGAATAAGCTTACTTAGTCACCGTTGAAAGGGAGTTCGCATGATTGGCGAGGTACCTGAGAACGCGTATGACCCCACCGTCTCCCTCGTGGAAAAGCCTCTTGTGACCTGCGTTGTTCCTATGTTCAACGTGAGCGAGGACCTGGAGGTGTGCCTGGCTTCGCTTGTCGATCAAACGTTGCAAGATGTCCAAATCGTACTTATCGACGACGGCGCGACCGACGCCACCCCTGAGATCGCCCTGCGGTTCGCATCCACCCATCCAAACGTTGAGTACCATCGGATAGAAAACCAGGGTCTTGGGCACGCACGCAACTACGGTGCTCAGTTTGCGCGCGGCGAGTGGCTGATGTTTCCGGACTCGGACGACATCGTCGAGAGCTATGCCTTGGAAGAAATGGCTGCGCTCGGCTCCAAACATGGGTGCGACATGGTGGTTGGCGACGCAGTCCGCTTTAACACCAAACGACAGTTTGACAGCAACCTGCACCGGATCGCCTTTCGGACCATGGGTGAGGTCGGTCACATCAGCAAGAACCCGGACCTGCTCTATGACACGACGGCCTGGAACAAGCTCTTCAAGGCATCCTTTTATTTCGAGAGCAAGCTTAAATGGGTCGAAGGCCGACTCTACGAGGATATCCCGGTAACCATCCCCGCACACTTCCTTGCCAATCGAGTTGCGTATCTCGACAAGGTGGTCTATCGCTGGCGCGTTCGAGACGGGCAGAGCAGATCGATCACGCAGAACCGAAAGGAGATCCGGAATTTCCGCGACCGCCTTGCCGCACTCAAGGACGTGGATGCCTTCTTTGATGCCCATGTCGAAGATCACGAACTCCGTGTCCTAAAGGACTACAAGTGGCTCAATCTCGATCTCAAGCTGTATGTGAACACGATCCCCTACGGTGACGAGGAGTACCGCTCTGAGGTGATCCAAACCATTTCGGACTACCTATCTGAAATGGAAGAGGAGGCATTCCGCAGGCTAAGGGCGATCGATCGTGTGAAGTACCGCTACATCGCACGGAATAACCTTGCTGGTCTGAGCAAGGTTCTCGAGTTCGAGAAGAAGGGCATGCGAACGCTGCGCATCACAGAGAAGAACGGGCGCTATTTTGGCAAGTATCCCTTCAAGGACATCCCAGCCGACGAATTCGAGATGACAAGTGAGCTTCGTGAGAACGGCTTCAAGACCAAGATCAGCCGCGTCACCTTCGATGACGGAATGCTGAACATCAGGTTGCTTGCCAATGTCGAGAGCATCGCGCAGAAGGGCGTCTCGCTTTCGGCCGCCTTTGTTGATCGCGATCTACAGCGGGTGATGGAGCTTGACCCCTCACCGGTGAGGCAAAAGACGCTCTGGAAGCGCTACAAGAAGACGGTGAACTCACAACAGCGGGACATTCGTGTGCTCTACCAGCCTGTTCGCAGTTTTGATATTAAGGTGCCGCTCGAGGAGCTTGCCTCCTTGGAAGAGGGACGCTACGAGATCATGCTCGGGTACACAAGCGGTAACCTGCGCTGCGCTCCAAAAACGCTTTCGGGTCCGATGAGGGGAGGCGGTCCTCGGCCACGTGCAATCGAGGTGGGTCATACCCTGCTCTCGGTGTCCTATAGCCCGGGGTGGAGCTTCGTGCTGACCGTGCGCACGAGCTACAGACGCCTTGAACACGCTGAGCTGACGGACAACAACCATATCCTCATGTCCCTCGAGGGTGACGAGACCTTTGAGTTTGTCATTCCCTCAGATCCTGTTCGTAACAAGCTCCCGTATGTGTACGAGGAGATATGCCTTTCCCAGGGTGGTCCGTATTACTTCCTGCGCCAGGGCAAGGGGGCTGATGCGTACGCCGTGAGCACCGATGGAGCAGCGCTTCCAAACGAGATGGAAGAAGCTGAGGGTGAGGTAGAGTCGGACGTCCTTGCGGTGGCAGATCCTGTTCGTACCGATGAGTTGTGGCGCGTTGCCGCTTTCAAGAATGGCTGTCTGAGCATCAAAAGGCTACCACCCAGCGCTGTCTTGGAATCCTATGTGTGTGAGGGCAAGAGGATCGTCGCTGACATCTCCATGCGCTCTTCTACGACGATTGCCGACCACTCGCTTCTTCTTAAGGGAAAGCGCTTTGGTGTCGAGAGGAGCGTGCCGCTTGAGCTGACACACCGCGACGGCTCCCTTTACGAACTGCGAGCGGAGATACCGCTCGATGACGACGTCTTTACCAGCGTCTTGCGCAATGATTCCTATGCTCTGAGGCTTGTGGGGCATGACGAGGATGGGGTCGAGATAGCGTACAACGTCATTACCGAAGACAGCAGGTTTGCACATTCGGATTGGATCGAAGCCGGTGGATATCGGTATAGGATCAATGCCTCTGAGGATCGTGCGGTCATAGACTGTAAGCGCATCAGGGCGTTCTGGGAGTTGTCGGCCCAACGGAACCGATTTGCGGAGAAGTATCTGTATCCGGCGCTTCGCCTGCTGCCCATACGGAAGAAGACGATCCTGTTCGAGTCGCATTGGGGGATGTCGACCGACTGCAACCCCCGTGCCCTGTATGACTACATCGATCAGCACCATCTCGAGTACGAGTGCGTCTGGTCGGTCAGGGACCTGCGGATATCCCTAGATGGCCATGGCAAGAAGATTCAGAGGGGGACGCTCCCGTACTATTACTATCTTGCTCGGTCGCACTACTTTGTGAATAACGTCAACTTCCCCGATGCCTATGTCAAGCGGTCCGGTCAGACGGAAATCCAGACCATGCATGGGACACCGCTCAAGACGCTCGGCTTGGACGTTACGTCTGAGTTTCCGACTCCTGAGTCGGTCGACGCGTTCCTCAGGCGTTGTGGACGGTGGGACTACCTGATCGTACAGAGTCCCAGGGTCGAGGAGATCACCAAGTCCTGTTACGCCTTTGACAGGCAGTTTCTGAGGACGGGCTACCCGAGAAACGACGAACTCATGGCTCGGGACACGCCAGAGGTCCAGCGGGATCTCAAGCGATCCCTCGGCGTTGACCCAGATAGCAAGCTGGTGCTGTATGCGCCCACATGGCGATCGAACGGCAGGTTTGACCTCCAGCTCAATCTGAGGCGTCTGATCGAGGAGCTGGGGGAGGGCTACACGTTTGCCCTCCGCAGGCATCGTCTGGCGCTGCCGGGGTTCGTCAACGCGCAGGACATGGGAAGCGCTCTCGACTTCACCTATGAGAAGAGCGTCGAAGACCTCCTGCTTGCTGTAGATGTCGTTATTACTGACTACTCCTCGATCATGTTCGACTACGCCCTGCTCGATCGTCCGATGCTCTTCTTTGTCTACGATCTTGAGGAGTACCGGGACGAGCTGCGCGGGTTCAACATCGATCTCGAGTCCGAGGCGCCGGGACCGCTGCTCAAGACGACAGAAGAGGTGGCAGCGGCTCTGAGGGATCTCGAGGTCAAGGGAGCAGGCGAATCTCTGGGCACGTTCAGGGAGCGGTTCTTGACCTACGAGACGGGCCATGCCGCGCAGGATGTGTTCCAGCAGGTGTTCGAGTAGGCGGTACGGGGCGTGTGAAGCGACCTGTAGCTCGGCTATGACGAACGCGGGGTGACGTGCGAAGTTTCTTGCCGGACATCTCGAGCGTCCTCGTACACCCGCTCGCACGATCCGTGACAGCGATGAGATCAGATTCTAGTGACCTCATATCACCAAAAGGTGATATGAGGTCATCTATTGGTGACATTATATCACTTAATGGTGATATGAGCCTGATTTAAGCGCTGCTTTAGTGATATGAGCTACGATATTAGTGATATTATATCACTGTGAATCCAGGTCATGTCATTGGAGGGCACCATGAGTCAGTTCGACCTTGCCTCCTTTTTGGAGTTTGCGCGCACCATTGGCACGGATGTTCAAGAGGTTGAGGTGAAAGAGGGTGTCGGAGGGCTTCCCAAAAGTACCGTAGAGACGATCTCCGCATTTGCCAATGGTTCGGGTGGCACCATTGTGTGCGGTATCTCGGAGCGGGAAGGGTTTGTTCCTGCCAAGGGCTTCTCGGCAAAGGCCGTTGCGGATGCCCTGGGGCAGCGTTGTTCCGATGCCATGGAGCCCCCCGTGAGACCAGATATAACGTTTGAGCCTTACGACGGGGCAACGCTGGTGGTTGCCCAGATCCCTGAAACCCTGCCCTACCTCAAGCCGTGCTATGTCAAGGCGCGTGGCCCGTACGACGGTTCCTTTATTCGTGCGAGTGATGGAGACCGACGTCTGAGCAGGTACGAGGTAGACAGAATTATGGAAGAGCGCCGGCAGCCACGCTATGACGAGGAGCTTCTTCCTGATGCCTCGCTTGCTGACCTCAGCGATCCGCTTGTGAGGGGACTTCTGGAAAAGGAACGTGCGTCATCCCCATTCGTGTTCGGCTCCCTTTCTGATGATGAGGCGCTTTTGAGCCTGAAGGTGGTACGCCACGACAAGGATGGGGAGCTGAGGCCAACCTTGGCAGGCATCATGGCCCTCGGCAAGCATCCGCAGCACTTCTTTCCGCGCTGCAGTGTGTCGTTCGCCGTGGTACCAGGCATCTCCAAAGAGCAGATTGCCGCCGATGGGCTGCGTTTCTATGATTCGAAGACCATCATTGGTCCCATACCGGTGATGGTGTCCGAGACCATGCAAGCGCTGCGCTCCAACACAAGGACGGCATCGTATGTACAGGGTGCGGGACGTCATGAGATTCCGGACTATCCGGAAGTCGCCGTACGCGAAGCGGTGGCCAATGCGCTTATGCATCGCGACTATTCGCCCGAGGGGCGGGGGTCACAGGTGCAGGTGACTCTGTACGAAGACCGTCTTGAGGTATCCAACCCTGGCGGTCTCTACGGGTCGGTTACCATTGACCGGCTTGGCGAGCTGGACATGTCGTCCTGTAGAAACCAACTGCTCTCACGACTGCTTGAAAGCACGCCCTTTGCGCCAGGATATCCGGAGCGTGGCTATGTGGTGGAGAACAAAGGCACAGGCTACTTCCAGATAGTGGGGAGTCTCAGGGCTGCTGGGATGGCGCCTCCCGAACCGCAAGACAACCTGTCATCGTTTTATCTGACCATCCGTGGACGTGCGGACAGCGCCAGACAAACACTGGAGAGCGACATGTCGCAGCCTGACCGACTTACCGAGACGGATGCTGCCGTGCTTGAGGCTCTCCAGGATGGATCTAATTGGCATGCGCGTGAGCTAGCAGACGAACTCGGCATCTCGGGTGTCACGGCGTCTCGCAGCTTGCGAAGGCTCGTGGAGGCGAAGAAGGTGGACCGTCTTCCTCGTGACGGCACGGGAATCGCGTACCGGCTCCGTGATGACAATGCATGAGTAGATATCTGGTGTTTCTCAGCCAGCGGGTTAATTAGAAAGGTGATGACGAAAAACGATGGGGGAGGGCTGATGGTTCGTGCCGCCCCGCCGATCAGTCCAGTCTTTCATACCGGGACTACTCAGCCGATGGCCGTTCAGCCGTTCGTTGTCTGAGCGAGACGAAGCCCGTATCAGCAGCTGGCTCCGGAGACCTGGGGAAGCCAGCGTCAGGCACGCGGACGGCATATCCGCAGACAAAGGGCCTCAGACTTCCGATGCTGCGCGAGGATGTATCGCCGTCCTGCCCATTCGAGCGTCTTTCGCCAAGGCTTGTCGGCGTAAAGGGGCATGCACGTCCTGTTGCCTTGCTGATCCTCGAGCACGATCCGAAGATCATGCAGACCCGCCGTCTTGTCGCGAAGCATGTCCGGCTTGAAGACAAACAGCTGCTTCCCTCCCAGCAGGGATGTGAGCGCATGGGGGCGTCTGGCCAAGACGACATGCGGCTCGTCGCCATCGGAGAGGCAGATGCTCATGCGATGCAGGTGCTGGCGTGTCGTCGTGCCACCTACGATGCTCACGAAGATCGCGAAGTGTCCAAACTTGGCACGTAGGTCTGTCACGCGGGCCACCTGTGACGTATGAAGCGTGATCGAGAGGAGCGAAGGGCGCAGCGTATCGGTGACCAGTGTGCCGGCGGCGACAGGGTCGTACGACCGTGGTCGAGGGGCGCACGCCAGGATCCCACATGCCTCTTCGGGGGCGCTCGTACCATAGACCAGGTAGGGCTGGTTGGGGGCCATGACATCGGTGGGCACGTTGAGCAGACAGGGACGATCTGTCTCGACTGCGACCGGCTGTGGCAAGGCTGGACGAGCGCGGAGGTCAGGGGCATCAGGAGAAAGCAGGTAGGCACCAGAGATCGGACGATCGACTTCGATCAGGAGCTGCCTGTCGGTCACCTGGGTGGAGACGATCTGCGCGGCGACCGGCTCCACGCGCAGCACGACCTCGTGCGCACGGGTATAGCGCACCTCTACGCGCGACCCGGCGACGATGGACGCCCCATGCTCCTGGGCGCGGGCTGCCCCGCGCGGGTTTGCCAGCAGCACCCTGCCTGAACAGAAGCGATTGCGATACTCGATGTAGACGTTCCAGGAGCCTGGCAGGAGCCTTGTCCCGCTTGCAAGGACATCGGCCGTGAGCGTTGCCGTGAAGCCGTATCCCGTGCAGTCATAGGAGACCGTCTCTCCCGAAAGGGGGCTCTCCACCGCTCCGATGGCCCCCTGCATCCATGGCAGCGGGTGTGGTTCGACGTCGAGTGGAATGACCTTCCCCGTCATCTGGTGACGAAGGAATCCGGAGAATTGCTGCTCCCCAGCTGCCATGGACACCCGGCGGAAGAAGACGGCTCCCGTCAGGCTGAGCCCATCGTCGTCGAAGGCGACTCGGGACAAGAGACGGCGCTGGTTGTGCGGGAAGATGTCATCGGTGACATCGGCCTCGTCCGCCTGGAAGAGGTCGTGCGGAAGCGTCGCGTACAGACGGCCGTCGCTCTCGCGGACGGGCAGGTCCTTGTTGCGCTCCTGGAACGTGACCAGCTTTGCGAGTCGACGCAAATCTCCCTGGCGCACGCAGCGCAGCTTCTCACGCTGCATCGTGGTCAGCTCGTCGATAAGAGACTCATCGATATGCTGGTCGATGTGCTCGTTGATGAGGCGGGCGAACGCAGCGGCTTGCCCCTCATCAAGCTCGGGTAGGATGCTCGTGAACACCATGAGGTCGATGCGGAGCTGCCTGACCTGCCAGGCATGCAGGATGTGCTGCGGCTGGTGCGTCTCATGAAGGAACGTGTCGACCATCTTGATGACGCTCAGGCGGTCTTGAAGGTTTCGGAGCTCGCGGTTGCGCTGCGTCGTCGAAAGACTTCCCTCCTCACGGACGCGCCAATAGTATCCAACGGTGTCGACCGTGGTCACGGAGCTCGCCATGAAGTGCAGCATCAGCGTCAGCGGGATGTCCTCGTACCTGAGTCCCTTGGGAAACGAAAGCCCGGAGTCAAGATAGAACGACCTGAGGTAGAGCTTGTTGCAAGGCGAGGTGTCGTAGAGGAGCTGGCGCGATTCGCGAATGGTGGTCAGTGCCGGAAGCTTACTGAACACGTGGGTGTGCAGGTGCGAGGGCCATATGCGCGAGGAGTTCATCTTTGCTTCGTTGAAGATGGCGATCTGGCTGTTGTCACGACGAGCCGCCGAGACCATGCGTGCGAAAATACCAGGTTCGAGCAGGTCGTCAGGGTCGACAAAGCTGAGGTAGTCGCCCTGTGCGAGCTTCACGCCCATGTTGCGCGCATCCGCCTGCCCGCCGTTCTGCTTTCTGTGGTACACGAAGCCCTCGTGAGTCTCTGCATACTCCTTTGCCAGTGGACCACTGCGATCGGTCGACCCATCGTCAATGAGCAGCACCTCAAGGGAGACGCCCTCTTGGGCGGCGATGGAGTCGAGCGCCTCGATGAGGTACGCCTCGACGTTGTAGATGGGAACGATGACACTTACATCCATGGGCGTTTCCTTACCGGGAGGCGCGGGCCATGTCAGGTGTTCCTTGGATTTCAAGAGGGTGCTCTGCCCGACGGCGATCAATGAAGGAAGAGGCCACCGCTCCTCCTTTTCCGACGCAACAAGGTACAGGTGACATGAGCAGCTCCGCCTCATGTGCATGGTGTGCTGGTTCGCGCCACATTATAGGGTAGCGAGGTGGACGAACTTGATGTGACTACATGCGCTGCCAACTGTGCTCCGCCCAACGGCTAGCCCTGAGGTTAGAGCGGTCGAACATGTCGGAACGGTGAGGCCACCGATGCCACTGGGCTTGCAGCTCATCTCCTATTGCTCGACAGTTGGTCAGAGAGCTTCTTTTCGTACTTTGACCTGCTGCAATGAGTTTTCTGTCATTGCGGTCTCTCCCACGGAATCGCACTGACTTGCGTAGGCGCTCTCATCCTTTACAATTGGTACCTGGTGCTCGAGGATATCGTCATAAGTTATAAGAGGTAGTAGGTCCTGCGGCCTCTACTATGAAAAAAGAAAGAGGCACTCATGACTGCATCCACAAGAGGCGAGACATCCTTCGCGCCCAAGGTCTCCATCATAATGCCTGTCTATAATGTCGAGAACTATCTTCGGCCTTGCATTGAAAGCGCCCTTGCCCAGACATTGCAGGAAATTGAGGTAATCATCGTAGACGATGGGTCTACCGATTCAAGCCCTGACATCATCGACTACTACGCCCGGCAAGACTCTCGTGTCGTAGCCATTCATAAAGCCAACGAGGGCTACGGAAAGGCCTGTAACACAGGGTTTGACACTGCAAAAGGCGAATACCTTGCCATCCTTGAGTCTGATGACTACGTAGAGCATGATATGTACGAGCTGCTCTACAATAAGGCTCGTCAATTTGATGCGGATGTTGTCAAGTGTCCTTACACGGACGTCTTCCTTAAGGATGAGAAGCGACCTTACCCTCATAACGATTACCTCACGCGGAACATGCCCCGCAATCGACCGTACTCCATTGCTGAGTGCCCTTGTCAGCTTGCGACACATCAGTCGATCTGGGCAGGCGTCTATCGAACTGAATACATGAGGGCAAACAACATTCGGTTCGAAGAGGTCGCTGGTGCCGGGCATGTCGACATCAAATTCTGCGTTGAATCTCTGATTCAGTCGAAGCGCATCGTCTGGCTTGATACACCGCTATATAACTATCGCGTAGAGCGTGAAGGATCCTCTACGGCAGACTATCGGATCAGCGAGAACGCCAACCGTTATCGCGAAATGCACGACTACTTCCTCGCGTATGACAAGGAGCTCTTTAGGGTGGTGGCACCTTCCCTGGTAGCGAGGGAATGCCATGGTCTCTATCGGTACTTTAAGCAGTGCAGCTATTCAGATGAAGATGTTGCCCTGATGCGTGGGCTACTCGATGACTTCACTGATCAAGAGATTCAGCGCGCTCCACTACTCAGGGCTGCAGATAAACGCGAACTCATCGCTTTTAAAAATGGGGAGATTCTCCCGAAGAGAAAGGATGCAGTTTCCACCGAGAAGTTGCAGCAGCCTAAAAAGAAGCGCGCCGCGATCAATCGCCAAGACATTGCCTTGCTTGCGATCGTATCGCTTCTCGTTCTGCTTCTTGCCGTTGAGCTCTTCTCGATTGGCCTCATCGATCGTGGAGTGCTGATCCTCATATGCTTGGCGGGCTGCCTGGTCCTACTGGGCGTTGTCATGATAGGCGCCTTGAAAATCATGCGCAAGCTCTTGCATTGATGGGCCCCGTTAAAAAAGGAGACGAAAGGGTGAACACTCTAATCTGCGTCATTGTGTATTGCCGCAATTCTGCAACTGGCCTGGCGGACACCCTTGATTCTTTGGGAGAGCAGACCCTCGAAAGCTGGAAGGCAATCATCATTGGCGAGAATTCAGTGTCGGCAGACCTGGAGGCCGTATGCGGCTCCCTGGTTCCAGAAATCGCTGATAAGTGCACCTTCATCTCTCTACCTGCGACTTCGAACTCCTTTTCTCTGCAACTGAATGACTGCGTCAAGCATTCAACGGAAGAGGCCCTGACGTTTTGCCTCCCTGGAGACACGCTGAACTCGCAGTTTTTCGAGCAATCCTACGGGCTTCTAAAAAACGCACATGCAGACTTGGTGGTCACCCCCATACGTGTGGCCGATCTCAAATCCCCCAAGAAAGTCTCCGACACGTACGAGCACACCCCAAGAATAGATAGATTTGATCCCGAACTGCAGAAGTTTTCCTTTCCATCCGGAAAGATGATTAGCCTCGATTTTATAAGGCGTGAAAGTTTGCAATTTGGTGACTATTCGAGTGCAGCTCCTTGGCATTTTTTCGCCATGGCTGCCTTGAGGGCACAGAGCATCTTTTTCTCTCCAACGCGCGCGTGCGATCGGTATAGACAGAATGATACGATTGACTACAAGCAGCTGTCTTTCAGGGCGCACGACTACCTTCACGCAACTATGGCGGCGTATGATGATCTGCTTGTGCGCGCTGATTCAGAGATCAAAACGTGTTTGGCGAAAGAAGAGCGTGTGGCAGAGGCGGAGAGGTTGCGCGGGCTCTCCCATCTCTTTCCAGCCTGCATTCGGAAGAGTCGATACGTCTGCCTCCTGAATGAGTTTGCACGACATATCTGGCAACTTCCAGATGATGACCGCCTATGGTTGCTTGACGAGCTCTCAGAAGGTCGTGCGAACCTGAGTGCGCACACACTGCATGACATTCTTTCTGATTCCCCCGAAATAGCTGTCCTCACTTCGTGTGATGCCCACGGTTTAGTGAGAATGCCGGTGGTAACATTTGCGTTTACGCCTGAGTGCAAGAAGGGCACATTTAAGAAGCATTTGGCGTACTTGGTGGCACAGGACTACCCATTGTTTGAGATTCTTGTTCCGAGCAGTCTCGCCGACCAGCTTGGTGCCTATCGAAAGCTGCCCTGCGTGCGAATTATCGAGACCTCACATACAAAAGGGCTGTTTAAACAGAGCATGCTCAGCCTAGCAAAAGGGAGCTACCTCACTTTTCTCGAAGATGAGCTTTTCTGGATCGGCGGAACGCTTTCTGCCCTTGTAAAAAGACTCAATGACGATCGTATCGATTTTGCAGCTGCCAGGCCTACTGAGCCCATCGATGCTCCAAAACTCAAGACTCTCCTGCCTCCCTTTGAGAAGGATAGGTGTACTGTCTCGCGGAGGTCCAGATTCAATGCCCTTGACAATAGTTTGAACAACAAGGTCATCCGCGTAGGAGTTTTACAAGCGCGTCACTTCACGTTTACCGACAACTCAGCCCATGATTCCACGAGGCTATATGCCGAGCTTGCATACCGTAAGTATCGTGACCTGCTCCTTCTCTGTCAGCAAAAGAACTCCTTTTTTATAAATCGAGCCTATAGCTCAAAGCTTCGCTATAAGCTCGAATATGGGTTTGACCGAATCCTTCACGGGGGCATCCAGAGACGTGCGGCCGAGTGGCTGGAGTCTCTCTGCGATACCTGCAGAGAGTTTCTTGTCGATCACAGGATCATCAGGAATCAAATGCTCTTCTTTAGCAATCGTGGCAACGGCGATCTCACGCCAAACCTGCGCTGCGTATACGACCTTCTCGGCGGGAAGAAAGTGATACAGACGGAGAGCCTTCCTCATTCCCGCGCTCACATCAAAAGAATCGAACGTGAGATTTCTCGCAGCCGCATCATTGTCACAGACGACTATCTGCATGAGCTGCCTAGGATAAAGCTAAAGCCTGAGCAGTCAATAGTTCAACTGTGGCATGCAGCTGGAGCATTTAAGAAGTTTGGCCTTGACTGTTTTGGCGTCAGCATCTCCAAGGAGCGCGCTGTGCATGGCAGCTATAAGGCTGTCATGGTGAGTTCCGAGGGCGTTCGTGACATATATGCCAATGCCTTTGGCATCTCCAAGGACGTGGTTTTGGCGTTGGGCACCCCCAGAACGGACGAGCTGCTGGATGCTAAACGAAACCAGGATATAGCGGAAGCGCTGTACGAAAGGCTACCCATTGCGAGGGACAGGAAGGTCGTCCTCTATTGCCCAACATTCCGGCAGCAAATGGCACAGCAAGTTGTCTGGAACACTGGTATTGATTGGCAGGCGCTGAGTGACGAGTTGGGCCATGACTACCTTATTCTGGTGCATAAGCATCCCCTCGAGAAGTTTGAGCTGGTCAATGGAACGTACCCCAATATCCGTGAGGTGGATGACATCCCCACCAACGACCTTCTCCGGATCTGCGACTGTATTCTGACTGACTACTCGTCAGTTATCTTTGACGCTGCGCTTCTTGATATTCCTATGGCGTTCTACTGTCCGGACATAGAGGAGTTTGAGCGGGATTTCTATCTTTCGTTTCCCGATGACCTGCCAGGGGAAATGGTGAGTGATCCAGAAATGATTTCCAATCTCATAAAGCATGCGATTGAAAAAGGCCCTGATGAGAGATTGTCGCAGTTTAAAGAATTCTACGTCGGGTCTTGTGATGGGCACTCGTCCCAGCGGATTGCCGATTATATTAAGGGGCTTTGATCGTCTCGCAAAGCGGACACATCTGCTGTCAGCTGTATAGGCTTTGGTTTTAGCCTCTCCCCCTGTCCATCATCTACAATTGACGCAACCTTTCGCTTAAGCACCACGTAGTCATCTTTACGTTTCTTTGAGGGAGCCGGTGACCCTATCTATGGATACGAAGCCTCTTGTCTCAGTGCTGGTCCCCATCTATAACGTTGAACGGTATCTGAGGCAGTGTCTTGAGAGCCTTTCTCGTCAGACGATGCAAGAGATAGAGTTCATCTGTCTAAATGATGGCTCTACTGACTCTTCTCTCGACATAGCTAAAGAATATGCTGCTCGTGATCAGAGATTCATCGTCGTGAACAAGACCAACTCTGGCTACGGTGCCACCATGAATGCCGGTCTCAAGCGTGCGCGCGGGGAGTATATCGGCATAGTTGAGTCGGATGACTGGGTCGAGGCCGACTGTTTTGAGAGCCTGTATAAGCTTGCAAGCCTACATAGGGAGTGCGACATAATTAAGGCCAATTACTACCAGTTTGACTCTACAGCAGAGCAATTTAAAGAGAACTACTCTGTCGAGCTCTGTGCCGAACCCATTTCAGCAGGTTCGGACCTAGTTGGGAGAGTGATTCTTTCAGTCCCAGCGATCTGGGCAGCTCTATATCGCACTGAGTTTTTGAGAGAGCATCAAATTGACTTCCTTGAGACCCCTGGGGCCTCCTATCAAGACACTGGATTCGTCCTAAAGAGCTGGATAGCGGCAGATTCGATCCTCCTTACCCATGATGCCTACCTTCACTATCGCATTGGTCACGCAGGATCATCTTCGGTGTCAGATGAAAAGGTGTACTACGTCTGCGATGAGTTTTCTTCAATAGACTCATTTGCCGCTAAATTCCCTGATCGCATGGGAAGGATCGGTGGTGCGCTTGCAGCGAAGCGCTACCGGACCTATCGCTGGAACTTGCTAAGGATCAATCAGTCGAGCAGAAAAGACTTTCTGCTTAGAACATCGAAAGAGCTCGGAGCGATTCGGGAGCAGTGTAAAGAAGGGGCCGCCTATCTGGGTAAACGGCAGAGAAAGGAGCTTTTTCAGTGGATTGATGACCCCTTGGAACTCTACTACGATCTCAGTCTCAAGGAGATGGACAGCAAAGTGAGCCCAGCTGCGCTTATGCTGAGACTGCAACGCAAGCTTCACAAGCTCTTTCCTACGGTGGGAGTTGCGTAGCAGAGATTCGAGCTTGATACGCAGAATGCTCCCTGTTCCATGGCGTACAAAGGCACCGACAGTCCGATGAGATTGGTCCAGCCTTTCGAGTACGCAAGTGACATCTGCAGCGATCGCGTCGCGTTGACACGTGGAAGCCTAGGCAGCAAACACGACCAACGACACAACGATCCGCCGAAAGGCTGCTCACCGATGACAATCATCCAAAGCTGTGATGACAGCGGCTATCGCCAACCAGTCTCTCGTAGGACCTCTATGGTTCTTTGGACTCCTTTTTCCAGATCATACTGGACGCTCCATCCGAGAGTGCGTAGTCGGCTCCCGTCCAATATGGCTTTCGTAGCCGTAGAGTAGCCTGCTCGTTCAGTCGTGTCGGGGTTTTCGAACACGACCTCCGCCCCTGCCTGTCGGGCAATGAGAGCTGCCAGGTCGCATAGCGCAATATCCCCCGAGGGATCTGCGGCATTGTATGCAACTCCAGCCTCTCCGCGCGTGAGGACCCAGAGCAGGCCGCTCACTGCATCAACAACATGAAGGTAGCTGTATACCTGGGTTCCTGCGCTCTTGAGGACCACATTTTCGCCTGTGACACCCTTATGCAGAAATTGCGAGAGCGCCTTTGTGTCGGATGCGAGCAGCGTAGGACCGTAGATACGCGGCAGACGAGGGATGTAGACGGATGCACCACGCTCTGCAGCGTAGGCTTGGCAGAGCGACTCCCCAAGTCGTTTTGACTCAGGGTAGCCTGCGCGTAGCGTATTGCAGTCAATGTAGCCACTGTACTGCTCATCAAATCGCTCTACATCACTTCGATTTTGCCCATAGACCTCGACCGAGGATACAAAACAAAATCGTCCCGTAGCCTCAGCTGATGACAACTGCCACTCGATTAGGTTCTGCAGGCCAAACACATTGGACGTAATTGTTGCTATAGGTTGCGTGGCATACGCACGTGGATGGGTTGTGCTTGCAAGATGGATAACAACGTCGGCGTGCGCTCGTGGCAGAACCCCTGGCTTTGCCACGTCGTATTCTTCAAACATAAAGGAGGGCTCGTCAAAATAGGGGAGGCGATTCCGTGCCCTCTGCTCGTCACGCCCTAAAGCCACGATACTTACGTCAAATCCACCAGCTCGTACCTTTTGCATAAGCATATCGATAAGAAAGGTGCCGACCATGCCCGTTGCACCGGAGATGCCGATTGTCGCGCCCTCGAACTGGGACCAATCTGCACCGCACGAAGCAACCGTTTCCAGATCCTCAAGGTAGAGCGGGTGTTCGAGTCTCTGCATGAGTCCTCCTACTTTAGCCATGTGTCCTCGTCCTGATGCAAGTATGCCTTGAACATCTCTAAGTCATCCTTTGTGGTGAGCTTGATATTCTTGTCTGAACCAGCGGCAAAGTAGAGCGTGTGGCCAAGCTCCACCATCATCGTATTGGTGTAGTGGCTGCCATGTATTCCGATGCCTTTCGCGAAAGCCTCGTGGTAGGCGGCGTCGAGCAAAGAGAATCGGTACGCCTGTGGTGTCGAGACGCGTCGCAGGGTCTCACGAGGGATAAACTGAGCAGTGGTGGCGGGGTCCTTCCCAACCACAAAGATCTGCTCGTTGTATGGCAGGCTCGTAACGGCATTTCCCTTCTGAGCTGCCACACGTACGACATCGGCCAGCACTTCTGAGGCTACGAGAGGACGGATGCCGTCGTGGATGACGACGATATCATCGTCGGATGCGACTCCTTCTAGTGCATACACGCCGTTGCGTATTGATTCTTGGCCTGTGGAGCCCCCAGGGACAATCTGTGAGAGCTTGTCGATGCTAAACTGCCTGGAATAGGCCCGAACCACATCGTGCCACCCATCTATGCACACCACCACGATGTCGTCCACGTCAGGATGGCGCTGGAAGCTCTCCAGCGTGTAGACGAGTATCGGTTTATCATAGACATTAATAAACTGCTTTGGGATGTCCTGTCCCATGCGGGAGCCTGACCCCCCGGCGATTATGACGGCACGTGTGCTCACGGTCTACTCCTAAATAATTCGCCCACGAGTGAAACTCACTATGCGCATCCAATTCTAACCGGAAACGACTTGTTCACATTTTGGGAAACGGTGAGCAGCTGGTACCTATGACCGGCCAAGAATGGTGGTCGGGGAGAGATGGTTATTCGAGAACTTGGGTGCCTAAGGGCCTGATATGTGGGGGATCTCGTCAAGGGACAAGATCACCTACATATTGGGGATGGGGATTACGAGTTCCAAGTACGTGCAAATCTTCTTATGTGCCAAGCGAGTATGGTGTAAATTCTGACGCTGCCGACATAATCTGCAAGGGCCAGATACACCAACATTCCTCGTTTTGCTTCCCCTCGAATCTCACGCAGTAAGCGTTCCAACTGCGATCGACTGCTCGGCGCTCTTGACCATTTCGGCCACCTTTGCCTTCAGGCTGTAATCTTCTCGTCGCGCTCGGTGATCTGCTTCTCGTGGTCGGGATGGGTGTCTTACCTTCGCTTACCTGCTGCGACGTCACCTGCTGGCCCTGCTGCTGTCCTTGCCCTTTCTGGGCCTGAGATGCTTCTTGCATGCCATTCTGGTCATCTTCCATATCCTGCCTGCCTTTCGTCGTCAAGGCAGGCAAAACGAACGATTCCTGCATCTTTACCGGTACGAGCACTTTCTCAGTGCGCCACAAGGTGGCGCTATGCGTGTCGGTTTGGACGCTAATGTCGCCAGCCGTTCTCATAACCACGCTTCGGACGGAATCTATGGCCTTCTCTGAGCTGCTTGACCATGCCGCTTATCTCGTCGGCATCCTCAGCAGACATTCCCAGCTCTGCGCATCGGCGCAACACAACCTTCGGGTCAAGCTTCACCCAGGCGCTGCGACAGTTCATCAAATCTGCCTTGAAGCGTTCCCGCTCACGTCCCTGGAGGTTGCTATCGTAGCAAGCGGCAGTTCGTGCAAGAATCTCGAGAATCCTATCTTGCTCATCCGGAATAAGATCCCTCACGCTCTCGTACGCCGGCTGCATCTCGGCGGCAACAAGATTGCCTGCGTCGTCAACATCAACGACGATGGCCTTGTAGGCGCTCTTAAACCAATCCGCCTCGCTTTCCATCCATGGCACAAAGAGAACTCTTTCGACGCTGCCCCTCTTGATGACTTCATCAATTGTTTTGTCCATGTAGAGGGCTATAACACTCTTGGCTCCATAGGGCAATCCACGGCGTTTCCAACTTAGAGTGATATCATATCCTCTAAGCTTTTCTTCGACCCTTTTGAAGGTGCCATCGGTTTTGGCATCCATAGCATTTTTCATGGTCCTCTTATCAGGAGTAACCACGCATCCGCCGCCACAATCTGCAAGCCATGCTAGGTCGGATGCAATGGCACGCTTGTTCACACCCGTAGTGTCTACCAGCAAAAACTCGATTTCTTTACCTTGTTCCATATGTCTACCCCCTTCGATTGAAGCAAATGCGTTACACCGTGCTTAGCGTTTGCTACTGTCAATGAGGCCGGCGATTTCATGCGCGATATCCTCAATGCTGTCTACCGCTGTATTGCGAGCAATCTTGTCAGCCAACGTGGGTGAGAAGGAAACGACTTCGTCCTTTGTGATGTTGTGCCAGATGGGAAGCATCGTCTGTTCACCGGATACTGTTCGAGTGACGATTCCATCAAGCTCGTAGTTCGCCCATCCCTTTTTGATGAAGTCGCGGGAGATAACAACGATACCGAATCTACTGTGAGAAAGCCCTTGGTCGATCTTTCTCCTTAGGCTGTCTCCTATTCTCATCTCAAACTCGTCGTACCATACAGCGAGACCTGCGTTCGTAAGGGCATTTGCCAGAGGTCTCGCAACTGCGTCCTTGTCCTCAGATGCATGTGAGATGAAAACGTCGTACGTCTTCCCTTTCTCATCAGGAGTGATTGAAGACACGTCTTTGATGAGTGAAGGGACGCTGGACAGGGCGGTGTTTTGCTTTATCACTGGCAGTGGCTCTGGCACAACATGCACTGATGACCTCACGTTTCCTCTTAGTCCATTCATGTCAACAGTTACGTACCAATGGCCGCTGCGCGGCACTCTAAGCCTGATAGGTGATTGTTTGGCAAGTCCTCCGATGTAATGATGCCTGTGCCCGTTCTTGAAAGCAGTGAAATTGGATGAATCCATCAGGCGAACGTTGGCTGCGTTCCCTTTGAGAGTGACCACGACCGTTTGGTCCTTCTTAAGGTTGCCGAGGTCGTACTTGTTGAATTTGATTTGCCCGGCCATGTGCCTCCTACCTAGCTGTTAGTTGCCAATAGATCGTTGACACAGTCGTGACATCGGAGTAAGGTCCCGCAGGCGCTGCGCTGCCTGTCGTGATTGTAGTACTCCAGGAAGAAGGAGAGCTCCTCGGCCCTCTCATCCTCGTTCCTGTAGGGCCGGGCATGCTGCTACTCCTGCGCAAGCGTGCGGTCATCCTCTCCGCCTTGCCGTTCTGCCAGGGGTCGTGGGGCCTCGTGCAGGCGTGGCGGATCCTGGCAGTGTTTTGTCAATAGCACTTGAGGAAAAAGAGCATCGAGAACTGAGTGGTTGCCCTACTGCTCGGAACTTGCCAGTTGTCTCTTTGTCGATTCCGCATTGATACGCCTGACCCTATTGACGATTGACCTGGCCTGATGCTCTAAGTCAGGAAAGAGAACAGATTCATTAATACCGAGGTAATCAAGCTGGAACAGAAGATCTTGCTTCCTTTCTCGAGGGACAAGAGCCGTCTTAAGAAGCCGCATTTCTTGAGCGGCGCGCTCTTCATCAGGAAATAAGAACCGCCTGTTCCCCATGCCACGGTCTCTACATGGAACTAACTGAGTTGTACAGAGTGCGAACAAGCCTTGTTGCGCTCTAATTCTTGAATTGCTGACTACAGGAGAAACAAGAATCCAGCTCGGATTCCCAGATAATACTTTTTGGACAATCTCCGCATCTGAAGAGAATAGCCGTCTATCTGACATTTTGACGGATCGTAGCAGCTTCTCTTCTTGTGTGTCGTTCCAGTACTGCTGACGCTTGTACTTGCATACGTAGTCGGATAGGGCTAGACAGGCGATAGAGTCTTGCGGAAAGACTCCGGTCGGAAAAAGCTGATATACTACCCCATCGCTGTCAGGTTGATCGGTACAGGCAAAATACAGTGCAACGAGCGGATTGAGGGTCAAGTCAAGTAAACGTGTTGGAATACCGTAGTGCTGAGCCTTGACCAAGATTTCGAAACTCGTATAGCCAGAGCACTCCCCCGGGAACTCTCGTTGGAACTCTCTGATGTAGAGATGCTCGTTTAGAAAATCCTCGCGCGTCCTGAACGTCGAGGGGAGTAGATTCCAAGTACAGTCTGCCTGTCCTCTGAAAACAGGTCGGAGATCGGCTGCCTCATGAAAGAAGGCCTCACCTTTGTGAGGAAGAATGAAGCTGATAAAGTCTGAAATGGACTCCACGCTCAATTTATCCATCGTTGATCTCCCTTGAAGACTCATGCGCTCCCACTTGCCTATTGGTCTACATGATTAGCAACGACTAACGATATTGTTAAGCCGGTGAGCGTGGCAATGCGAGCCCTCTACGGACGTGCTTCACTAGCATTTGCAAGCTTGCGTCAACGCCCCTGACGGCTTTGTCTACGATCTTTGACGGGAGCATAGGATCGCGTTGTCGAGTGATGTGATTTCTTGGGATGATCTTCCGTTCCTTAGGGCAGCCTCACACTTTTCGACATCCTGCCGATGTGTCTCTGCGTCTCCCTTTTTGGAGGCCAGCGACTCTCTGCTTACAACTGTTCAAAGGAAGCTGCATGCCACTGATTGGAGTGAAAGATGTCTGGCGAAAGTAACGAAAGCTACGCTTGGATCCATATGCTTACCTGCCCTGAGCTCAGAGAATGGATGGATATCTTTGAATACGTATGCAGGAGGCAGACGCTACATGTCGAAAACGGTATACACTTCGTTATCCATACGAGAGATCACAATCCTCCCCACCTCCACGTCAGCTACCAGAAGGATGAGGTAGTACTCGATATATCAGAAGGTACTGTTATCAAAGGCAGCCTCTCGCCAAAGAAACTCAAGAAGGCGGCCAAGTGGGTCAGGAACAATGATGCGTTCTTGAAGTCAAGGAGGGAGCAGCTTGCTGGCTCGGGCATTGTAGCTTGGGGATGAATTGGTGAGATGCTCGCTAGCTAACGGTGGGCAATGGACTCCATTGCCTAGAATGCCTATCAGATATTCTTTTATGTGTAGATAAAATGCGATTACTCGGGCCGTGACTCACATGAAAACCATCTCAATTGATATTCCTAAAGGCACAGATAGTCTTTAGTGATGCGAGGCGCCATTGTCAGTTCGTATCAATGGTGCAGAGGGAATGGCACGTAGGATTGGGAGGCGGTGCTTTGGTGTGATGTAGAGAGTGCGGTTGCAAGGACACCTAGGATCAGGAATGGGATGAGAACTACGGTACGAGAAGCCACGTAGATGAAGGGAACGATGAGGATGGCTATCCGGGCTTGTCATATCTCAGAAGATGGCAACGCAGATCTTGAAGGACAGGAACCAGTAGTTGACCTGGCTTTTGCTGAACGGCGCAAAGAAACTTCTTGGCCCTCGTAGCGCTGTGGGTTCAGAAAGCAATGGTGGAAAAGCATGAGAATAATTGCAACACCCTTGGTCTTTCCGGTGTCTTCTTTGGTGAACATGCAGGGATTTCTCCCATAGGCGGATTCAGTGAGGCTGCGACACTGTCTGCTGCAATCATAGCAGGGTATGAGGGCGCTGTTCGTAGGGGTAAGGGTGGCATTGCCCCTGTCGGTCATTTGCGAGACGGCGCGAGAACACATTATGCTGAGGCGATCCTCACCTGATGCCTTGGGTGCGAGTGCTGTAAGTGCGAGGGAGACAAGTGAGGACAGGGGCACGGTGGTGCACTCAAGTTACAGGGGCGAGTTATAATTGACCCGCTTGTTACTGGCTTACTCGCAAGCATATTCACAAGAGTCTCGATGATGTGCTCAGGGACAACTATGAGAAATCACTTAGACAGTATTTGATTGTCCGGATCGATCGAATGAGAGCGGTGTCATATGGATTGCCTAGGGTTTTGGAGCGTTCTCGATGCGATGGGCTCCATCTTTGGAGCCATAGCGGCAGGTGCTGCCATATATGTTGCCCTTTATGTTAACCACGATGCCAAGCTCCCTGAGATTGTGGCACACATCGAGCATGACCGTGATCATTCGTGCGCTAATCTCATAGTTCAGAATTGCGGATCCGGTGTTGCGCGCGACATCCATATAGTTGGGTTTGATTACGAGATGGTCATGGACAGCTTCAAAAGCCAAGTCCAGGCTTCGTTCATTGAACATGGGATCCCCGTGCTTGTGCCAAAGGCTAAAAGAAGTACAGCTTTGATAGCCGGGTGGGGGTCTCTAGGATCATATAAAAACAAAAAATGCGTTATCTCCATCGAGTATGTAGCCCGAAAATTCCCCTTCGGCACCAAGGTCTATAAAGATACGTTCGTCCTTGAGTATCTGTCTCTTTCGGGATCTTTATACACCCCGAGCGACATGCATCGACTTACCAAGGCTGTGGAAAAGCTAGCTAAGTAGCTACGCTGAACACTTCCTCTCCCAGAAGAAGCCGTAGAACTGTAGGCTTAATTTATATAGATGCTCGATGACTGCTTCACAAGCTTCGCGGCAGGTAAGACTGAGCAGCAGCCTCTCGCATGATGCCAGCAGTCGCCCCAACTGGTAGTGAGTTTTCTAAGGGTAATACCTGGATAAGCTAGGGGTGGGACCACCATAGTTTCGCCTTTCTGCTTGCTAAGTAGCGAGTCGTTTTGTCCCGACATTCTGATTAAGCGGGCGTCGCCCATCTGACATAGCTGGTAGCACAATAGAGACCGTGTCGAAAAAACTAGTGCAAGCTCGGGACGGATGTGACTGCTGGGTCAAAGAAAGTGACCGTTGCTTTCCTCAGGGATCTGATCTGTTGCGATTCCAAATTCTGGGCGAAGTCCATTCTTCGTGAAAACAATCCTCTTACCTGCTGACAGCA
This sequence comes from Atopobiaceae bacterium, assembly GCA_040268355.1. Lineage (GTDB taxonomy): Bacteria > Actinomycetota > Coriobacteriia > Coriobacteriales > Atopobiaceae > UBA1367. Next base: position 11,588 of record JAWRIT010000006.1, on the reverse strand, counting down.
GCATCTCCGACGCGATCTTGATCGACCTGCAGAAGTTTTGAACGCTGGCTTTCGTACGGAGCGCTTCTCACGCTTGTCAAAGAGAAACTATGGTGCATTGGGAAGCGCTCTCGATTTATTCCATGACTAGCAACAGGGATGGAGTAGCTAGGTACAGCGGACAAAGTATCCGGCTTTCTATCTTTAGAGACTGTTGAGTTACCTACAACGCTTTGGCAGTAGGTACGCACCTCGCTTAATAATCAGCCAAAGCTGATCGCACGCGAGAAAGAGCTAGACAGTGTAGGGGACTCTCGCACACTTCGGTTAGCTTGGACTGGCTACTTCAAGTAGGCCCTCTTCCCCGAGTCCCTTTTTGGCAGCCTCGACTTCTGCTGCCAGAACTTTAACGTACTCTTCACACACTTCTTTATACATCCCATTCTTATATGAAGAGGTATCGATATAGGAGATTTCCGCCTCACCATCTCGAATCAGTGATGTCAGGATTTCTGAGAACATTCGCTTCAACTCGAGGGTGCCTTCATCAGTCGTGAGACCAACATCCAACCAACTGTTATCCTCCTTGAAGAGCCGAAAAACGTCCTCTCCTGAGTCATTAGTCGTAGCTGTCATCCTGTAGTTCATTCGTCTCACTCTCCCGCTTCATAAATCGTCTTCCGGCTATAGAAAGCCTCCTCGCCACCCTCGAGAGTTCTCATGCTGCGCTCGGCCCACCCGATATCCTCAGCCTGCTTGTTGAGGTCACACAGCCGATTTGTGAATGGGTTGCCAAGATAGGTTCGATACTCTTCACCTTGCACGTGCTCTCTATAAACAGACTGATAGGGAAGAGTTCTAACTGCAAGGTTCGCATTGTGGGTTGCGATAACAACGGTTCTTCTTTTTCTGGCAAGGTCGATGATGATGGGGCGAATAATGCTATCTATGTAGAGATTGCTCATCCCGTTTTCCGGCTCATCGAGAAGATAGACATCCGCTTCGGCATTCAGCCGTCTCTCAAGCAATAGAATTCCCTTCTCGCCATCAGATGGAGCGTATTCCTCGCTCTGACCGTCAATCCTTATGAACTTGCTCGTTCCTATAAACTTATCGAGCGAAGTAATTCCCGTTTCGCTAGAGAGCTTAGCGAATTCGGCGATTGCATCAGGCAAATCTTCCGAAAAGACTTCAGTGATTATATTCTTAAGAGCATTTCTCCACTTCCGTAGATCGGATATTTTCGTTCCTGACGCACTGTACTCGCCAGCAACAGAGCCTCTCCCATCCGTTAGATATCTCCACCGGCTTATAAGGGATAATGCCCCCTTGTCCTCCAACTGACCGAGATAAGCGGGGCTTTCACGCTTGTCTGGGGAAAGATTGTCGAGCACGTTTTTGACTAAAGTATGCAACTCGATCCTTCTAGTGACGAATGAGTGCAATCCACACTTACCAGGTTTTGAGACCGTTTCCGACTTTTTGTCGATGAGACTTTTGATTTGACCGAGTGCCGTATTTGCCATATCGATTGAAGCTAAGTTGACGAATTGATCTTCTTTCTCGTCGTGAATAAGCGCCGATAGCTTTTTTAGAAGCTTCTCAAGCACAGCACCTTCCTCCTCTAGGAGGTACTTACCAAGTCTCTGAGCCTCAAAGTCGGAGACAAATTTGCCAGCGATGCAAGCATCTTTCCTTGTTTTTTCGTAGCTTCCTGTAGTGACCTGCGGAAGCTCTTGGCTCTCGGAGAGCTTGAAACGTTTTTTCTTCTTACTATTGCTGCGGGTTGTGAGCCACAGCCGGTATTTATCTATAGGTATTGGGGCCTCATCGGTCCACTCTGTAATTCGTTTTATCTCATCTTCGCAGTTCGATCTACCGAATTTGCCAGGCTCACGCTTCATGTCCGAAGTGTCCAAAAGACGGTCGAAATCAGATGCTTTCTGACCACCGGAATACGTGCTGCACTTTATCCCCAAGTGCTCATACTCCCTAAGGAGAGACTGGACTATTTCTGTTTTACCAGTTCCTTTCTGCCCGAAGATGACGTTGACATCTTGGTAGATAGGAAGCATAAAGGAGACATCTTTATGCGGGAAAACACGCATGACTCTAGACTCTCTCGAGTTCAGAAGAGTGTCGACAACAGCTTCATCTCTTTGAGCTAAAAGGCAGAACTGCCTAAATCCATCAACATCCAACCTAAGAACACAGCGCTTGTCCTCATTATAATCTTCTGAGTAGGTTTTCCAGTTCTGAACGTCACTACCGATAATCATGTTGAGACCGTGATTGGCCATTATTCCAACAGAGAGTAAGCTAGTGGGTTCAAAGAAAAGGCGCCACTTCTCTCTTCCTGCCTGAGAGATGATTTCACGCATCGCTCTTTCAGAGATGCCGGGCTCTTTGTGGGCGTGGGATATGAATAGGGCATCGACTGGTAGAAAAGCTTCCCAGATATCATCGAATTCAAGAAGAACATCATCAGGTCGCAGGCCATTGACAAGTTGGGAAAGTCGTGAACTAAATTCCTCCGCGCTATCCGGATTACACACGACAAGCATGTGCCATCGCTCGCCCCCACGTTTGACGTCGAGCTCAACTCCCGGCCAAACTTGAGCAATGCCGTCTGTCGCCGCAACTAGCTCTCGAAATTGGTCAAGATCGAATAAATTGTGATTAGTGATCGCAGCAATCTCGATCCCTGCACAGCTGATTTCCTTTGCGAAATCGTCAGGAGTGACATTTCGGGACTTTGCATCGCCTGATTTGGTTGCTTTGGTGTGGCAGTGGAGATCGATGGTTTTCATCGTGCCCTCTTAATGTTGGGGATTCACCAGCTGTTGCCACTATATATACATTGGGGGGGGGGGTTCCTTTGCAAGAGTGTTTTCGATAAATGGTGCAGGCAGTCGGGTACTGAATCATAGGTTCATCAAAATGCTTCCTGAACTTAAACAAACGCATTTCAGCGATGCCAGGATACGTACTGTTTAATTCATTAATAAGTCTAAATTGGCAGAGCAGGCTCTCAACTCGCGGATACCACCGTGCACAAGTATTCGATGCTGTAAGACAACATGTAATTAACCGCATCGAATGGGGACATCGCATTGAGCATCAAGGCGCATCTCGATCTAAGGGCGTGCCTCTCTGTTTTGGAAGAGGTGGTCCAGGGATTGCCTGTTTTCCCTACCAAGAATAGCCGTGGGCGGTACATGACATTGGACATACATGGTCACGAGCGGTACGAGGCGGAGCAAACACTACTCGTTGAGCTTGACTTCGGTCGGCGTGCAGCAAAGGAGAGAGAGGTGCCCTCTCCACGGATGGCACGGAAACGGCGTTCGTGGATCGCTTCGAATGAGCCACAACTTGGAACCTGCATGGTCCCTCCACAGCGCTCGAGAGCCTGCGATCGCCGGCTGGTCGCACCGAGCTCAACTTGGATAGCCCGATGGCTGCAAAGTGGCTCTATGGATTGACTCTTAGACAAGCCCGGTTACGCGCTTACGTTCCAAGGTCAGAGACGACGCTCAGAACGATACGGTGTGTCGACGCTGGGTATCACTATATTGCCTACGGAAGCTGGTTGCTTTCCTTCTAAGTGGTCCGCGAGCAGGCCTTGATCGCTCGCACCCTCTGCGGGAAGGGCAGCTACATGCGCACTCTCTTCGGCGATGTCCGCTAAGACGCACACCTGTCGTTGTGATATTATCCTTTCAGGACATCAGCTTGGGAATCAATTCCTCTCTCAGCATGACAAGTTTCCTTGCTCCCTGATAGTTGTGCTTAGGAGCAGATCTAAACGGTCGCTTAGATAATACCGCGATTGTTGGCGCAACAGGTGATGGCACTTCCGTAGGTACGCTGGCCCAGCACCTGGAAGCCCGACCTATTCGCATCTCATTGCTTCCTCACCCTGCCTACAGGCTCCAGGCTGCCCTCGATTGTCCGTCTCTTCACCAGCTGAGATCCATCAATCTGTTCCTCGACGATGTTTCCCTCTTTCCATTTACCCCACTAATGGTGGTGGAAATGGTTCGACTGAGAGGGAATTGGGTTCAAGGTGTCCGTCAAGACGGGTGTTGGCATCCTCCGGGGGGGGGGACGCTCTGAGACCGAGATCCTAATGTCGTTTAGATCCATCGATAGATCAGCACTTGACTCACCTCCAATTTGTTGCATTATATGTTAACAAGGGAGGTGTTCATGAAGCACGAATATCTGCTGAAGGCTCATAGGCTTGGTGATGGCACGATATACGTGCTTGTTGGCACTGGACGAAAAGATGACTTCTTTGAGGAGATGACTGCGGATCCAAGGCAGCGTGCGGCTGCTGCCATGGTCGCCAAGTCCCTCAAAGCGATTATGAAAAATGGGGTCGGATACGCCATAACGGCGAGGTTGGCCAGAAGGATAAGTGACGAAGTCTTTCTTATCGAGTGCAAGGGTAGGGCAACAACACAGCGCGTCATGACTTATATACACGAGGCACAGTCGAAGAAGGTCATACCAGTACTTTTAGGCTCCTACAACGGACACCAAGGCAAGACGGGAAAGATTCCCCCCAAGACGAAGAAGGCGTTTGAGGATAGGACTCGCATCGCACAGGAGATAGCGAGAGAGGAGTTGGACAATGGCGATTATTGAGGGCAGGGATCTGACCTTCCTTCTCGACGCTCCGCATACGGCAGAGGAGAGACGTCATTTCCATGCAGTGGATATTACTGAGTCCGTTTGGAATCGCATGCAGGAGCTGGGCATGTCCCAGAGCGACCTCGCTCGCAAACTTGGTAAAAACCGCAGTCAGGTCTCTCGTATGCTCAGCATGCGGGGAAACATGACGCTCCAGACCATCTCCGAGCTCGAGGAGGCCCTTGGTATCTCGCTAGTGGACACGACTCCCTACAAGGGGGAGGACACTGGAGGTAACCATTCCTGTTGTCCCGAAGAAGGACATGGCGTGGAGTGACGCCATGCCTGCTCGTGGAAGGTGAGAGCAGGCAGGCGGCAGCGTTCATGCGGGAGAGCTGCGTGTCGATTGCATACAGTCACGCGCGCTCTTGCATCATGAACATGGTGTCCATGTCTCCCGCACGGGAGCTGATCATACCCACAATCTTTCCTCAGGCGCTCGCCGCGCTGGCGGCCGACAGTGATGAGGGCGAAGAGTAGAGGTAGTACGCTCCGATAGGGGAGAGCTGTACGGCTTTTGGGTTTGTTGCGTTCGGCCTCCATAGACAACGTCTCCAATGTGACTTCCGCCCGTAAGGTCGCGGGATCGCTCTCATCAGCAGGAGACTCCACGAACGACCAGACGGTTGGGTCACACCTTCCTCGCCCCTGCGATGCCTTTGCGTTTTGTCGAGTGCGACGCTACGACATCCGAGGGAAGCGCCATCTCGCGTCTGGTGACAAGTGCTACCGCTGTGACCACTCATTCCGCTATGCCGAGCTAGGCACGAGGAGCATGGGCTGGGGCCGCATGTGGGAGAACATGGTGGCCATCGATCTGCTGAGACGCGGTTATGAGGTTTATGCCGGAATGCTCTACCAAACCGAGGTGGACTTCGTGGCCATGCGTAGGGACGAAAAGTTCTACATCCAGGTAAGCGATGACATATTTTCTGCTGACACCATGCGCCGGGAGCGCGCGCCGCTGCTCTCGGTACGCGACGCATATCCCAAGCTCCTTATTGCACGCACGAGACACGATCTCTACGACCATAAGGGCATTCAAGTGCATGATGTCGCGAGGTGGCTTACGAGGTGATCGCGGGAGGCGCTTGTGCGACATGTCGGGCTCGGTCCTATCTGGCAGGCGTGGGACAGCCCGGCTTACCGATCAAGCCGAATGTGTCGATGGGACCAGGATCTCGGCCCTGCCGTTCGAGGTCGTGAATACTGCCCATGTGATAGGCATCATCTGACCATGATTCCGGTTACGATGAGGTCCGGGCGCAGACGCTCCAAGACGCAAGGGGACACATGGGTAACACGATGGGCACTTCGGCCATTGGCAACGCACGAGTGGCCGCGGCCGCAAACACCATTGCCGCATGGCTTGGCATGCGCGACATCAGCGCGCTGGCCGGCGGCGAGCTGGAGCGCGAGGCGGGCATCCCGAATGGCGTGGCCGACCTCTTCGTGCTCTTCGGCGGTGGGGTGGTGGGGTCGGTGGACTCCCTTGCCGAGGCGATACGTTCAGGTGTTGCGCGTCGCTATGCCATCGTGGGCGGCCGCGGGCGTGCGACCTACCTGCTCGACGCGGCGATGGAACGTGAGCTTGCCACGTGGGGTGACAGCTTGTGCGTCCATCCCGTGCCAGGTCGCGACTCTGAGGCCGAGATGATTGCCGCGCTTCTTGGGCAGCGCTACGGCCTTACGGTGGATTTTCTCGAGCGCTCGTCCACCAATTGTGGCAATAACATCACCTACCTCATGGACATCCTCGAGGCAGAGGAGACGCCGGTGCGAAGCATCATCTTCTCGCAGGATGCCATCATGCAGCGGCGCATGGACCTCACCTGGAAGCGTCAGGTGCGGGACCGTCCGTGTCTGGCACGGGCTTGCGTCATCAACTGGGCCTTCTACCAGGCATCAGTCTATGGTGACGAGGCCGGCCTCTCGTATGCTCAGGCACCACGTGGCATGTGGGACATGGGGACCTACTTGGACATGCTCGTCGGCGAGGTGGACCGCCTGCGTGACGATGAGCACGGGTACGGGCCGTGCGGTCGCGACTTCGTGGTGCATGTGGATATGCCCGACGAGGTTGGGTCCGCCCGCGCGCTGCTCGCATCGAGATGAATGAGCCCCGTTGTGGAAACTCGCGTACCTCCGAAGAGTGCATGCGCCTCCGCAGGGAGCTTGTGAAGCCCACGCGATTGGGGCCAGTGACGTCGAGCTCTATCGACGCAGGGTGGGGCCTCGTTCGGATCTGTGGGCACCACGACAAAAACAGGACGCCAAGAGTTGGGAGATGGACTTCGGCCTTTGGGGCTACGGGTGTGCTTCGGAATGGACGTGTTTCAGGCATCGGTGAGGGCGTTGATCGGGCAGGTCACTGGCTCTAAGAAGGCGGTCTCTCCACCTCCGCGCACCACGGTTCACCCTCCGGATCGAGGCGTGAAAAAACGACCCCCTCAGAAGCCACAGAACATGCGTTCTCCACTCGATGCGATCAAGATCCCATCCGCGCAAGAATCGGGCCTTATATGGCATCTCAGGAGTTTTCGCAGGTAGAGAGGCTGTATTTGCATCCTTTTGGTTAGTGTGGCGAGTGCGGTGTCCCCACGGTGGCGGAATGGCACTCAAAAAAGCGCAGGTAGACGCACCGCAAAAGGGGTGCCGATTCGTCCCCGGGCCGTACGGGCACCCAAAGACGCGGCCCCTGAGCTGCCCGTACGTAGGCCCGAAAACGCCCCTATCCGCGGTCTGAGACCCAAAAAACGTCCCTATATCGACTTGGGATTCGCAAAAGACCAGGATCTTTCATCAAATACTGTACTGAATGGGAGATATGGGGACGTTTTTCGAGGAGCGTTCGCGTATATGGGGACGAACCTCAGCGCGCTTCTCCAAGGCCCGTCTAAGGGCGCGCATATGCTCCATGGAACGCGTCCTTCTGTTTAGGCCGAGTGTTGGTTGTGCCCCCGGAACGCGTCCTTCTGTCTGGATCGGGGTTTGTGCTCCCGGCCACCCACGGATCGCTCGGTGGCGGCATGGTTTGTAACCTGCGTGCATGGGCAAGCGTTCGCACGGAATCCTGGTTCGGGGAAAGGGGAGGTGGTGCTGACCGTCTCGCTGCTAGCGGTTCGATGGCATTAGGCTGAGGGGCGGCATGTTGGCAAGCGTGAACGAGCGCGAGCGCCCATGCTACGTCCGCATCCTGCCGTTGCTAGGGCGGCGAATGACAGAGGGCAACGAGCGGGTTAAACGTGATGTCGGGCAGCGTGGTCGACAGGCCTGGGTTTCAGGTGTTGCGTCATGCCCACATCGGCCAGCGGCGCAGCGAGCAGTGAGTGGTAGAAACCTTGCCGTGAGCGGGGATCATCGGCTCCCAGCCATGCCAAGGAGTGAAACAAACATGTCAGAAAAGAGGATCTGTATGACATAGACATATCATGCACATATCTCGAGCAGCGGCGAATTACGCGAATCACGCGAGGATAGAGGACGTAGCGAGGACGTACGACCCAGGGAGGAGACATGCCAGGGTTCAGGATTCACCTCGAGGAGTATCGTGCCCTCGCCAGCTCTGCGGAACTTGACGTCATCGACTTCCTCCTTTCCCATCCCGAAGAGGCGATGGGCGTCTCGACCCAGAGGCTGGCGGAGCTCACCTTCACCTCGCCGTCGACTATCGCGCGCTTGAGCCGAAAGCTCGGCTTTACCGGTTACCGTGAGCTCCAGCGAGCCCTTGTCTACGACCTTGCGGTCACCGAAAAGAGCCAGGGGGTCATGTCCGAAGACCTCACCTCTGAAGACACCACGGCACAGATCATCCAGAAGGTCGCGGCAAAGAACACCGCTTCGCTCGCCCTCACTCGTGATGGGCTCAATCCCGATGCCGTCGATCAAGCGGTAGGCCTCATCTCAAGCGCGCGCACGATCTACCTCTTTGGGGTGGGGGCCTCGCTGCTCGTGGCGCACGACCTCAAGCTCAAGCTCCTGCGTCTTGGCCTGCCCTGCGTCCTGTGCGACGACTTCCACGCGCAGCTGCTCTGTGCGAAGAGCGCCGGTCGCGAAGACGTTGCCGTGGCCATCAGCTACTCCGGCCTTACCCACGAGGTGCTCGACTGCGTGCGAACCGCACGGGGGAGGCGCTGCAAGGTCATCTCCATCACACGGGGGAGCTTCGACTCGCCGCTCATTGGGCTGTCCGACGTGACCCTTGGCGTGGCCGCGACGGAGCTCTTGCGTCGAACGGGAGCCATGTCGTCGCGCATCGCGCAGCTCAACGTCGTCGACGTCCTGTTCATGTGCTACGTGCGCAGCAACTATGAGAGAAGCATACGGCGCATCTCCTCCAACTGGATTCAGAAGGGCGACGATCTGTCGGACGGTCAGGCGACCGAAGGATCGGCGCCCGTGGGAACGGCACAAGAGGAAGGACAGAGCCTGTGATCGACTTGTCGAAGCTCGCCACAGAAGACAGGAACCCACGCACCGCGAAACTCGACCAGATGAGTCCGCGTGAGCTGGTGGCCGTCATGAATGCCGAGGACCATCGCGTCGCGGACGCCGTGGGGGAGGTGCTCGATCAGGTGGCCACGGCTGTGGAGTGGGCCATCGAGGCCCTGCGCTCGGGAGGGAGGATCGTCTACTTCGGAGCCGGCACGTCCGGACGCCTCGGCGTGCTTGATGCCGCAGAGTGCCCGCCAACCTTTGGGGTGTCACCAGACACCGTGGTTGGGCTCATTGCCGGCGGTGAGCACGCCCTCGTCCATTCTGTCGAGGGTGCGGAGGACGACCTCGAGCTCTGCGGCCAGGAGATGGACAGTCTTCGGCTTGCGTCGAACGACCTCGCCATCGGTATCGCCGCGAGCGGACGAACCCCCTATGTCATCGGTGGACTGCGCCATGCGCGCTCCCTTGGCTGCAAGACGGTGGTCATCGCCTGCAACAAGGGCTCCGAAGTCGGGCGTGAGGCGGATGTGGCCATCGAGCTCTGCTGCGGGCCCGAGGTCCTTACCGGGTCGACGCGTCTCAAGTCGGGCACCGCACAGAAGATGATTCTAAATATGATCTCGACGGGCGCCATGGTAGGCATTGGGAAGGCGTACCAGAACCTCATGGTCGACGTGGTGCAGGCAAATGACAAACTGCACATCCGCGCGCGCAACATCGTCATGGCCGCGACCGGCTGCGGGGCAGACGAGGCTTCCCGCGCGCTCAAAGGCGCCGATGGATCGGCAAAGGTGGCCATCGTGATGCTCCTTGCGAATACGGACGGCGCGGATGCCCGTGCGCGTCTCGAGCTCGCGAAAGGCAAGGTACGTGATGCGATCGGGGAGTGAGGGGCCCTGCCCGCCACCCGAGCGCCCGTAGTTTTCGGACGTCAGCGATACGACATTCGACGAAGAGAGGAGAAGAAGGCAATGGGGAAGGATTACGCAGGCACCGCACGTGACGTGCTCGTGGCCATGGGAGGAAAGGACAACATCCTCGCCAACATGGCCTGCATGACGCGCATGCGCATCAAGGTGGCTGACCCATCGGCAGTTGACCAGGAGGCGGTCAAGGCCATCGATGGGGTCATGGGTCTCGTGGTCGATGGCGAACGCTTCGAGGTCGTGCTTGGCCCCGGGACGGTGAACAAGGTGCTGGACGAGTTCAGCGCGCTGACGGGCATCAAGCAGGGTGATGTGGCGGCGCCCGACATGCGGGAGGCTGCCCGGGAGAGCAAGGAGGCGCAGAAGGCGAAGCACGACAAGCCCGTGCAGCGCTTCCTCAAGAAGATCGCCAACATCTTCGTCCCGCTGCTACCGGGCATCATCTCCGCCGGTCTCATCAATGGCATCTGCAACGTCATCAACGTCTCCTCCGGCAATGCCTTCGCGGGCGTGTGGTGGTACCAGTGCATACGCACCATGGGCTGGGCGCTGTTCCTCTATCTGCCGCTGCTTGTTGGCATGAACGCCTGCAAGGAGTTTGGTGGCTCGGGCGTCCTCGGAGCCATGGCCGGCGCGCTCTCCATCTCCAATGCGGCCATGCCGCTCCTGGCGATGAACGAGGAGACTGGCGAGGCCCTCGTGAACCTCCCCATCGCACTTCCGGTACCGTCCTTCGCCGACGGGGCCATTTCCATCGTGTCGTCGACTGTGTACAACCCGGCCGCCGGTGGCCTGTTGGGCGCATTGATCTGTGGGGTCTTTTTCGCGTGGATAGAGCGGTGCTTCCACCGCTTCATGCCGAGCATCCTCGACACCTTCTTCACGCCCTTGTGCACCGTCGTCATTGGCTCCATCGCGGCCGTCCTCGTGCTCCAGCCGGTTGGCGCCTTCCTGACCCAGGGCATCTTCTTCGCCCTCGAGCTCTTCTACGGCACGCTGGGAGTTGTCGGGGCCTATCTGCTCTCGGCGACCTTCCTTCCCCTCGTGTCCGTTGGGCTGCATCAGGCGCTCACGCCCATCCATGCCATGCTCAACGATCCTGCTGGACCCAGCCAGGGCGTCAACTACCTGCTCCCGATTCTCATGATGGCCGGTGGCGGCCAGGTCGGCGCCGGCATCGCCCTCTACGTGAAGACCAGGAACCAGCGTGTCAGGACCTACCTGCGCGAGTCCATCCCCGTTGGCATCCTCGGCGTGGGCGAGCCGCTCATGTACGCCGTGACGCTTCCTTTGGGCAGGCCGTTCGTGACCGCATGCCTTGGCGCGGGTGTAGGCGGCATCTTGGCGTGGCTGTTCCATCTGGGCACTGTCTCGCAGGGCGTCTCTGGACTCTTCGGCCTGTTGATCGTGGTGCCGGGCACCCAGCTGCTGTACGTGATCGCCATGGTGGCCGCCTACGTCGCCGGCTTCGTCCTCACCTACTTCTTTGGCGTGGACGAGACGCGCATCAACGACGTCTTCGGAGAGTAGGGCGTGCGCGGCACGGGG
>JAWRIT010000005.1:0-8748 GCA_040268355.1 Atopobiaceae bacterium | reverse complement strand
CTCGTCCCACACAGGTATGGCTGCTACGCAAACAAGGAAGCAAGCATTGACAAGAGGAAGCCAACTAGGTGCTCGCCAGCGTCCTCGGTCGAGATGAGGGCCATTCCCTCAGGCAGCGTAAAGCCCCCTGCGACGGCCAGGGCGGTGTGCGTCGGCGCCAGCGCGGTTCCAATCCACAGAACAACACAAGTGATCACGACGGTCGAAAGCAGGCCGCGAACCACATTGCCCTTGCTAAAGGCGCAGGGCCATGCGCTCAGCCACATTGCCTGGTAAGCGATGTCGGCAATAGGAAGCAACTTGTTGCCCGGAAGCACGGCTGCCAAAAGCAGGGTGATGGGAACCATGATGATACCCACAGTGATGGCAGAGTCGTTGGCAATGGTAAGCGCTGCGTCGATGCCCATGGTGAAATTGGAGTCCGGGAAGCGCTTGGAGAGCGTGGTCTTGACCGCATCAGCAAAGGGAAGAAGGCCTTCCATCAGGATTTGCATCATTTTGGGGGTCAGGACCATGGTGGCAGAGGTGCTCATTGCCACAGTGATGACGGTCGTAGGGGCGTCCATAGCGAGCAGGGAAATACCAGCGCCGATGATAAAGCCCATGAACATAGGCTCACCCATAAAGCCAAAGCGCTCTTTGATGCCGCTAGGCGAGGCGTCGAGCTTGTTGATGCCGGGAATCACATCCCACAGCTTGTTGAGGACAAAGGCAATAGGAGCCCAGATCACCGAGTTTGAGGTGGGGAAGTTGACTCCCTCGAGCTCGAAGTAGTCCTCGACGACAGGAGTCGTCCAATCGGCAATAACGAAGGTGATCGCGGCGTCGATGGCGGAACCAGCAACCGAAAGGAATGCGTTTTCGGTCACAATCCAAATCAGAGCACCCGTAAAGATGAAGTGGTTATAGGACCAAAAGTCAACCATGACCGTCTTGGTCAGCTTGGTGGCAAGCATGAGCACATTGACGCCCAACACCACAAACACGATTACAGCCGCAAGCGGAGTGGCCCAGGTGGCGGCAGCGCGGGCAGGCCAACCCACATCCATGATGGAGGTCTGGATGCCCCAGTTGTCCACCATTGCCGACACACTCGGGGCCACCTGCGCCACAAACCAGTTGATCACGATGTTGACGCCAGCAAAGCCGATGCCGACCATAAGCGCCGACTTGAGAAGTACGTTGGCTTTAACCCGAAAAATCAAACCAAGGATCAAGATGATGATGGGCATCATGCCCATGGGACCAATGCCCGCAATTGTTTGCAGGGCGGTTACTATCGCTTCGTTCACAGCAGCCTCCTTCGGGCGAGCCATACAATTGGCTGCCCTGTGCTCCTCACTACCTTCCTTTGATGCAGTCGCTGTCCTTGCCAACTCGAGCGTTAACTAGCTCGGAGCAGCAAAAGAAGGATTGCCTATGCCTTCAGGATGTCAGCAATTTCCTTACTGGCGGCCGCCTCTCCAATCCCAGTGATAAAAGCAGTTCCCTGGACCACGGGCACACTGCCTGTCTCAACACCCTTGAGCTTGCCCGTGGGAACGACCAGGTCCACAGAGTTCGACGCAAGATTGCCCTCCACCTCCGAGAACTTGCACTGAATAATACGGGGCTCGGGGCATCCAGCTTCTGCGGCGATTTCCTTGACCTTGTTCGTTGCGACGGTCGAGGTGATCATGGAGGTTCCACAGCACACGATTACCGTCTTCTTCTGCATGACAGCTCCTTTCCGACGAAATGCTTGTACAACCTATGATTTGCACGCGTCCGTGCAACGGCGCCGTAATGCACTTACGAAAGGGCGGTGTCGACAATACGAGCTATCTCTGCAGCCGACATGCCCGAAACCAGCTGCTCAACTAAAGTCTGGTTTTGGATAAACGCTATGACCTTCTGAAGCAGTTCAATCTGGTCGTGCGGGTTGGTAAAAGCCAGCATGATGGCCATTCTTACCATGCACTCCTCATCGGGGTCATCCATGCGGGGCCAGGCAATCCCTTGGGGAAGAATGGCCACGCAGGCAGCGTCGGAAATCGTGTGTTTAGCATCACAATGCGGTATGGCTACGTTGAACTCCCCCACTTCGAGCGCCGTGGGATACTGGCTCTCGCGCGTGAGAACTGCCTGCGCATAGCCCTCTTTGGTGAAGCCACCCTTTTGGAGGGTTCCCGCCATCACACGCTCTACAACACGGTAATCGTCGGTGTTGTCCACAAACAGTACGAGAGACTCGTCAATGTGCAGCCGCACCATGCTCACCACCTCACCTTTTGCTCAAAGTGCTTTATCGAGGCGCGAATCGCCTCCTCATCCATCGCAACTATGTCCTCATGGTGGAATATGCCCGAACCAATACCGGCATAGGTTGCGCCAGCATCGAAATACTCCTGGCAGTTGTCGGCATTGACGCCACCGACAACCATAAGGGGCAAACTGCCGAGAGGGGCTTGGATATCGGCACAGTAACGAGCTCCTAGACGAGCAGCGGGAAACAACTTAACGATGTCGGCACCCATCTGGATCATCTGCCACACCTCGCTCGGAGAGTATGCGGCCGGCACAGTGATCATGCTTGCAGCCTTGCAGATATCAAAGATTTCCTGCGTAAAACAAATGGGAGAAAGCGCAAAGGCCGCCCCTGCACCGACTGCCGCATGAGCACGTTCGGCAGATATGACGGTACCAGCTCCAACCAGAAGCTCGTCGCCAAACTCTTGAGAAATGCTACGGATGATATCTGCCGCTCCAGGAGTGTTCATGGCAACTTCCACAGCTGCGAGCTTGCTTCCCACGAGGCATGACACAACCGTACGAACCTGATCGTAGTTGTACCCACGCAAAATCACGGTAACCTTTGGGAATTGCCCCTTGATCATCTTGGTCGCCTTTCTCGCAACCGCTCCTATCAACGCTTATATTAGCGACTTTATTTGTGGAGACTCTTCACAAGTATTTTAGGTAGTTGTGAAGTGTATATTTATTTTTATTCTCTGCATCCATTCAGTTCGTTGTAAATCCTATTTCCTGCTATTTCTTTTCTACTTCTCATTGCCAAAATGTATATGTGAATTTGTTTCTATGTTATTCTTCATATTCTCTCCATAGTATATTACACCATTATCCGGAGCACTTTGATTTCAATACTGTATTTTTTAGTATGTATTATGTATACTATTAAGCACTTTTACAGCGTCACTCCTGGATGCCTCCCATCTCGTGAGCGCTGCTTGTCCTGCGCCCCCCCCCTGCGGCGTACGTGCCATCCGGCACCGAGCCGTTGAGTTTCAATTGGCTCTGCGCAGATGTTGCACGGTGAATCGAGCATCGCATGCATCAGAAACTGATTAGTTTTCGCACAAGAGGCTGCACCCCATGTGCAAGGGGCACCGGTCTCGCCCTGACTTTTGCCCGCTGCCGGGACGGCGGCGTCGACCGATCTGAAACCGCTAGTCGTGACATTACTCCACTCAGACACGCGGTTCTGCTTGGCGCGGATATCAGAACGCTCCGGGTACCCGTACGACAGACTCAAGTTCGTCTTCAAGTGGATCGGGTGTCGTCACACACACACTCATGTTCGACAACGCCGTCGAGTCGATGCCCTTCGCCGCCTCCGCCGTCGACAGCTTATGTTCGACATACTCGGATTTCCTACCGGTGTTCATGCCAAGTCCCCTCCCGTACAACTGGCGACATGGGCTCGTGTCGCCAGACGACATTGTTGCATGTCGCCAAGCGACACGATTCCATGTCGCCTCATGAGACGGGATGTGGTGCCCACTACCGGAGTGGGCGGCTGCCTACAGAGGCATCTGGGGCGTGGTTGCAAGCGCCCCAGAAATCCCCTATGACACATAGGTGCCTCTTCCCCTGTGTCGTGCGGGGCACGCGCCTATGAATTCCAGAAGAAGGGCGCCTCTCTCTTCGGGGGAGGCGCGTTGACCTCGTATCACGCGCATGCTTTAATGACCATTATTACAGCTTTGGTCAAACATTAGGAGCATCGTGCCGAAAAGCTATAGCGACCAGGAGAGGGACTACATCAGAAGGCGCCTCAAGGAGGAAACGGCGAAGTGCCTCGTTGACTACGGCATACGTCACACGACGGTCGATGAGATCGTCAAGCGCGTCGGCATCCCCAAAGGGACCTTCTACCTCTTCTACCGCTCGAAGGAGCTGCTGCTGTTCGAGGTCATCCAAGAGCAGCAGGACGAGATCAACACCCGCTTCCATCAAGCCACGGCGAGCCTGATGGACGCAGGACCTTCCGTCGAGGCGCTGACCGAGGTCATATTCGACTTCTACAAGGAGGCCGAGCGCAGACCCGTGCTCAGAAGCCTCGATTCCACCGAGGTGGATCTGCTCATCCGAAAACTCCCGAAAGAGGTGGTCGAGGAGCATTACCGAGACGACGAGCGGACAATCGAGGACATCCTCTCGCTTGTTTCTGGAAAGGGAAAGCTCGACGCGAGAGCAGTCAGCGCCGCCTTTCAGGCTCTTTACTTCGCGACGCTGCACAAGGGCGAGATCGACAGTGACAGCTACGGCCTTGCCCTGCAGACCCTGATCCGCGGCATTGTCATGCAGATTCTCTAAACCATGGCCCGGCAGCTCCCGGGCCATGATCTTAGGCATTTTTTGACCATATCATCAGTTTTAGTCATTCGGTTTCAAGAAGGCACGATGGGAGCGGCGATTCAGGTACAGAACCTGTCATTCAGCTACACGACCCATCCGTTCATTTCGGATGTGACCTTCTCCGTTCATCGCGGAGAGATCTTCGGGTTCTTGGGGCCGTCTGGGGCCGGCAAGTCAACCCTGCAAAAGATGCTCACCGGCATGATTGCCTCATATCGGGGCTCAGCTGTCGTGAACGGAGTGGAGTGCAGGAGACGTACGAGGGATTTCTACGAGCACATCGGAGTCGACTTCGAGTTTTCGGCCATGTACGAGAAGATGACCGCCAGAGAGAACCTGCGCTTCTTCTCCTCGCTCTACGAGAGGCGTTCGCGCCCGATCGATGAGCTGTTGGAGGCGGTCGACCTGACATTCGACGCCGACAAGCGGGTGGCTGAGTATTCGAAGGGCATGAAGGCGCGTCTCAACTTTGTAAGGGCGCTGCTGCACGACCCGTCCGTCCTGTTTCTCGACGAGCCCACCAGCGGCCTTGATCCGACGAACAGCCGCATGATGAAGGACGTGATCCTCGAGGAGAAGGCCAGAGGCAAAGCCATTCTTCTCACCACACACAACATGGTAGATGCGACGGAGCTCTGTGACCGGGTCGCGTTCATCGTAGGCGGCACGATACGCGCCCTCGACAGCCCTCATAACCTCATCATGTCAAGAGGCGCATCTGCCGTGACCTACTCGTGGATGGAGGAATGCGAGCGAAGCGCAAGCTGCCCGCTCGGCCAGCTCTCGTCCGACGATCGCCTCAAGAGGCTCATTGAGGAGAATCGCATCCTTTCCATCCATAGCTGCGAGCCGACCTTACACGACATCTTCGTGGACATTACGGGAAGGACGCTCGCATGAGGCTGCGCTCCATGATCATCTGGGACATTCGCTGTCAGGCAAGGCATGGCCTCTACCTTCTCTATGCCTTTCTGACGGCTCTGTATGCCATCGTGATCCTTTTGGTTCCAGAAGACTGGAAGGACAAGACGGCAGCTCTTCTCATCTTTTCCGATCCGGCCTCCATGAGCCTGTTCTTTATGGGCGCGATCGTCCTGCTCGAGAAGAGCCAACGGACGCCCAGCGCCATGGCGATCTCTCCATGCCGTTCCGTAGAGTATGTCGTCTCGAAGGTCGTTTCGTTGTCTGTCATATCGCTCGTCGTTGCTGTGGCACTGGCTGTGCTCGCAGGCGCAAGCGATCTGTGCATGGTGGCGCTTGGCACCGGGACGGCCTTCCTCATCTTCACGTTGCTAAGCATCGTCATCGCGGCGAGGATACGTACTCTCAACCAGTTCATTCTCTGGGCAGCACTCGCGGAGGCCCTCTTCTTCGTCCCCGCGTTTCTGCATCTGTACGGTATCGGTCCCTCTTGGCTCAAGGACCATCCAACAAGCGCATGCCTCGACCTGATCTCGGGGGTTCCTCCGAGTGCCACGGGCCTCGTTCTCTCACTGTTGCTCATCGGGACTCTTGCCACCCTCGCGAACCGAGACGCTGAGAGTATGCTGCTCAGGGCAGGAGGAGGAACGATATGAGAACCATCCTCCTAAGCGCCTCTCAGATGGTGCGCATCATGCGGCGCGACAAGATGCTGCTCGTGATCTGCTTCGCGCCGATCCTCATTGGGATTCTCTTCCGATTCGGCATCCCCCTCGTCGAGCAAGTCCTGGCAAAGTGGCTTGGTGCCCCGAGCGTGATCGCCCCCTACTATCAGCTCGTTGACGCTTTTTACGCCATGCTGACCTCCACTATGTTCTGCCTTGCTGCCGCAATGGTGACCCTGGAGGAGTTCGACGACAAAACGGTCTCTTCTTTGCTCGTCTCACCGCTGGCGAAGGAGGGCTACCTTGCTTCGCGACTGTGCATACCCGCTGTCGCAGCCTTTTTGTTCACTGCTGTATTGCTGCCCATATTCAAGCTGTCTTCTCTTTCTGGGCTTTGGGTCATACCTCTCGCTGCGGCGGGGGCTTTGTATGGGCTCATCGTCTCAATGCTGGTCGTGGCGTTCTCCGCCAACAAGCTGGAGGGCGTCGCCATATCCAAACTGGCGTCAGTGTTGACCCTCGGTGCGGTTGTGCCGCACGTCATCGTGGGGGCCGAGCAGTATGCCGCAGCGCCATTGCCTTCGTTTTGGATTGGCAAGGCGACAGCCGAGAACGACCTTCTCTTCCTGCTGGTGGCGCTCATGGTGTCAGGTGCATGGATACTGCTGCTCCTGAAGCGGTATGCGCAAAAACAATGAGCGGGGATTCGTCAAAGAAATGGTGTGCTTGGCTTGACGCTTCGCAAGGAAAAAATGGAGCGGGTGACGGGAATCGAACCCGCGTCAAGAGCTTGGAAGGCTCTGGTTCTACCATTGAACTACACCCGCGTGAAGCACGGTCCTACACTCTACCACAGTCTTCGCGCGTTTGCCTGCCCGCATGAGACGAAGTGCGAGATTGCCGCAGGCGTGCCTACCCCCCGATGCGGCTCGGAATGCTGGGAGTACCGTCGGCTACCATATGAGACCTGATCCCCCGCCTCTGATTGACCGGTTCGACCTGCGAGCGCCCAGCGTAAGGGTGTGTGACTGAACCAGGAGTTCGCCATGATATACGACCACATCAGCGATGCCATCGCCAGGCCAGCAGTCGTGCGCGCGGCAGACAATTTGTACGTATGCCGCTTTGAGTCTATGAAGGTCATCGCTGCGGACTTCGCCGTGAGGGCACTGCTGGAAAAGCACGAGATTGGCTCCGACGCCATTCTGGTGGATAGCTCGAGTGGCATCTATGCCTATGCGCTGGCGCTCGCGGCGCACAAGCATGGCCTGCGATGCCATCTCGTCGCCTCCACAACGGTCGATGCCACGTTGCTGTTCCAGTTGAAGACGCTCGGCGCCGAGGTGGAGCAGGTCCCTCCCTCCACCAATCTGAAATACGACCAGGAGCTGCGCCTTTCCTTGGTGGAGAAGTACCTTCTCAGCGAGCCGAAGGCCTATTGGATGAAGCAGTACCACGACGACATCCACTACCTCGGCTATGAGGAGGCCGTCCGCCAGATCGTCGAAGCCGATCGTCGGCTCTTTTCCAAAGGCGTCCATCTGGTCTGGCCGGTTGGCTCGGGGGCCTCCTCGTGTGGGATGAGGCGCGGCTTCGAGAAGGAGCAGGTGCCGGTTACCCTTTCGGGGATTCAGCCCTTTGGAAGCATCACGTTTGGGTCGGAGCACATCGATGACCCGGACATGCTCGAAGCAGGCATCGGGAGCGCCATTCCCTTTGGGAACATCGACTATGCTGCCTACGACTACATCCATTGGGTCAGCGCCGACATCGCGATAGGCGGCGGCATCGACCTTTTGAGGGACACGGGGATCTTTGCTGGCATTTCATCGGGAGCCACCTATCGCGTCGCCCGCTACCTGTCGCAGCGATACCCGGACGTCCTGTTCCTCTCTGGTGCCCCTGACCTGGGAATGAAGTACCAAAAGCGGTATAGGAGCCACACGCCCTCAGGCGAGCCGTATGCCCCACGGCACATAGCGAGCCTTGACGAGCTCGCGCTGCCGTGGAGCATGATGCACTGGAATCGGCGCAGCTATACCCCCGCCTACGAGAAGGGCGAGTAATCTTCCCGCAAGCAAACGCGAGCAAGCTGCCAATGTGGGGGCTGGCACGGGGGAAGAGGCACCTCTGTGTCACAGCCGCAGGCTGGGGGATGCAGATATTTCCTTGGACTCGGTGCGATCGTCCGGCGGAGCTAGGGGGCGGCGGGGCCGAGCGGACCCACCCATCCCATGGACCTCCATGCGCCGGAGCATGTGGCGAAAGGGCGGGCTCCGGCGATGGGGCCAGGAAGCGGTACCCATGTCACGCCCGTGTGGGGTGGCAAAGGGGAGGTCATCAGGGCCGTACGCGGACTCAACTCCAAGCTGGCACGCCGACGTGGGCCTGATTCCGTGTGCCCCGTGGCTAGAGATCGGACTTTTGCGGTATTTTTTCGGGCATTCCAGAGCATCTCCGTCCTCCGTCCTGCTGTTTTTCCGTCTGATACTCCGCCAGTCGCGGAATTTCACCGCAAAAGTCC
>JAWRIT010000004.1:0-6788 GCA_040268355.1 Atopobiaceae bacterium | reverse complement strand
ATACGACACATGCTTGCATCCGTTTTAATAGTCGAAGACGACGCCGACCTCAACACGATCATGGCCACGCGCCTCTCCAAGGCCGGCTATGGCTGCACGCAGGCCTATTCGGGAACCGAGGCCGCGCTGCAGCTTGAGACGCGGCCCTTCGACCTCGTGGTCACCGACCTCATGCTGCCTGGCACCTCGGGGGAGGAGCTCGTGGGCGCCCTTCGCGCGCAGGACTCGAGCGTCCCGATCCTCATCACGTCGGCGCGCGCCGCCTCGACCGACAAGGTGGCGCTGCTGCGCCTCGGCGCCGACGACTACCTGGCCAAGCCCTTCGACCTCGACGAGCTGGAGGCGCGCGTGGAGGCGCTTCTGCGCCGCGCGGGCACGGACGTGCGCGACACCACCACGCTCCGCGTCGGCCTCTGGGAGATCGACCGCGAGGCGCGCACCTTCGCCGTGGGCGGGCAGAGCGTCCCGCTGACGCGCATCGAGTTCAACATACTCGAGCTGCTCGCCTCGCATCCTCGCAGGGTGTTCACGAAGGCGGAGCTCTACGAGCTCGCCTGGGGCGAGCCGTTCGCCGCCGACGACAGCACCGTGAACGCGCACATCTCCAACATCCGCGCCAAGCTACGGCGCACGGGCACCGACGGCTACCTCCAGACGGTCTGGGGGCTGGGATTCAAGCTGAACGTCAGCTAGCCGTGGGGAATGGGCGCCCTCCCTCAAGACTGCACTCGCCCTCAAGACTGCCCTCGCCCCACCTCAAAGCCGGGCGCACCGGACCCCCATCCTCAAGACCGCCCTCGTCCCACGCCCTCCCTCATACTTTCTTAAGACCTCCTTCCAACTTGCTTGAACGGCGGCATCTAACGTGTATTCACGACAGGAGCCGCTTCGAGAAGAGGAGTAACGCCGTGGCTAAGAAATCCAGGAAAAAGCACGTCGCATTGAAAGTCTCGCTTGCGCTGATTGCCGTCGCGATAGCTGCAGGTGCAGTGTTCTCCCAGTTTGGCGGATTCGGAACGGGGCCATCAGCCGACCCCGAGGAATTCGCAAAGTACGCCGGAGCCGTCGAGGACATCAAGGTCCCCGACCAGGCGTGCGTCATCGCACTTGGCGAGGCGACGCATGGCAACAAGGAGTTCCAAGAGCTCAAGCTCTCGGTATTCCAGCACATGGTCGAAGACTACGGGGTCCGAGCGTTCGCGCTCGAGGGCGATTACGGCGGCTGCGAGGCGGTCGATCGCTACATACATGGTGGTGAGGGCACGGCCGATGAAGCAGTGGCAGAAATCGATTTCGCAATCTACCGAACCGACGAGATGGCCGCGCTCGCCGAGTGGATGCGTGAGTACAACGCGACCGCCGCGCCGGGCGACGACCTGCGCTTCTACGGCATCGACTGCCAGCGCACGGCAAACAACGCGAGATATCTGCTTGAAGACATGAGGAGCCTCGAGATGGACACCTCCCAGCTCGAAGGCCTGTTCGACAACGGCGAGTGGCGAGAGAGCGTGAGCTTCGCGGATCGAGAGGCGATTCTCGAGGGCATTCAGGAAGAGCTTGAGGGGACGGCCGATGCCGAGCGTTCGCAAACCGTTCGGCGGGCAATTCACCTGACCGCGACCCTGTCCCAGAACCTCTCACTTGAGCAGGCTTACGAGAACGACCCCACCTCGTACGGGCAGGTGCGTGGCCAGTATATGGCCCAGAACACGGAGTGGACGCTCGAGCAGGAGCGGAATCGTGGCAACAATCGCATCTTCCTTTCCGCTCACAACGGCCACATCGGAAAGGCGGATTCGTCGGGGGCAATTCTGCACGACACCTTTGGGGACGGTTACTACGCCATCGGTACGGACTTCTTCAAAACCGACTGCAACTTGCCTGACGGCAATGACGGCCGCACCGTGCAGACGTTTTACTCATATGACCCGCTTGCAAAAGCGGCGAAAACGGCGGGGCTCGACTGCACCTGGCTCGACTTCTCCGTGGTCCCTCAGGATTCGCCCCTGCGCGTCTACATCGACGACGCCGTTTCCACCGGCACTCTCGGCGAGCAGCCCATGGACTTGGTCACCACCGTCGTGATGCGCCTGCAGCCTGCTGCCTATCGCCTGCATTCTGCGCCGATAGACCTCTACGACGGCATGATCTTCGTGCCGGAAGCTTCACCCACCGATATACATGACCAGTCGCACTGAACGCCCTCCCTCATACTTTCTTAAGATCTCCTTCCAACTTGCTTGAACAGCGGCATCTAACGTGTATTCAAGACAGGAGCCACTTCGAGAAGGGGAGGGCACCATGAGCACGAGGAAAGGAAGGCACATGAGCGTTGCATACGCAATACGGACACGTGGGCTCACCAAGCGCTATGGCGCGCAGGCCGCCGTGAACGCACTTGACATGAACGTGCCACGCGGATCGATCTACGGGTTCGTGGGGCGCAACGGCGCGGGCAAGTCGACCACGATGAAGATGCTTGCCGGTCTGGCTGCGCCGACGGAGGGTAGCATGGAGCTGTTCGGCAGGGATGCCAGGCACTACGCCGACCCCATTGGCGTGATCATCGAGGAGCCGGGGGTGCTGCCCAACTTGGACGCACGCGCCAACCTCATGGCCAAGGCGCTTGCGATGGGCGTGCCAGACGCAGGCGCCCACTGCGCCGAGCTCCTTGATCTCGTCGACCTCACCAGCGCCGGCCGCAAGAAGGTGCGCGGGTTCTCTCTGGGCATGAAGCAGCGGCTGGGCCTGGCGCTCGCGTTCGTGGGCACTCCCGACCTGCTGCTGCTCGACGAGCCGCTGAACGGGCTCGACCCCGAAGGCTCCCGCGCCATGCGCCTGCTGCTGGCCCGCCTGCGCGACGAGCGAGGCGTGACGATCCTCATCAGCTCGCACGTGCTCGACCAGCTCAATCGTGTGGCAGACCGCTTCGGCGTGATCTCCGAGGGGCGCATGGTGGCCGAGTTCACCGACCAGCAGATGCAGGAGGCCTGCGGCGAGTTCATACGCGTGGAGACCTCCAACAATCCTCGCGCGCTTGCGTATCTGGAGGAGGCACTGCCTCATGCCGAGCTGCGCATGGAACGCTCGGGGGCGCTCAACGTCGGCAACATGAAGGACACGCAGGTCATCGCCCGCATCCTGCAGGATGCGGGACTCACGATCCTCGAGCTCTCGCCGGTGCAGCGCGACATCGAGAGCTTCTTCCTGGAGATCATGGAAAGGGGAGCCCATCATGCTTAACCTGTTGAAATCCGACCTGTATCGTCTCGTTCGCGGCAAGATGCTCTGGGTGCTCCTGGTCCTGATGACCGTTGGTGTCACGCTCTCAGTTGCGATGCTGTGGTTCGTGAGTACCGACACGTTCATGGAGATGGCCCAGCAGAACGTAAGCTCGAGCAGCCAGAGTGGCGCAAGCGCCACCGCCGACGAAGATGCCCCCGACACGATGATGTACGTCACCTATGTGCCAGATGGCAGCGTCGCTGAGCCTGTCGACACCACGACGGCGCCCGGTCTCAGCCACGTGGCAGGCAGCATCGTCTTGGGCGGAGGGTTTGCCATGTTGCTGTGCGGTCTGTTCACGGCCATCTTCCTCTCATCAGACGTCAGCACCGGCTTTTCGAAGAGCATCCTTGCGGCACGGCGCAGCAGGATGGCCTACTACCTCGAAAAGCTGCTCGTCGTGGCGCTGGTCGCGTTCGCATTCGTGGTGGTGGGGGTCATCGCCTGTGCCATCAGCACCACAGTGGCGGACTTCACGTTCACCGACCCGGAGTCCATCGGCTCTCTGCTGGCCTGGATGGCGCTCACCTGGCTCATCACCTATGCTTACGCTTGCGTCGTTGCCCTCGTCACGTGGATCTCGGGAAACGTCGCCGCCGGTGCCGTGACGGCCGTCTGCACTACCATGGTGGAGGGCGTCGTCCAGTCGGCTTTGGGTGCCTTGTTCCCCGGCTCGCCCGTGGCAGGTGCCATCGTGGATTGGCTGCCCGTCACGAGTGCTGGACTCTTGGGTAGCGGCTCGGACCTCCTGACTGCTGCGGCAACGACGGGCGAGGTGTTCACGCCGCTGGCCCACGTGCTGATCACGGGGATCGTCTGCATTGGCGTTGTTGGCGGCGCATCGCTCGCGATCGTCCGCACGAGGGACGTCTAAGAGAGAGGGACGTGTAGCATGGACTTTGTCGCCCTCATGATCGCTTTTGCCGCCGGCGCCGTGCTCGCCGGCGGCGTCGTCGGCTGGCGCTGGCGGCGGGAGCTTATGCGCATGAGCCACTTCCTTCGCGTGCGGGACGCCCAGAGCAATGTGAGACTGCATACGGAGCTTTCCGGGAACGCGGAGCGGGAGCTCGTGCGCAGCATCAACCGGCAGCTCGACGACGCACAGCGCGAGCGCATTGCCGCCGGGCGCTCTGCGGCAGCCTTCCAACGAGACCTTGAGTCGCTCTCCCACGACATCCGCACCCCGCTCGCCGGGGCCAAGGGCTACCTGCAGCTTGCCGCCGACGAGATGGATGCCGTGCGGGCTCGTCAGTATCTGGAGGCAGCCGGGGCTCGTCTCGATAGTGCGAACGAGCTCGTCGAGGCGCTGTTCGCCTACACCAAGTCCTTGGATGAGGATGTGGAGCTCGAACTGCGTCCCGTGAGCGTCCTGCCGCTGCTCTCGCGCGTGCTCGTCGGCCATTATCCGGCCTTTGAGGCGCACGGGTGGCAGCCGAGCGTCTCGTTCGCCGACGAGGGCTGCACGATTGACGCCGACGAGGAGGCGCTCGCGCGCATCTTCGAGAACCTTGTGGCGAACGCGCTGCGCCACGGCAGCTCCTCACCGCACATCGTCCAATCTGGGAGTGGTGCGGACTTCAGGCTCGTCTTCGAGAATGAGGTGGTCGATCCCGCCGCGCTCGATGCGAGTCGACTCTTCGAGCGCTTCTACCAAGCCGACAACGCGAGGGGATCGGTCGGATCGGGGCTGGGTCTGGCCACTGCCTACCAGCTTGCGCAACGCATGGGACTCGAGCTCTCAGCCGAGCTCGACGGGCGCGTCCTGCGCATCAGCCTGACGTAGGGGAGGGGAGCGGGCGGACCACCGCTCGGGGCGCTTGCCGGGGATCGTCCTGATCAGAGCGAGGGAATGAGAGCCGTCGTACCCACGCTCCGATGGGCGCTTGGCCACGGTGTCCGACCGAGCAGGGGAACCCTAACCCATCGGCCGCCTTTCCAGGCCGATCGTGACCATGTCGGTACCGGCCTGGGCGACCGGCTCCCTGCCATAGGGGAACTCGCCGCCAGGGGTCTCCGGATAGAGCGCTATCCAGATGACCCCAAGCCGATTGGCGTTCCGCTCGTAGTCCGTGCAGCAGTCCACCTGCAGCTGGTACCGCTCGTCCCCGCAGGTCACGACCGCGCGGAACCCGACATAGTAGGTGCCGAACCCGGTTTGCACGCGGTTGTCCCAGTCCGGATCGTGCAGGTAGGACATGGAGGTTTGTCCGGTCCCCGTGTTCGCGTCCACCTCGTCTATGTCGACCGGACTCGTAGAACCTGAGAACACCTGCACCAGTTCCCCGATCTGCTCGTCCGTCTCCGGGTCCACGTCCAACACGGTTTTGGAGAAGAGCCGCTCGAGGCCATCCGCGTCGCGCCCGTCGAGGCACGCCTCAATCTTCTCGGCCATCTCCTCGCTGTACTTCTGGGGCCTTTCCCCGCTGTCCTCCATCACCGTGACCGGTCCGTCGGTGTTGTAACCTGGTCCGATGACCTCCGGGTCGTATTCGTCCGTTCGCTTTGGAGTCTCGATTGCGGAGGCGAGGGTACGTGCATCCTCGCCGACGAAGACGCCGCAGGGGGAGGTTCCCCGTTTCTGCCCGTCCTTGTCTGGTCGGGCGGCGAACGAGAACCCTTCCTCGTGGTACGTGTCGTCATCCACCATGCTGACCGACCAGACGCCACGTTTGGCGGGGTCTTCCTCTTTTGGTGTGTGCACCACGAAGAACAGGTGATAGACGGTAGGATCGCCATCTGGTTCGCTGAGACGGTGGGTGTGGTCGTACACGCAGACCGTGTACTCCGCGGATATGACCCCATGAGGATAGAGGTCACTGGAAACCAGCTCGTAGGTCCTGTTATGGGTATTTGCAAAGTCGTGCAACCTCCGCCAGCTCGACTCCAGGGAACCCGTCGCCTCCATGCTGTCCAAGAGATCCTGTCCGAACATGTCGTGGAAGTCGTAGAGGTTGCGCGAGCCGTTCTCTATGACGAGTGCCCACGTATCCGTTGAGAAGTCTCTCCCGGAGTTGAGGCTACAGGCCGAGAGGAGGCAGACAGAGACGGCGAACACCATGAGTAAGAAGACTCGTTTCACCGCGTTGCTCGCGTTGGGCATATTGAGCCACCTCGCCCCGTCTCTCATCTGCGCTCTGTCCTGATAGAAAGTCGCTCGACTCTTCCGCCGCTTCTTATGGTATTGCGAATCGTCACGCTTGGGGCAACACTTCCTCGACGCATGCTGCTCTCTGGCCACGTCGTCTCTCGCGCGGGAGGGTGCTCGTGAGGGAGACGTGCGTTCCGCCCCGCTCCTTTCGGGCGGGATGGCCATGGTGACGTATGCCTCCGGTTCCCTCGCCGACCTCGATACCCGATAAGGCGCCGTCGGATCGGCAACACGGGCGAGTTCGGCGAGTGACTTACGGAATACGTCCTCGCAAACGACAACCCCCCGGCAGGCTACGCACCTTCGCGGACGCAAGCTCACTTCCGACTAGTGGGGGGGGGGGGGGGGGGGGGGG
>JAWRIT010000003.1:0-31025 GCA_040268355.1 Atopobiaceae bacterium | reverse complement strand
TGAGCGAGCGGGGGCCGCAGAAGAGTGAGGCGAGTGTCTGCTGGACGGCCTACAGGGGCGAACCGCCGCCGACGAAGTTGTGCCAGGTGGGGTGCCAGTTGGGGTCATAGACCGCCTGTACCAGCACGCCCTGCGGGTTGGCCTCGATGTTCTGGCCGTTGCCGCAGTAGATGCCCACGTGGTCGGTGGCGTCCCAGGAGGACCCGTAGAAGACGATGTCACCGATCTCCAGATCCTCGACGCGCGTCTTCCAGTCCCTGGCATGCACGACGTAGGCCTGCGAGTTCGTGCCGCCGTTGCGGTAGTTCTGGCAACGAGGGATGTCATAGCCGGCCTTCTGGTAGGCCAGATACGTGAGGCCGGAGCAGTCGAGCTTGACGTTCCAGGTGGTGGCGGCGTAGCCGTAGCCCACTCCCAGCTGTGACATGGCGAGGTCGACGATGGCCTGCCTTCCTGACGAGCTCGTCGAGGGGCGGGGCGCCGGCGTCGGTTCCGGCTCTGGCGCCGGTGCCGGCTCCGGGGCAGGCTCCTGCGAGGGCTCGGTCGCCGGCTCGCTCGGCTGCGAGGGGCTGGGCTCGGTAGGCTGCTGGTCGGTGATCGTGGGGGTCTCCTGCGTCTGCTGGTCGCCGCCCTGCTGGTCCTGCGACGGGTTCGTCCCCTGCGTCTGCTCGTCGACGGCGGCGCGCGCCTCCGTCTCGGCACGCTCCACGTCGATCTGAGAGCGCAGCTCGGCGCTCAGCCCATCGAGGTAGGACTGCTGGGCCGCCTGCTTCGACGCGAGGGCGGCCGCCTGCTGCTCCTGGAGCCTGACCAGCTCCCGTTGCTCGCTCTGCGCCTGCTCGAGGCTCTCGCGCTCTGCCTCGAGCTGCTTCTTCGACTCGTTGAACTGGTCGACCGCCTCGGCGTCCTGACGGGTGATCTTGGCGGCGTAGTAGAGGTTGCTCGTGAGGTCCTCGAAGCTGGACGAGTTGAGGACAATGTCCAAAAGCTCGATGGGGCCGCGCTTGTAGCTGGCGCTCACGTGCGTGGACAGGTTCTCGCGCGCTTCGTTGTAGAGCTTGTCGCAATCCTCGAGGTCTCCCGAGATGTCGGCCAGCTTGCCCTCGGTCTGCTCGAGCCAGGACTTGGTCTTGTTCAGCTCCTGCGATGCCGCATAGGACTGCTGCATCAGCTCGCTGAGCTGCGCTTGAGCGTTGTCGACCTCCGCCTGCGTGGCGGCGAGGGCGGGACGGGGACAGGTAAGTGCCAGCGCGGCCGCAAGGGCCACGCCGACGAAGGCAGTGGGTGCGTGCGTGCGCATGGTAGCTCCCTCCATTCGAGGTCCATGTGCCTGTGCGTGCCTTCCAGTGTAGGGCACGCGCCCGCCATGACGGGAATTTTGCACGTCTTTCGCATATGCCACAACGGCAGCGCACCTGTTGGCTATCATGGGGCCTGCCGTCTTCCCGAAAGGATCGTCTTGGCAGAAGCCCCCTTCATCAGCGTCCTGGTGCCGGTCTACAACTGTCGCGAGCTGCTGCATCGCTGTGTCGAGAGCGTGCTCGGGCAGAGCTTCTCCGACCTTGAGCTCATCCTGGTGGACGACGGCTCGACCGATGGCTCCGAGGCCCTGTGCGACTCCTACGCGCAGCTCGACGAGCGCGTGCGGGTCATCCACCAGGCCAACGCGGGCACCTCGGCGGCGCGTAACGCCGGCATGGCCGCCGCGCGGGGCACATACCTCATGTTCCTGGACAACGACGATCGGTGGGTCCGCGACAGCTCGCTGGAGCACGTGGCGCGGCGCCTGCGACAGACCGAGCCCGACGTGCTGCTGTTCCTGAGCGAGCAGCACTGGGTCAACACGGGCGCGATCGAGCGGCGCTCGCACGAGGTGGGGCCCACGCCGGACAACCCCACCTACCCGCTGGTGGAGGGCGACATGGAGGCCACCCTGCGCACCGTCGTGCGCGAGTACCTCTACAGCGCCGCCGTGTGGCGCAAGGCCATCCGGCGCGATCTCGTCCGATCGGCACGCATCGGCTTTCCCGAAGGGCGGCGCAACGAGGACGCGGCCTTCTCCTTTGACCTGCTCCGCCACCTGACCTCGCTCGACTTCCTCAACGAATACGTCTACGTGTGGCATCGCGGGATGGGCGTGACGCAGAGCTCGGGTGTGCCCTCGCGGACGGCGGTGCTCGACCTTGCCGACATGCTGAGGCGCTGTGCAGCCGAGGCCACCGCGACGCCCTCGCCGCGCAAGGAGACGCTTGAGGCCTACCTCGCGACCTTCTATGCGGTGTGGATGGGGTACGCCTACCTCTACGAGGACCCGCAGGTGAGAGAGGCGCGCACGACGCTGCGTGCGTACGCGCACCTGCTTGGCGCGAGCGAGCGCAAGGACGTTCGTGCCATCAGGGTCTGCGCACGGATCCTGGGCCAGGCCCTGACGGGGCGGCTGCTCGCACTCAGATACCACGTGCTCGCGCGCATGGGTCACTGAGGTCGTCGAGCAGGGTGCTTCCGCGGCGCTCAATCGCATGCTCGCGCGCAGGCGCCACGAATCCGAGTCAGCGGGACTTGGCGCCGGGCACGGGCGCTCAATCGCACGCTCGCGCGCAGGGGCCACCGACCGCTCGCCCCGACTGCTCCTGTGCGCCCGCCAGGTGCGCGCACAGGCCACCCTGCCCTGCTGCTGTCCTGCCGTTTCACGAAAAAGGGGTGTACTTCCCGCTGGGTCGATACGCGACTGCTAGACTTCTTGGAGCGGACCGCGCAAGACCGAGAGGATGCACGTGAGCGACTACGTCTTTCTGTTTGACCTTGACTCGACCATCACCGAGGTCGAGATCCTTCCCACCATCGCCCAGCGCGTCGGCTGCGGCGACGAGATGCGCGAGCTGACCGAGCGCTCCATGTACGAGGCAATTCCCTTTCGTTCGAGCTTTCTGTCGCGGGTGGAGCTGCTGAAGGACGTCCCTGTCTCGACCATCAGCGACGAGATCGCCAACATCGCGCTCAACGAGGGTCTGGTGCGCTTTATTCAGGAGAACCGTCATCGCTGCTTCATCGTGACGGGCAACCTCGACGTCTGGATCGCCGGGCTCATAGAGCGCATCGGCATGGCCGACTCGGTCCACTGCTCGAAGGGCATCGTCAAGGACGACCGCCTGCTCGGCGTAGCCAGCGTCATCGACAAGAACAAGCTGGTCGACCAGATCGTGGGCCCCTTCGTGGCCGTGGGCGACGGCAGCAACGACGCGGATATGATCGGTGCGGCAGAGGTGGGCATCGGGTTCGGTGGGGTGAGGCCCATCGCGCCGTCGGTGCTGGCGGTGGCGAGCCATGCCATCTATGACAAGGAGAGGCTATGCCAATTTCTCGAACGGTTGTTATAAGCTGCGCCGGGATGGGCAAGCGCCTGGGCATGGACACCACCAAGGCGCTGGTCCAGGTCGATGGCGTTCCTCTCATCATCAGGCATCTGCGCATGCTCGACGACGTCGATGACGTTCGAGTGGTCGTGGGATACCAGGCCGAGCGGGTGATCGAGTGCGTGCGTGGCTACCGTGAGGACGTGACCTTCGTCTTCAACCACGACTACATGCACAACGGGACCGGTGCGAGCGTCATGCTGGCGTCGCGCCATGCCGGGGACTACATCCTGACGCTCGACGGCGACCTGCTCATCAACCCATCCGACATGCGGCTGATCCTTGCCCAGGAGGGCGAGTTCATCGGCGTCACGGCGCCAGGCTCCGACGGCCCGGTGCTGACCGACGTCGCCGACGGATGTGTGACCCAATTCTCGCGCGAGCACGGCAGCTTCGAGTGGACGGGCGTCATGCAGGTGGCGACCGCGCGGCTCACCGGGGGCACCGGGCACGTGTACCAGCTCATCGAGCAGTACCTGCCCATGCCGTACCTCTACATCCGCACCAAGGAGATCGACACCGCCAACGACTTCGAGAACGCCGAGCGGTGGGTGAGAAACGGCTACTCCGACGAGCGTGGGCGTTCGGTGGGCATCGTGGGCTGCGACGGAGTTGAGCACACGCTCGCCGTGGCCTCGCAGGTGGTGGATGGCAGCGCGGACGGGCGGCCACGGCTGCTCGTGGACGTGCCCACCGGGCTGCCCGACCTGGGGCGCGCCCTTGCGCGGGGAGAGCGTCGAGCTGAGCTGGTGGAGGCACTGGCGCAGTCCGTGCGCGCCCTGACCTTTGCGGGGGCCACGCGCGTCATGGTGGTGGGCGAGGGCTACGACCAGCTCTTCTCTGAGGTGGCCGACCTGGTGCCCGAGGCCCGCGAGCTGCTCGTCACCGACATCGAGGAGCTGACGCCCGCCCTCGGAAGCGAGCGATAGCCCATGAGCGAGTCAAAGATCCTTACCCCCGAGGAGATCGCCCGCCTGCAGGCGCACGTGCTGGCCATGCTCAAGGAGTTCGACCGCGTGTGCCGCGCCCACGGCATCGTGTACACCATCTCCAACGGCACGCTGCTGGGGGCCATCCGCCACAAGGGCTTCATCCCCTGGGACGACGACGGCGACATCTCGATGATGCGCGAGGAGTACGAGCGGTTCCGCGCCGTCGCGCACGAGCTGGACCCCTCGGTCTGCTTCTTTCAGGACCACTACAACGACCCGCCGTATCGCTGGGGCTACGGCAAGCTCCGGCGCACGGGCACGACCTACATTCGCACGGGCCAAGAGCACATGACCTTCAAGACGGGCGTCGCCATCGACATCTTCCCCATGGACGACATCCCCCGCGGCTTCGTGGGCCAGGCGCTGCAGAACCTGTACTGCATCTGCCTGCGCAAGGTCCTGTGGTCCGAGGTAGGCAAGATGGACCAGCGCGCGGGCGCCCTCAAGCGTGCGTGGTTCGCCCTGCTGGCGCACGTTCCGGCAGACGTGATGTTTCGTCGCATCGAGGCGATGGCCAAAAGGAGTTCCAACCGCGACGACGGACGGCGGGTGCGGGCCCTGATGTATCGCCCTTGGGGGCGCATGAACAAGGAGAACGGCGTCCCCGACTGGTACGGGCTGCTCAAGAGCTGGCATCTGGACGTCGTCGACTACGAGTTCGAGGACACGGTCCTCATGGGGTCGCGCGACTACGACGCGCACCTTCGCTACATGTACGGGAAGGACTACATGACGCCGCTGCCGCCCGAGCAGCGCGTCGCCAAGTCGCCCTGCTCCACAGCCGAGTTCTAGGTGGGATGTGCCATGCGCAAGGTGATCACGTACGGGACCTTCGACCTGCTGCACCACGGGCACATCCGGCTGCTCGAGCGTGCGCGTGCACTGGGCGACCACCTGATCGTGGGCGTGACGAGCGACGACTTTGACATGCAGCGCGGAAAGATCAACGTGCAGCAGTCGCTCATGGAGCGCACCGAGGCAGTGCGCGCGACGGGCCTCGCCGACGAGATCATCGTCGAGGAGTACGAGGGCCAGAAGATCGACGATGTCCGCCGCCTGGGCGTCGACGTGTTCGCTATCGGCTCCGACTGGGAGGGCAAGTTCGACTACCTGCGCGAGTACTGCGAGGTGGTGTACCTGTCGCGCACGGAGGGCATCTCGAGCACCGACCTCAGGGCCGCGCGCTCACGGTTGCGCCTGGGCCTGACGGGAAGCCCCGCCCACGTGGTCAAGTGCCTGCAGGAGGCGCGCTTCGTCAACGGCATCGAGGTGGTGGGCGTCTGCGTGCCTGCGGGGGAGGGGTCGCTCGACGAGGTGCGGGGCACGCCCCTTGAGACGGTTCCGCTCGCAACAGTTGACTATGAGGAACTGCTCGACCAAGTCGATGCGGTCTTCCTGGGAACCTCGCCCGATGCGCACCACGAGCAGATCGCCGCGGCGCTCGGGCGCGGCGTCCACGTGCTCTGCGAGCCACCCATGACGCTCGACCCGATGTCCTACGACGAGCTTGCCGCCCTTGCCGACGAGCGGCAGCTGATGCTGGCCGACGCGCAGAAGACCGCCTTCTCGACGGCCTACGAGCGGCTGCTGCTGCTGCTCAAGAGCGGGGCCATCGGCGAGGTCGTGTCCGTCGACGCCTCGTGCACCTCGTTGGAGGAGCTGGAGCGCAACGACGGCGACGTGGCCGCCATGCGCTGGAGCAGCCTCTACGCCTGGGGACCCACGGCCCTGCTCCCCATCTTCCAGCTGTTGGGCTGCGAGTACTGCTCGCTCTCGATCGT
Source organism: Atopobiaceae bacterium (assembly GCA_040268355.1). GTDB lineage: Bacteria > Actinomycetota > Coriobacteriia > Coriobacteriales > Atopobiaceae > UBA1367. The sequence goes on along the minus strand of JAWRIT010000003.1, from coordinate 24,839 downwards.
GACCATGCCCTTCGCGAGCCGCCCCGCCTTCGACGCCTACACCAAGGTCGACTTCGTCTATCCGGGGGCCGTGGCGTCCGCCCGCTTTGGCAAGGGGGCCAAGACCGAGGGCGAGCTGATCGTGACGGGCACCAAGGGCTACGCCTACGTGCCCGCGCCCTGGTGGAAGACCGACTACTTCGAGCTGCGCTTTGAGAACCAGTCCAACAACCGTCGTTACTACTACCAGCTCGATGGCGAGGGGATCCGCTATGCGCTGGTGGCCTTCGCCCGGGCGTGCGAGCGCGGGCATGCGACCATGCCCCATGTCGCCCCTGAGGTCGAGCGGGCCATCGCGCGGGTCATCCGCGCCTATCGGGAGGGCACCGACACGGTGACCATCATGGGACCCTCGTCTGTGGAGGAGTGAGGCATGTCGCGCCGAGAACAGGACCTTCTCACGATGGACGAGGTGAAGCAGGCCGAGGTGGACCTGCTCATCGCCTTCACGGACTACTGCGACGCGCACGGCATCTACTATTCGCTCAGCAGCGGCACGCTGCTGGGAGCCATCCGCCACAAGGGCTTCATCCCCTGGGACGACGACATCGATCTGTACATGCCCCGCTCGGAGTGCGACAGGCTCGAGGAGCTGGTCGCGCGCGAGCCCATCGCCGACCACATCTGCCTGGACACCTACCCGCCCGAGCTCGACGAGGCCATCTACCTCAAGGTGGTGGACACAGACATCGCCACGGAGCTGAGCGTGAGCAAGGAGGGGACCGAGAGCCACCTCTGGCTCGACATCTTCCCGCTGGACGGCCTGCCTGAGGACCGCTCGCGATGGGCGCGGATCTACCGCTGGTCCTTCGTGCTGCAGGCGATCTCGACCGTCAAGACGCTGCGCATCGGCGGGCGCGGCCTTGCCATCGGCGTGGCAACGGCCCTGCTCAAGGTCCTGCGTGTCCTGTTGCCCATCGACCGGATGGCGGCGCGGCGGCTCGATGCCATGGCTCGCGCCTACGACGACCGCACGAGCGAGTGGATCGGCAATGTCGTGGCGGCAGGTCCCAAGCCGCGAAACCCCCTGCGGCGCACCGAGTTCTGGACGCCGACGACTGTCGAGTTCGAGGGGCACCGCTTCAAGGCGATGTCCTGCTGGAAGTACTACCTCGAGCATGCCTACGGCAGTGACTACATGCAGCTTCCCCCTGAGGAGGAGCGCGTCACGCACGGCATTCGCGCATGGCGGACACGTCCGTCGGACAAGGAGCACACCCATGCTTAACTTCACGGTCGGCCCGGTCCAGTCGGCAGACGCGGTTCGCGCCATCGGCGCGCAGGACGTGCCGTACTTCCGCACGCCCGAGTTCTCTGCCGTCATGCTCGAGAGCGAGCGGATCTACCTCGAGCTGCTGCATGCCCCGGCCTCCTCTCGTGCCGTCTTCGTCACGGGATCGGGGACGGCGGGCATGGAGACGGCCATCATGAACGTCTTCTCGCGCGAGGACAAGGTGCTGGTGGTCGATGGCGGGGGGTTCGGCCACCGCTTCGTCGAGCTCTGCGCGCTGCACGAGGTGCCCCACACGGCCATCGAGCTTGAGCGGTGCACGCCCCTTACTGCCAGTGACCTTGCGCCCTTCGAGGACGCCGGCTACACGGGCTTTGTCGTGAACATCCACGAGACCTCGACGGGCGTCCTCTACGACCATGGGCTCATCGCCGACTTCTGCCGGCGCAACGGCCTCTTTCTGGTGGTGGACGCCATCAGCTCGTTTCTGGCGGACCCGCTGGATATGACGGAGCTGGGCGCGGACGTGGTGATCGCCGGGTCGCAGAAGGCCCTGGCCTGCCCGCCGGGCGTCGCACCCATCGCGCTGTCGCCGGCGGCTGTGGAGCGCGTCGAGCGCCATCCCATGCGCTGCATGTATCTTGACCTGGGCCTCATGCTCACCAACGGCGAACGGGGGCAGACGCCCTTCACGCCGGCCGTAGGGACGCTCCTGCAGATCAACGCCCGCCTGCGCGAGGCGCAGGCCGAGGGCGTGGAGGCCGAGGTCGCGCGAACGGCGGCCTTGGCTGCAGACTTCCGCTCCCGTGCCCGCGATCTGCCCTTGGAGCAGCGTCTGGCGGCTCCGTCGAATGCGGTCACTTACCTGGCCACGGGAGCCCTCTCTGCGAAGAGGATCGTGGCGACGCTCAAGGACGAGTACGGCATCTGGGTCTGCCCCAATGGCGGCCCCGACGCAGACAGCTCGTTTCGCGTGGGCCACATCGGCAAGCTCACGATGGCCGACAACGCCCTGCTGGTGGCCGCGCTGCGTGAGGTCTGCGCACGCGTCTCGTAAGGGGATCTGGACCGCGCAGGCGAAGGTGCGGCCACGGACGACCCCGGCGCAGGCGAAGGCCTGGCCGTGTGCGGAAGGGCAGCCGCAGGCCCTACCGGCGGGGGGCCTCCCGCTCGTGACGCTGCAGCGCGATCTCCTGCGACAGCTGGTTGACCTTGTGCTTGAGCAGCGAGATCTCTGCCGCGTTGGCGAAGACCTTGATCACCAGGACGGCCGTGACCAGCAGGAACACGAAGTTGCTGGGCGACTCGAAGCCGATGACGTTCGAGAAGAAGAAGGCGATCTGCGGGAACGCCGCGACCACAACCAGCGCGCCGGCAAGCAGCACCCAGAAGATGGCGTCTTCCATTTGGATCTTTGCCGAGCGGACGCGCCTGATGATGACGAAGCAGGTCAGAAACGCACCCAGCAACAGAAAGCCTCTGAAGATCGGTGAGGACACGGCGGCCTCCTACCTAAACCACTGGAACATGAGGATGGACAGACACGTGCGCGCCATGTACCGGGCGACGCTGGGGAGGGTGAAGTAGCTCTCGCCGCCTTGGCGTTCCTGCATCGTCGCGGGCACCTCGACGACCGTGCCACCGCGACGACAGATGAGGGCGATGGCGTCCGGCTCTGGCGCGAGGTCGAAGCTCGTGGCGTAGGTCCTGATGAGGTCGCGGTCGTACATGCGCATGCCGGAGGTCGGATCGGTGATGGTCGTGCCGGTCGTCACGCGGATGAGCCAGGTGATGAGCCGGCTGCCCAGCATGCGCGGCGACAAGTCCTTCTTCTCGGTCAGAAACCGTGACGCGATGACCACGTTGGCGTGCTCGTGCTCCAGGGCCTCGGCCATGACGGGCAGGTAGGCGGGCAGGTGCTGGCCGTCCGCGTCGAACTGCACGGCGGCGTCGTAGCCGTGGCGGTAGGCGTACTTCATGCCCGCCTGGAAGCCCGAGGCCAACCCGGTGTTGACGGGCAGGTCGATGTGGTTAAAGCCCTGCTCTCGACAGATGGCAGCGGTGGCGTCCGTCGAACCGTCGTTGACGACGAGGTAGTCGATCTCGGGGCAGGCCTGCGTGAGTGAGCGAACGGTGTCCTCGATGCAGTCCTGCTCGTTGTGGGCAGGTATTATGGCAAGGACCCTCATCGGCTCCACCTTAGACGTCATGCGACCATGTGCGCTGCTACACTAACACGCACCACTATATCGAAAGTGAGCAGAGGTAAGGACGGCCGTCCGCATGGGTCACGCGATCACAATCTTCTCGGCGCTCTATCTGCCCAGCTACGGCGGCGTAGAGCAGTTCAGCGCCAACCTTGCCCGCGAGCTCTTGTCGGAGGGCCACGAGGTGAGTGTGGTCACCTGCGACACGGCGGGGCTGGGTCCTTACGAGACGACCGAGGACGGCGTGCGCCTGTTTCGCATGCCGTGCCGTCCGGTGGCGGGCGGGCGCCTGCCCCTTCCCCGGCACGGTCGCGCCTATGCGCGGCTGTGGCGCGAGGTGCGTGCCATCCCCGCAGACGGCGTGCTCGTCAACACGCGGTTCTACCCCCATTCCGTGCTGGGTCTGCGCTACGCCCGCGAGCAGGGGCTGCGCGCCGTCCTGCTCGACCACGGGTCGAGCCACCTGGGCTTCGGCGACCCGCGCATCGATTGGGCGGTGCGCCGCTACGAGCACCTGGCCACCGCACGCACCAAGCGCTACCACCCCGACTACTACGGCATCTCGGACAAGAGCCTGGCCTGGCTCTCCCACTTTGGCATAGAGGGCAAGGGCGTCATCCACAATGCCATCGACGCGGCGGCCTTCCGGGCGCTCGCGTCCCCGCGCGACATCAGGCGCGAGCTGGGCATCCCCGAGGAGGACCTGGTCGTCGCCTTCACGGGACGGCTGGTGGTCGACAAGGGGACGGACTGCCTCGTGGGCATGGCCGAAGAGCTGGCGAGGCGCGGTCGCGCCGCGCATCTGATCGTCGCGGGTGTCGGCCCCGAGCAGGAGGCGATGGCGGCCCGTGCCCTGCCCAATCTGCACCTGCTCGGCCGCCTTGAGCGTGCCGACGTGTCCGCCCTGCTGCGAAGCTCCGACGTCTTCGTGCTCCCCAGCAAGACGGAGGGCATGCCCACCTCGGTCCTCGAGGCGGCGGCCTGGGGCGTCTCGAGCGTCACCTGCGCGGTGGGGGGCGTGCGGGAGATCATGCCGGACGAATCCTTTGGCATGGTTGTCGAGGACGCCGATCCCGTGCGCTGGGCGGATATACTTGATGGGTACCTGTCGAATCGCGAGGAGCTGGCACGCAAGGGCGAACGGTGCCGCGAACGGGTCGAGCAGTGCTTCTGCTGGCCCCAGACCGCCGCCGCCGTCCTTGACGCCTTCGAGGCGGCACGCCGCTCGGTTGGTGAGTAGAGAACATGGCCTATGCCCCTGAGTTCGTGCTGGCGTGCCTGCTTGCGGTCGTCATCATCTATCTGCCCGGTTTCCTTATGGCCCGGCTCGCCCTCGCGCAGCGCACGATGGCGCTCTGCGTGGCGCCGGCGCTCTCCTACGCGCTCTATTCGGTGCTGGCGACGGTCTTTCCCATGTTGGGCGTGCCTGCCGGACCCCTCACGATGCTGTTTGTGCCCAGCGCGCTGTTGGCGGTGCTGGCCCTGCGCTTCGGCGTGCGAAACCACGATCGTCAGGGGGAGCCTCCTGGCCCGACCGCTTGGCTCATGGCCCTCTACCTGCTGATCGGTCTCGTGGTGGGGCTCTTCGTCTTCATCAGCGTGCTGCCGGGCTTCGACGCGATCATGACGGGGCGCGACATGCCCCACCACATCAACGGCATCCGCGCCTTTGTGGACTCGCGCAACTTCTCCTCCTTCGGTCCCTCGGCCTACGCGCTGCCAGAAGACGCCGCCATCCATCCCAACGGTGGGAGCGGGGGAGGGTTCTACCCCTCCACCTGGCAGTCCATCTGTGCGCTGGTAGTCATGCTCGGTGCCCCGGACATCGCCGTGGTCATCAATGCGGTGAGCTTCGTGCTGGCGGCGGTGGTTACCCCCCTGTCCGGGCTCGCCTTCATGGCCGAGGCTTACCCCCGGCAGCGTCGCCTGCAGGCCATGGGTGCTGTCGCCGTCTCGTGCTTCGTGGCGTTCCCCTGGCGCTTTCTGACCTACGGTCCGCTGTGGCCCAACCTGGCGGGCTTTGCGGTGATCCTGGGCGTCGCGAGCCTCTTCGTGCGGGCGACCTCCGCCGGCGTGCCCGTCTCGGTGCGCGTGCGCTGCGGCGCGGCCATGGCGCTCAGCATGTTCGGCATGGCCTACATGCACCCCAACACGGTCTTTGCGCTCGGCGTGCTGCTGGTGCCGTTCTGCGTGTGGCGGCTGCTTTCCGTGGGGAGGCTCGTCCTGTTCGGCCGGAGGCTGTCCGGACGCGTGGCGGCGGGCGTCTTCGTGGCGGCTGCGGTGGCGCTGTGGCTTGTGCTCTACACCTCGCCGTTCATGCGCGCCGTCGTGACGATGGACTGGGCCTTTGAGCTCTCAGAGGCGCAGGCCCTGGTCAACTTGGCGACGGTCGCCTACGTCAACCTGTACCTCACCGACTTCGGCCAGCCGGTGCTGGCCTGCGCCCTGGTCCTGGGGGCGCTCTGGGCCGTGCGCAGGCGCAGCGGCGCGCATCTGTGGGCGGTCGCCTCCTACCTCCTCGCCTGCCTCATCGTGTTCGCCAACACGGTGACCGACGGGCCCATGCAGGACCTGCTCTCGGGCTTTTGGTACAACGACCCGGTGCGCGTGGCCGCGCTGGCGGCCGTGTGCGCGGTGCCGGTGGCCGCCATGGGCCTCGACTGGGCCTGTGAGGGCGTGGCGCGCGTGCTGGCGCTCGATGCCGGGCGGCGCCCCCAGACGCTCGCGGCGGGCATCACGACCGCCGTGGCGCTGTTCGGCGTCTGCTTTCCGAGCTTCTTTCTGCCAGGGCCTGAGCCCGGGCACCTGATGCGCGACCGCCACATGCGCGTGGAGAGCGAGACGGAGTACGAGCGCATCAGCGTGGCGGCCTACTACTCCCAGCAGGAGGGCTTCATCACGGCGGAGGAGCGCCGGTTCCTGCGTGACGCTGTGGCGCTGATCGGACGTGACGCCCTGGTGATCAACAACCCCTTCGACGGCAGCGCCATCGGCTATGGTGACGCGGGGATGCGCACGTTCTACCGGGGCATCAACCCCATGTCCTCGGGCTATGACACCGACGAGAGCCACGTCATTCGCGTGCATCTCGACGAGGTGGCGAGCAACGAGGAGGTCCAGCAGGCGCTCGAGACCATTGGCGCGGAGTACGTGGTCATCCTCGGGCGGCAGCGCGACCGGTCGAGCGAGATGCTGTGGAACCTCGACATTCTGCAGTGGCAGGGGATCGACGGCGTCACCGACGACACGCCGGGCTTCGAGGTCCTGCTCGCCGAGGGCGAGTGCCGCCTGTACCACATCACCATCTAGGGCGCCCATGCGTCAGAATCGCAGGTCAGACGAACCATGCTCATAGATCGTGTCTCGCGCCAGCTGTTTGGCGCCCCTGAGCTCGCCCCGCTGCTGCACGAGCTGCGTGAGGGCAACGACGCCACGCTCGCTGTGGCCCAGTCCGCACGGCCGCTGCTCGTGGCGGCGCTGTGGGCGCGCCAGCCGCGCCCTTGCTTTCTGGTGGTCTCGGGCGAAGAGGCGGCCGATCGTGCTGGTCGCGCGCTGGCCGGATGGCTGGGTCGGGAGCGGGTGCTGCGCTATCCGGAGCGACGCGACTGGCCCTGGGCAGAGCGGCCCGCAGACACCGCCGTCATAGGGGCCCGCTGCGAGGCCGTGGGCCGGCTTGCCGCCGGGGAGCCCTGCGTGGTGGTCGGCAGCGCCCGTGCGCTGCTCCGCCGCGTTCCGCCGACAGGCTCTGGCTACTTTGCCTCCAGCACCTTCTCCGTGGGTGACGAGCTTGACTTCTCGGAGGCGAGCCTTCTGCTGGTGGGCATGGGCTACGCCGACGTGGGGGAGTCCTCCGCCGTGCGCGAGCCGGGCAGCTTCCATGTGCACGGCGACACCATCGACGTTTTTCCCGCCCAGGCGACCGCCCCGGTGCGCATCGAGTTCTTTGGCGACGAGATCGATCGCATCCGCCGCATGGTGGCCTCGACGGGCCAGACCATCGGCGAGCTGCGCGAGGTGACGCTCACTCCCTGTCGCGAGCTGGCCTTCACCGACCAGACGGTGGGAAACGCCTCCCGTGCGCTCTTTCGTCCCGCGCAGGACGATCCCAAGGTGGCCGCCGACCTCGAGCTGATCCGCGCCCGCGCCGCCGACCCGACGCTCGATCGCTATCTGCCGCAGCTCTATGGGGCCACCGCCTCCCCGATCGAGCATCTCTCGCGTGACACCCTCATGGTCCTGGCCGAGCCCCGTGCCCTCTTCGACGACTGCCAGCGGGCGACCGACGAGATCGCCGCGGCCTCCGGTGCGGCGCAGGTTCCCGTCGACGGCCTCTACACCTCCCCGCGTGCGATGGACTTTGGCAGCCAGCAGCGCCTGTCCCTCTCCTCCATCCTGCGGCAGGGCGGCACCGCCACCGCGGAGCTTGAGGTGCGCCAGCCGTCCATCGCCGGCTCGGACGCAAAGTTGCTGGGCCGCGTGCGCCAGCTGGTCGCCGACCGCGACGCGGTGGTGTTCGCGGTGCCGGACCGCAGCGCCCGCGAGCACCTGGAGCTCTCCTTCTCCGACGAGCACATCTCCTTCACGGAGGCCCTGGGCACCGCTGACGGGGCGCCCGTCTCAGGGGGTGCCCTGAGCGCCCCGCCGCTCGACCGGGGCAGCGTCACCTTCACGGATCTGCCGGTGCCGGCGGGCGTCGTCATTCCCTCCGCGCACCTGGCCGTGCTCTCGGTGGGCGACCTCACGGCGCGCACCGCACGCAAGAGCCGTGGCCGGCGGGCGGACGTGACCGAGGTCACCTTCCCCTTTAAGCCAGGGGACTACGTGGTGCACGCCACCCACGGCATCGCCCTGTTCTCTGACATCGTGCGTCAGGAGGTCGGTGGTCGCGAGCGCGACTACTTCCTGCTGGAGTATGCGGGGGGCGACAAGCTCTACGTGCCGCTCGAGCAGGTCGATCGCATCACGCGTTATGTGGGTCCGGACGGGGCGAGTCCCCGCCTCACGCGCCTCAACACGGCCGACTGGTCGCGCGTCACCGGCAAGGCGCGCAGGAGCGCCAAGAAGCTGGCCTTTGACCTGGTGGACCTCTACACGCGCCGCTCGTCGGTGACGGGCTTCGCCTTCTCGCCTGACATGCCCGCCCAGGCCGACATGGAGGCGAGCTTTCCCTACGAGCTGACCGATGACCAACGCAGCGCCATCGCCGACATCAAGGCCGACATGGAGGCCGCACGCCCCATGGACCGGCTGCTGTGCGGCGACGTCGGCTTTGGCAAGACCGAGGTGGCCCTCCGTGCCGCGTTCAAGTGCTGTCAGGATGTCAAGCAGGTGATGGTGCTGTGCCCCACGACCATTCTCGCGGAGCAGCACTTCCAGACCTTCTTCGAGCGCTTTGCCCCCTTTGACGTGCAGGTCCGGGTGCTCTCCCGCTTTGTGAGTCCCGCCCGGCAGCGCGATGCGCTGCGAGGCTTCGCGGAGGGCTCGGTGCAGGTGCTCATCGGCACCCACCGGCTGCTCTCCGCCGACGTCAACCCTCACGACCTGGGGTTGGTGATCATCGACGAGGAGCAGCGCTTTGGCGTGCAGCACAAGGAGCAGCTCAAGAACTTGCGCGAGCAGGTCGACGTGCTCACCCTCTCGGCGACGCCCATCCCGCGCACCATGCAGATGGCCGTGAGCGGCGTGCGCGACATGTCGCTCATCCTGACGCCGCCGCCGGGCCGCCTGCCAGTCAAGGTGACGGTGGGGGAGTACGACCCCGACGTGGTGAGCGCCGCCATCCGTCTGGAACTCGAGCGCAAGGGGCAGGTCTACTACGTCTCCAACCGCGTGACGACCATCGAGGACGCGGTCGAGCGCGTCATGGAGGCGTCTCCCGAGGCACGGGTGGGCGTGGCGCATGGCCAGATGAGCGCCGCGCAGGTGGAAGACGTGATGCTGCAGTTCTCCACGCACGAGGTGGACGTGCTGGTGGCGACGACCATCATCGAGAGCGGCATCGACAACCCCCACACCAACACGCTCATCATCGAGGACTCGCAGCGGCTGGGCCTGGCGCAGCTCTATCAGCTCAAGGGACGCGTGGGGCGCGGCCGGCTGCAGGCGTACGCCTACTTCATGTTTCCGGGCGAGGTTCCGCTCACGCCCGAGGCGACCGACCGCCTGCTGGCCATCGGCGAGTTCCAAGACCTGGGCAGCGGCATGCGCATCGCGATGCGCGACCTGGAGATTCGCGGGGCGGGGTCGCTGATGGGCGCCGAACAGCATGGCAACCTCTCCGGCGTGGGCTTCGACCTCTTCACGCAGATGCTGGGACAGGCCGTGGCCGAGGCGCGGGGCGAGCAGGCCGATCTGGAAGAGACCGAGGTGAGCGTCAACCTGCAGGCCGACTTCTTCCTGGCTGAGGAGTACCTGCCCGATGTGGACAAGCGCGTGCAGGCGTACCGACGGCTTGCCGCCGCGACCGAGCTCGCGGAGGTGGACGCCCTCGAGACGGAGCTGGAAGAGCGTCATGGGGCGCTGACCCTGGCGGGCAGGAACCTCTTCGATCGGGCTCGGGTCCGCATTCGCGCGAGGCGCCTGGGGTGCACATCGGTCTCGCTCACGGGTGGACGGCTCGTGTACCAGGGCGTCGAAGTGCCGCGGCATCTGGCACCCAAGCTCAAGGCCGCCCGCGCCCTCGTGCTGCCCAAGTCCAAGACGCTCAAGTACCCGTTCCACACGGGACGCGAGGAAGTCATGCCAGCGGCGCTGGGCGTGCTTGAGGAGCTCGGTGGCGACGACGAACGCGACGAGTAGCGCCATCACGGCTACACTGGGTCCCTGACCGATGACGGAGGAAGGGCGAAGGCCATGACAGACGAGCAGGTCCGCGAGCTGGCAGACGCGGTGGACGCACAGACGACCGCACGGGAGGGCGCTCCGGACGCCCATCCCGAGTTCGATCGGCTCGTTCGCACCATCTGGCGGTTGCGCCAGCAGGACGGCTGCCCATGGGACAAGGTCCAGACGCACCAGAGCATTGCGAAGAACCTGCTTGAGGAGGCCTACGAGGCCGTCGAGGCCATCACGAGCGATGAGGAGTCCCACCTGCGCGAGGAGCTGGGTGACGTGCTCATGCAGGTGCTCCTACATGCACAGATCGCGGCGGACGAGGCGGCGTTCGACATTGACGACGTCTGCCGCGAGCTCAACGAGAAGCTGGTCCGCCGCCACCCGCACGTCTTTGGTGACGCTGCGGCCCTGGGTGCGGTGGACACAGCGGGCCAGGTCCTCGACATCTGGGACGACGTCAAGCGCGCGGAGCGCGAGGCGGCAGGCAGTGATGTCGAGCCGGGCCTGCTCGACTCGGTGCCGCTGTCGCTTCCAGCCCTCATGCAGTGCCAGAAGATCTCCAAGCGGGCGGCCAAGGCGGGCTTCGAATGGGAGAGCGTGGCCGACGTCTGGGACAAGGTCGCCGAGGAGCGCGCCGAGTTCGAGGCTGAGGCCCGTGGCAGCGCCACGGCTGTCGAGGAGTTTGGCGACCTACTGTTTGCGCTGGTCAACGTCGCTCGCCACGAGGGCATTGACGCCGAGGAGGCGCTGGCTGCGTCGAACCGTAAGTTCCGTGCCCGTTGGGCCGCCATGGAGGCTCGCGCCCATCGCCAGGGGCAGCATCTGGAGGACCTGTCCACCGAGGCCCTGAACGAGCTCTGGGACGAGGCGAAGGAGCGGGAGTAGCCGGGCTGCTGTGAGGCTGCAGGCGCCGCTCGTTCGGTCCGCCCCTGTTGGCAGATCTAAAGAGGTCGTTTTATACATCCATCGCCCAGGCAGTATGCCGAATAGAGCGGAATCACTCTTCTCTCGGTGCCATCGTCTACCACAGTTTTGCCAAACTGCCGCTCGGAGAGGCGGTACCAAGCGGGGGCACCAGCCTTTCTCATAAACGAGGCGAGCGTCTTTGCGCCAACATTACGTCCGGACTTGACTTCAATGGGAATGAGTTCCGCGTGAGTCGTTTGGAGAAGGAAGTCGAGCTCGCCGCGTGCTCCCCATGACGTAGGGGGCGTCCAGTAGTAGGCGAGCAAGTCGTTGGCGGAGAGCGCCTGCGCAACGGCGTTTTCCGCAAGGGCTCCACGGAAGTCTGACGAGGCGAAGGCCTCGCCTGAGTCGACCGCTCGGAGAAAAGCCGTGGGATCAATGCCAAATTTGTGGAACATGATTCCAGTATCAGCAACATACACTTTAAAGAAACTGCCGTCCTCTTCGTCGTAGGGCATCAATGGCGACGATGTTCCTTTCGTCATCTCGCATATAGTGAGAACTCCGGCCCCGTCTAGCCACTCAAGGGGTTCCATGAGACGCTGCCTGCGACCGCCGCGCACAACGTCAGCGTATTTAAATTTCTTCGTTGTTGACCTCAGGAGCTGTTTGGGCAAGCTGTCCCAAATCCGTTTGGCCGAGATGCCGCTCAGGTGGAGGGCTGGGTTGGTCATGTCTGCCGTGTAGGTAGCGTCGATCTCTGACTGCTCGATACGGACCTCATCAATACCCATTTCCAGATAGCTGGCAACTACGCGGGGCATCCCACCCACGACAAGGAAGCGATGATAGAGTCTCAGCGCCTCTTCGTGGGCAGCGTAGGGCTCAAGACTCTCGAAGTGAGAGCGGATGGCAGAGGCCATTTCGGCGCTGCCGACTGCCCATAGGAATTCCTCGAAATCCATGGGATGCATCTTTATTTGACGGACGCCGCTAGGGAAGGGGAGCTTCCGTTCTCCTGCACTTACGCCAAGGAGACTGCCCGAGGCAATGACTCGCCATGGTGAGCCAGAGAAGAACCTGAGAGAGTTGAGGGCGCGCTCGCAAAGCTGCACCTCGTCAAAAAAGATAAGCGTCGAGGACGGATCGAGTTTGACGTGGAGGCTCTCAGCAATGTTGGAGACGATGCGGTCCACATCGTCAGTCGGGCCGTTAAAAAGGGCACTGACAGCCGCGATATTGGTTTGGAAGTCGAGCTTCACGAAGCCCGCACCAAAGCGCTCGCGCCCCACTGACTCAATGGTTGTCGTCTTCCCACATCGGCGAACTCCTCTGACAAGCAGAGGGTGACGGTCTTCGCGATCCATCCAATCCTTGAGATTCGTCTCGATCTTGCGATGTAGGAACATGGAAATCTCCATTCGTGTACACGGTGTACATGATTTTAATGTAAAACGTGTACATCATGTACACGAATTAGATGTAAAACGTGTACATCATGTACACGAATTGCAAAAGAAACACCTTGGCGGATGCAGGTGCCGCTCGTTGGGAATGGTTGAAACTTGGCCGAATGGATGGATTCCACCGCCCCAGCTCGTTCTCCCATGCTATAACTATGGGAGCCGGACTCGTCCGGCGTGCCGACACACGTCTCAAACGAAGCAGTGGCATGGACTCACGGGCAAACAGCATGGAGTTTCGCTCGGTTCCGCTCATTCAACGGCGGAATCTGACCTCTCCTGATGGAGAGGAGTCTCGTGGTGAAACACGTTCTGATGCGCGACGCAGCTCGTCCGCCGAGAGCGAAAGAAGCGGTCGCAGCACGAGCCGAGCGGCAGATTCCGAACATGACGCGCAGCACGAATCCACCAGCGCCCATGTGGGCGAGTCGGGCGTCGTGCGGGTGTCACGCAGGAGCGAGCGTTCGTCGGCTGCGGGTGGCCCTGGCCGCCTTCGGCTCGTGCCGGATGAGGCGCCCCATGAGGAGCGGGACGGGGCGTCGGATCGCTCGGCGGGTAGGCGCAGGGGCCGAGAGGCATCGACTTCCCGGCGCGACCGCACGCGCGAGCGCGGAGACGTCTCGGATGTCGACGATCGTCTGGAGGCGGCGACCATTCCCGGTTCGCGGAGCAGGCGAGCTGCCGTGCGCAACAGGATCATGGTGGTGCCCAACTCGCTCTCCCAGCTGCTTGCGGCGGCCATGAGCCACGCCCGCGCCCTGACGGCGCTTGCCGTGGCGGTGCTGGTGGCCTTCATGCTGTTCGCGCCGGTGCGCGACCTCTACGTGGCACATCGGCAGCTTGACCGGCTGCAGGCCACCTATGACGCGCTGGCCGAGGAGAACGACGTCCTCAGCAACGATCTCGAGGTGCTCCAGTCGCGCGAGGGGATTGAGAACGAAGCGCGCGAACGCGGCTATGTCGAGGTGGGCGAGACCAAGGTCGTCGTCAATGGACTCGAGGGCGAGCAGCGCGGTGGCGACCAGTCGGCGATCGGGCTCTCCGACGTCGAGGTGCACGAGGACATTCCCTGGTACATCAGCTTGCTCGACAAGGTGTTCGGCTACGACCCCGAGGCGTAGATGGGACGGGTCGCCTGCATCGACATTGGTACCGTCACCTGCCGGCTCGCAGTGGCCGATGTCGAGGAGGGCCGGCTGATCAGTCTGCACAAGCGCTCGACGATCTGCGACCTTGGCGAGCATCTCGTTGCCACGGGGCGCATCGATCCTGCTGCCCGGGACCGCGTGCTCGCATGCGTCGAAGAGTATCTGGAGGAGGCTCACGCACTTGGGGTGACGCATGTCTGCTGCACGCTGACGAGTGCGGCGCGTGACGCGAGCAACTCCTATGAGCTGCTGGATGGGCTCGCCCGCAAAGGCCTGGATGCGCAGGTCATTCCTGGAGAAATCGAAGGACGTCTGACGCTTTTGGGCGTGGTGCAGGACCTCCCCGAACGGCGCGTGTTGGTGGCGGACAATGGGGGTGGCTCGACGGAGCTTGCCCTCGGGCGGCTTGGCGCCGAAGGGCTCGAGGTCGGTGCCGTGCGGTCCGTTGACGTGGGATGCCGGCGCGTGACTGAGCGCTGCCTGGCGGCAGGCGAGGTGCCCTCTGCGGGCGACCTTGCTGCTGCGCGGGCGTTCTGCGCGACTCCGTTCGAGCATGCGGTCGAGCAGATCGGGCTGCCTGCCACAGGTGCGGAGCGGCTCGTGGTGACGGGCGGTACCGTGACGAGCCTTGTCGCCATCAGAGATGAGCTGGTGCCCTACGACCCGGCGCGGGTGCACCTGAGCGAGCTGACCGCACGTGAGGTCGACGAGCTGGTGCGAAGGTTGGCGGGGCTGACGGTCGCCGAGCGCGCCGCGCTGCCCGGCTTGCAGTCCAAGCGCGCCGGGGTGATCCTGGGAGGGGCGATCGCGGTGTCCGAGCTGATGCGCGCCACCGGGTTCGACCGACTGACCGTGAGCGAGAGCGACCTGCTGGTCGGCCTTTCGCTTACTGCCGACGCGGTTCGTGAAGGACGTCGTTCTCCGGTTGATTGGGAGCCGACGATCTCACACGTGGTGTAGGCTTAGTGCCACGGGGTATGGGGGCGTGGCGGAATTGGTAGACGCAGGGGACTTAAAATCCTCCGCCTCACGGCATGCGGGTTCGAGTCCCGCCGCCCCCACCACAAAACACGAATTCGAGACCGTGGCCCGGCAGGCGTGCGGGAGTCGGCGTGCTGGCGGCTGTCAGGATCCAGGTTCAAGCCGCAAGGAGCCGACTCCTAAGGAAAGGATTCGGCCAAATCTTTTCGTTACGGCGCGCCAGGCGGGCCTTAAGGAAAGCCGGCTTTCGTTAGCGCTCCGATAAGGGTCCCTAACGAAAGGATTCGGCCAAATCTTTTCGTTAGGGTCAGACCGCGGGACCTCTGCGCGTCAGAGATACTCCCGTCGTGCCCATACGGTGGCAGGCGGTGATCCTCGTGCGCCCATCGCGGCCTAAGCCGTCCCCACTTCGAGGATGTCGAGGTAGCGGGCGAAGATGTAATGCTTGTTCCTCGCGGCGTCTGGGGTCGCGTCCACCAGGATGCCAAGGTCATCGGTGAACCTTCGGAGGAGCGCACCAGCGGTAGGAGGCGTTATACCAAGGGTTTCCGCGACACCAACGCGCGTGACTTGCGGCGTAATGAAAAGCTGGTCAAGCAGTCTCCGTGCATTTACGGCAACCTGTGCGTCAATCCCAACAATGCGCAGCTGCAGCTCCTCTCGAAGCGAATCGATGTCCTTTGCGGATTGGGACGACTCCTCAGAGATCTGCATGATGCCCCGCAGGAAGAACCTGATCCAATCCTCCCACAGCCCGTCACTGCGCACAGCCATGAGGCGGTCGTAGTATTCGGCACGGTTTCTCTTGAAGTAGTAGCTGAGATAGAGGAGTGGCCGCGAAAGAATCTTTTGCTGGCAGAGCCAAAACGTTATGAGCAGCCTGCCCATTCGCCCATTGCCGTCCAGGAAGGGATGGATCGTCTCGAACTGCGCATGGACGAGGGCAATCTTGACAAGTGGTGGTAGAAGATCGTCCGTGTGGAGGTAACGCTCAAGATCGCCCATGGCGGTTTGCATGTCGGCAACCGTTGGCGGAACATAGACCGCATTGGACAGCGTCGACCCGATGCCGCCGATCCAGTTTTGGCTTCTGCGGAACTCACCGGGAGTCAGGTCGCTCCCACGACCCGAGGCAAGAAGCTTGGCGTGGATCTCTCGAATAAGTCGCAAGCTCAAAGGGAAGTTGTCATCGCGCAGGCGCGACAACCCATAGTTGAGGGCATTCACATAGCTAGTGACCTCTCGGGCATCTGAGGTCTGACGCTCCTCAGACTCAAGCACCTCGATGAGCGAGGCCTGGGTTCCCTCGATCTGCGAGCTGAGCAGAGCCTCTTTCTTGACGTACATGGAGACAAAGAGGTCGGGGTTCGGTAGGGTCTGCGTTATGCCATCGAGGCGCCCAAGTGCCCGATCCGCCTGCGAGAGAAGCCCCTGCAACTCGGGATCGAACGCAAGGGGTGGGTCGCGTGGCGGAAGGGGCTCGGGAACAAAGGACCGATATCCTTCGAACTGATGCACGTATCTGCCTGCTCGTGTGCTCATCTAGAAGTCCAATCTAAGGAAAGAATTCTAGTAAATTCTTTCCTTAAGTGTATCTTAACGAAAGGATTCGGCAAAATCTTTTCCTTAGGGACGCCAGACGGGCCCCTAAGGAAAGCCGACTTTCGTTACAGCGCACCAAAGACTCCAAAGAGGCCATCGAGGTGAATCCGTTTGCAGGGTCAGGGGTATCCTAGGGCCAGAGTCATCCACGACCAAAGGAGGGTTCCATGACCACACTTGATGACCTGATCCTCTACGAACTGCCCGGTTGCCCCTTCTGCGCGAAGGTCGACCGTTTTCTGAAGGAGAACGACCTCGAGGTCGAGCGGCGCTACATCACAGAGGGCACCAACCGCGAGGATCTCATCGCCATCGGCGGCAAGAAGCAGTGCCCGTGCCTCATCATCGACGGCAAGGCGCTCTATGAGTCGGACGACATCATTGCCTACCTGCGCACGCGCGTGGAAGGCGAGACAAAGGAGGCCGACTTCTCCGATCTCAAGGAGGCCTGCCCGGCGCCCTGGGCGACCAACGAGTAGGCGTGCTACTCCCAACGGGCGGGCGTGCCGGCCCCTGAACCCTTGAGTCCACTATCGCGATCAAGCAAAAAACGGGACCCCCTATCGATAGGGGGTCCCGTGCGTCTTGGCACGTTCAGCAGAAATCGCCGCGCTGGCCGTGGTGTCCTTAGTCGATGGGAACCGCCTCGCCCCCAACATAGGTCGCGCGTAGCGAGAGGTCGGGGGCATAGACGTTGAAGTCGGCGGCACGTCCCGGCAGGATGAAGCCGCAGGTGGACTCGACGCCCGCCGAGCGAGCGGCGACCTCGCTGCCCATGCGGATGGCCTGCTCGGCACTGACGATGCCCCAGTCGGCCATGTTCTTGACGCCCTGTGCGAGCGTGAGGATCGAGCCCGCGATGCTGTCCGAGTCCTTCAGGTAGCAGAGACCATCTTTGAGCACGACGGGCAGGCCTCCGCTCAGGTAGTCGCCTTCGGGCAGGCCGCCGCAGCCAAGGCAATCGGTGATGAGGGCCACGTGCTCCCAGCCCTTCGCCCGTACGAGGGCCGCGCAGGCACCAGGAGCCACGTGACGCCCATCGCAGATCAGCTCCGCATAGGTGTCGCGGGTGGCCATGGCGCATCCCACCAAACCGGGGTTGCGGTGATGCAGGCCACTCATGCCGTTGTAGATGTGGACGAAGACCGAGGCCCCTGCGTCGACCGCAGCGACACCCTCCTCAAAGCTCGCGTCGGAATGGCCGAGCGCCGTGATGACCCCCTCTGCGGCAAGTCGTGTGATGTAGGTCGTGGCCCCCTCATACTCGGGAGCGAGCGCGCTCTTCACGATGAGGCCTCGGGCATGCCTCTGCCACAAGGAGAAGTCCTCGTAGGACGGGGCCGTGAGATAGGCGGGGTTCTGGGCGCCCTTGTGCTTCTCGGTGAAGAAGGGTCCCTCGAGGTAGATGCCCGGGATGCGTGCGCCGACAAAGCCGTCCCCACGGGAGTCGCAGGCGTCCGCGATCGCCGCGCACTGGGCGGCGATGTTCTCCGCGGAGTCGGTGAAGGTGGTGGGAAGCCATGCGGTGGTCCCGCGGCGTGCGAGCTCGACGCTCGCCTCGTTGAGACCCTGGGGATCCCTGTCGGTCGTGGCGTGCCCGAAGAACCCGTGGATGTGCGTGTCCACGAGCCCCGGACCCACCCATGAGTCCTCCAGCTCCACGATCTCGCAGCTCGGACGTTCGGCGCACCAGGTGCCGAACAGTCCGTCGTTCACTGTGAGGTAGCCGGCTCCCGCAAGTCCTCCGGGAAGGACGAACCGTTCGGCGTGCAACGCATATGAAGGCATGCTCTCCTCCTTGGGCCTAGAGCGGATGAATGACGACGCCCTTGACCACACGATTGACGGTGTTGTTGGCAGAGGGCGTGTCGGGGGTATTGCCCACTTTAACCGATGTGTTGATCGCGACAGCCTGGGCGAACATCACGAACGGAAGCGCCAAGTAGGCCGCGGGAAGCAACAGGTCACTCTCGAAGGAGAAGGCACCCCCTTCGAAGTTGGCCTCTGTCCTCTGCTGCACGGCGATCGTCGCGCAGGCCACCTGGTCGCCTTCGATCTCGTTCAGGATGTCGAGGTCGTAGCGGCGCGTATAGGGGTCGTTGCTCACAAAGCCAAAGACCAGGGTCCTCTCGTTGACGAACGACTTCGGCCCGTGCCGGTAGCCCATGGAGGTGTCGAAGGAGGTGGCGACCTTGCCAGCACAGAGCTCGAGGACCTTGAGCTGCGCCTCGCGGGCCAGGCCGGCAAGCGAGGCGGAACCCAGATAGGTGACACGATCGAAGTCGAGGTTCACAAGCTCGATGATCTTCTGCTCGCGCTCGACGACGCTTCTTCCCATGGCCGCGGCCGCCGCGACCCACGCGGCCTTGCAGGCAAGGGGGCTCTCGTCGAAGATCAGGGTGGCGAGCAGCGACATGCAGCTGTAGCTGCCGGTCATCGCGAAGCCCTTGTCGTTCGCACGGGGGATGAGGAGCGTGAGGGTGTCGCCGTCCTTGTCGCCCTGGGCGAGAAGGCCATCGGGGGCGCAGGTGATCGTGAGGAAGAGGACATCCTTGACGATCGTGCGCACCATCTCCACCGCCGCGATGCTCTCCGGGCTGTTGCCGCTGCGAGCGAAGGAGACCATGACCGTGGGGTCGTCGGGGTTCACGCAGTCGAGGGGGGCACTCACGATGTCTGTCGTGGGGACCGCCGCGAACTCGAAGGCGTCGTTGTCACCAACACGCCGCAGATGCGGAACGATGGTGTCGCTCACGTAGGCGGACGAGCCGGCTCCGCAGAATATGACGCGCGTGCGGCGTGAGCCCCCAAGCGAGCGGGCACGGTCCAGGAAGGCCTCGACGAGGGCGGCATGATCCCGATATATCGCGAGGGTGTCCTCCCAGAGGTCGGGCTGCTGTGCGATCTCTGTCGTCGTGACATGGGCCCCGAGGGACCGCAGGGCCTCCTCATCCTTTTCGAACATGCTGGCACTCCTTTCGATGAGGGTCAGACCCTCTGGTGGGATATCTTGTAGCGGAACTGGTCGGCGCGAGCGACGCTGCGCGTGTATTCGATGACGGTGTCGTCCGTGTTGCGAGTTGTGCGGTACAGCCTCAGCACCGGTGCCCCTTCGACGATGTCGAGGACGTCTGCCTCGCCCGCCCGCGCGACGCTTGCGCAGAACTCCTCGTCTGCGACACGGACGACCTGCCCGTAGTCCTTCTCGATGATGTCGTAGAGGGGCTTGCTCTCGACGTCGTTGCGGCTGAGCGCTTGGAACTCCGTGGCTGGCAGGTAGGTGCGTTCGACCATCATGGGGATCCCGTCTGCCAGGCGCAGGCGGCTCATTCTGATCGTCTGGCTTCCGAGCTTGATCTCCAGCCGCTCGGCGATGTGCCTCGGGGCCTCGAGGCGTTCGAACTCGAGGATGTCGGTGCGTGGGCTCCTTCCCAGGGACCTCATCTGCTCGGTGAAGCTGTAGGTGTCCATGAGGTTCGAAGGCTCCTGGGCGTCGTCCGCGACGAAGGTGCCTCGGCCATGCTCGCGCACGACGAGGCCACAGGCCTCGAGCTGTGCCATGGCGAGGCGGACCGTCGTGCGCGAGACGCCGTATGTGTCACAAAGGGTGCGCTCGGAGGGAAGCACCTCGCCAGGGCTCAGCTCGTTGTCGATCTTGTCGTGGATCACGTCAAAAAGCTGTCCGTACAGCGGTTGTCTCTTTGGAACGCTCATCGTGGCTTCTCCCCTGACACTCTCTGGCGCGGTGGCGCGGCTTGCACGCATGGTACCTGCTCGCTGGCCCATCGTGCGAGGGACGCCGCACGCGTGCCCTCGTCGAGTCAAACGTGCCCGGGGAGCGGACCGCGCCGCTCCCCGGACGGGACGCGCCTAACCCCAGATGCTCGGCCACAGACCAAAGGGGCCGGCCCCCAGGATGCCGATGACAAGGACGAGAACGATGCCTTTCATCGGGGTGAAGTTCTTCTTGGAGAACAGGTAGTACAGCAGCATCACGATCGTGAGCGGAACGAGCTTCGGGCAGATGCTGTCGAGGATCGAGGCGATCTCGATGTTGACCGGGGAGGTGACCTCCTCCATATAGGTCACCTCGGCATACCCGTTGCCAAGGTCGTTCACGCCGGCGTTCACGCCATCGGCGCTCACGAGGGCGGTGGGCTCGGTGGCGCTGGGATCGGCGTAGACCTTGTCGAGCATGCCGTCGACCTCCTCGGTGGGGAGCGTCACGGTGTGGGCGACGTAGGAGGCGGTGCTCCCATTGGGGATCACGGCGTTGATCTGCGTGCCACCCATGGCGACGGTGAGGCAGCCCACGACGAAGACGCCCAGGATGGAGGCGGCTCGGGTGAAGGCCTTCATGTTCGCCATGAGCGAGTCGAGCGCGTCCATGCCCATCTTGTACGACCAGTTCATGAGGCCAAAGCGAAGGGCGAACTGCACGACGTTGAAGACGACGAGGAACAGGATGGGGCCAAAGACGCTGCCGGAGATGGCCATGTTGGAGCAGATGCCGGCCGAGATGGGCACGAGCGTCATCCAGAACAGGGCGTCTCCGATGCCACCGAGCGGTCCCATGAGGGAGACGCGGACGGCGCGGATGGTGGGAATGTCGACCTTCTTCTGCTCCATCGAGAGGATGAGGCCCATGGCGAAGGTGACGAGGAACGGATGGATGTTGAAGAACTCCAAGTTGTGGGTCATCGAGGTGGCGAGGTCGTCCTTGTCGGTGTGGATCTTCTCGAGACCTGGGAGGATGGAGTAGAGCCAGCCGGCCGCCTGCATGCGCTCGTAGTTGAACGACGCCTGCAGGAAGCAGGAGCGCCACGCCATCTTGTTGAGCGTCCTCTGGTCGAGGTCGCCGGCCGGGGTCAGGTTCGTGTACTCGGTCTGCTCGTTAGATGCCATCTTCCTCACCTCCGTCGAAGCTGGCGGGGGCCAATCCGCCCAACTGGGTCCGTTGCTGGTAGTCCCAGTACGCGATGCCGAAGCCGATGAGGGCCAAGATCAGCAGCGCCGGTGTGGCGAGGGTTTCGGTGTTGGTGACGACAAGGGCGAGGCCGAAGCCCAGGAAGTAGAAGCCCCACATGTCGCGGTTCATCATGAACTTGAGCAGGATCGCAAAGCCGACGAAGCGCATCATGCCGCCGGCGGCGGAGAGGCCGTTGCTGAGCCAGGTGGGAATCGCGTCGACGACGGCCTGGCCCATCGTGGCGCCACCAACGAAGAAGAGCGTGACGACGGTGCCAAAGACGAGGCCGAGCAGCGCCATGGAGAGGTAGTTGATCCTCTCGATGCCCTTGGGGTTGGCGTTGGCGGCGTAGGTGTCCGCCACGGACATGAGCGGGGACATGAGGGTGAAGATCAGGGTCACGCCGTACTGGCCGAGCAGGGAGAACGGGATCGCAGTCGCGACCGCGATGTTCGGCTCGAGGTTGAGCGAGATGGCGAGGACCGCCGCCATGATGCCGCCGATGACCGCATTGGGAGGCTGGGCGCCTCCGATCGGCATGTTGCCGATTGTCATGAGCTGGTACGTGCCGCCGACGATGAGGCCGGTCTGCACGTCGCCGAGGATGAGGCCGATCACCATGCCGGTGACGATCGGCTGATACAAAGACTCGAGGAAGCTGAACTGGTCGATCGCCGCGACGAACGTGACGATGAAGACCAGGATCACCTGGAGAGCTGTGTATTCCATCCTTGTTCCTCCTTTCTAGAACTGATGCAACGCGTACGCGCTTCCAACAGGGACAAAGCTATCGCCAACACCCGTTCTCCCTTGGGTGCCAAACGATCGATGGGGTTGTGCGCGCCTTTTGGGCGCCGGTGCGGCGTCCGCTACGTGAAGAGCTTCTCGGGATCCTCAGCGGGAATGCTCGGGACGCGCTGGATCTGCAGCTCGACGCCGAGATCCTTGAGTTCCTGGAACGAGGCGACGTCGGCGTCGTCCACGGCGACGGTGGTCGCCACCTGGCGCTTGCCCTCCGCCATGTGCATGTTGCCGACGTTGAGCCTCTTGATGGGCACGCCGCCCTTGACGAGGCGCAACGCGTCCGCAGGGCTCTCGACGATGATGAAGATGAGCTGGCGCGGCGCGGCCTTGTGGATGATGTCGATGGTCTTCTGAATGGAGAAGTAGCGCGTGTCAACGCCTGTGGGTGCCGCCATGTTCATCAGGTTCTGGCGCATCTTGTTGCCAGCGACCTCGTCGTTCGCAACGAGGAGCAGGTTGGCCCCGAGGGTGCTCGTCCACTGCGTGGCGACCTGTCCATGAATGAGGCGGTTGTCGATTCGGGTGAGCAGGATGTTTGGTTCGGCCATCTTGGTAACTCCTTCCACGCTGGACCTATTTGACGATCTGTTGGATGGCGTAGCGCGACACCTCCACGACCACCCCTGACGCGACCTCGACGTCGCACGTTGTCGTGCCGACACGGACGAGTCTTCCGTACAGGCCACCGGCGAACACGACGCGCCGTCCGGCCGCAAGCTCCCGGTGCATCTTGGCGAAGTAGTCCTTCTGCCGGCGCGCCCTCACGGCGCTGTAGATCGCAAAGACGACGCCCATCGCCGCCGTGAGGACGAGCACCGCCACGCACGATGACAGGATGCTTTCGAGGCTCATCAGATGCCGTCCTCGTCGGCACTGTCGCCGCCTGCGGTTGCAGGGGTGCCGGCGTCGAGGCGGGCGTGGACGACCGATGCGGACCCCACGGCCACCGCCTCATCAGCAAGTGCGTCGGCCGTAGAGGTGGCGTCGCGGCACATGAGCGCCTCGAGGAGCAGCGGGAGGTTCGTCCCCGCGACCACCTCGACGCCCGGCTGCGCTTGGGAGAGGAGCATCGCCTGGTTGAATGGCGTCCCTCCGGTGAGATCGCAGAACACGATGGCGGAGCCGCACCGCTCCACAGATCCATTGACGGCGTCTGCGAGGATCGCGGGGTAGTCCCCCGCCGCGCTCTCATGGAACGCGACGACGTCGAAGTCCGCTTGCGGACCTGCGATCATCTCGATCGAGCTCGCAAGACCCGGTGCAAAGTCGCCGTGACCGGTAAGCACGAATCCCACCATGTCGCTCACTCCCTCTTCTCGCGTTGCGGAGGCCTCCTGACGCGTGGCACGCAGGAGAACTTCATGGGCAACCAGACGCTGGCCCTTGGACGAATGCTGGTAGTAACCACTTGAGTGCTCGCGCAGATTCTACAAGAGAATGATGCGCGGGTACCGGAACGGATGCAATTTCTCGGTAACGTTACGCCTGTGGCCGATTTCCTACCGCTGATGGAATTAGCCTGCTTAACTGGTTATATGGGAAAGATACCAGTTGCCACCATTTTGAAAAATAAACCTAAGTTTGATATCGTTGAGAAGAGGGAAGCCACCCAGAAGAGTGGGTTCGTTTCCCATAACTGGTATTAATACTGGTATTAAATGGAATAACCACCGAACCATTACGAACCGGAGGCACCTGTCATGATTTTGACCATCACGCTTAACACGTCAATCGACAAGGCGTACCGCCTCGCCTCGCCCCTCGTCGATGGCACGGTGATGCGCGTCGAGGAGTGCATCGACAACGCCGGAGGGAAGGGCCTCAACGTCTCGCGCTCGGTCCTGATCTGCGGCGAGGAGGTTCTGGCGACGGGGTTTGCGGGCGGCAACAACGGGAGGCTCCTGTGTGAGCTGCTCGACCGCGACGGCGTGCCCCACGACTTCGTCACGGTGGAAAGCGAGACCAGATGCTGCATTAACGTGCTCGAGCCCAGTGGACGCTCGACCGAGCTGCTCGAGCCCGGTCGGAAGGTTGATGAGGGCGCGCTTTTGGCGCTCGAGGATCGGATCGCGTCGCGTCTTTCCTCGGCGGACGTGGTCACCATCAGCGGCAGCATCCCCAAGGGCCTTCCCGTCAGCGCGTACGCCCGTCTCGTCGAGCTGGCGAAGTCCCATGACAAGCCGTGCATCCTCGACACGTCGGGCGACGCGCTCACCGCCTCCATCGGCTCGCTTCCCACCGTCATCAAGCCCAACGCCGACGAGATCGCCCAGATCCTCGGCAGAGAGGCGAGCTCTCCCGACGAGCTCGCGCACGCCGCTCGTACGCTCCACGACCGCGGCATCGAGAACGTCGTCGTCTCCCTTGGCAGTCGTGGTGCCCTCATGGCGTGCGACGAGGGCGTCTTCCGCGGCATCGCGCCAAAGATCGAGGTCGTGAACCCGGTCGGCGCAGGCGACACCATGGTCGGCGCGCTCGCGGTTGGGATGAGACGGCACCTCGAGGCCCCCGAACGCCTGCGCTTCGCCATGGCATGCGCCACGGCGAACTGCCTGTCCGCCGCAACCGGTCGCTTCGAGATGGAGGTCGCCGAGGGGCTTCTCGAACAGACCATCGTCGAGCCGATGCCCCCGCTCGCCTGACACGGAGGAAGAG
>JAWRIT010000002.1:0-5756 GCA_040268355.1 Atopobiaceae bacterium | reverse complement strand
CCGCGCGGCGCAGGACGTGCCTTACTGTTGCTCGGTACGCGAGGTGATCACGCGGTCGACAAGACCGTACTCCATCGCCTGTTCCGCGCGCAGGTAGTTGTCGCGCTCGGTGTCCTCGTTGACCCGCTCGATGGGCTGGCCGGTCGCGTCGGCGAGAATCTGGTTCAGGTGGCTGCGAATGTACTTGGTCTCGTCTGCGACGATCTGGATGTCGGTCTGCTGGCCCTCGACGCCCGAGCTCGGCTGATGGATGAGCACCATCGAGTTGGGCAGGCACATGCGCTTGCCCTTGGTGCCGCTGGCCAGAAGCACCGCCGCCATGGAGGCCGCCATGCCCACGCAGATGGTCGAGATCTCGGGCTTGATGAAGTTCATCGTGTCAAGGATGCCCAGGCCCGCATAGACCTCGCCGCCGGGCGAGTCGATGTAGATCGAGATGTCCTTGTCGGGATCCTGCGACTCCAGGTGGAGCAGCTGGGCGATGACGAGGTTCGCGCTCTCGCGGGTGATTGGCTCACCGATGAAGACGATGCGGTCGTTGAGCAGACGCGAGTAGATGTCGTAGCTGCGCTCGCCGCGCGGCGTCTGCTCGATGACATAGGGGATGAGCGGAATGTTGGTGGGGTTATGCGTCATGCGTTGACCTCTTCCTCTGACGTGAGCATGCCCCAGGCACGGATTCGCACCCAGGGCATGCGTCTACCATACAGATTGGCTTATACCCTACTCGGCCGCCTCGGTCTCGCTCGTCTCTGCAGACTCCGCAGGCTCTGCATCTGATGCCGCCTCGGGCTCTGCCTCCGCGGCCTCCTCCGCGGCGGCACGGCGCTCGGCGACCTCGTCGACCTCGGTGACGGTGGCGTTCTCGACCAGCCACGCCACGGCCTTGGTGCGCCGGATGGACTCGCGCACGGCTGACAGGCGACCGTCCTTGCGGAACTGGTCGATGGAGTCGTCGACGTTCTCGACGGAGGCCTTCTCGAACTCGTCACGCACGTCCTGCTCGGTGGCGTCAAAGCCCTTCTCCTTGGCGAGCGCGTCGAGGGCCAGCGACTGGCGGGCGCGCTCGGCGGCCTGGACGTGCAGGTCGTCGAGGAAGGCGTTGGTGTCGATCTGGCGGGCGCCGAGGTACATGTCGAGCGACATGCCCTGACGCTGCAGCGAGGTGAGGAACTCGTTGGCGAGCTCGTTGAAGACCTGGTTCTCGTAGGCCTCGGGCAGCTCCTCGGCGGTCACGAGCGTGCCCATGGCCTCGACGACACGGTCCTCCTTGAGGTTGGGCAGGCTGCGCTGCTTGTCCTCCTCGACCTCCTCCTTGACGGCGTCGCGCAACTCGGCGACGGTCTCGAAGCCAAAGTTCTTCTTGGCCAGCTCGTCATCGAGCTCGGGGGTCACGGCCTGCTTGATGGCGGAGAGCGTGACCTCCACCTCGTAGTCGTGCACGTGCTCGTGATCACCGTGCATGTGGGAGCGCGTCCAGGAGACGTTCTTGGTCTCGCCCTTCTTCATGCCCACGATGCCGGCGACCAGCTCCTCGGGGAGGCTGTCGGCAGCGAGGCCCATGGTGCGGTTCTTGCCCGCGAGGTCCTCGGCGCCCTGCTTGTTCTCGATGTCGACGGTGATGACGTCGCCTTCGGCGGCGGCGCGGTCGTCCTCGACGTCCTCGTAGGTCACCTGGTAGGACAGCAGCTGCTCGATCTGGAGGTCGATCTCGGCCTCGGTGGCCTCTGCCGGGGGCATGTTGATGGCCGGCGCGTCATAGGAGGAGAGCTCGACGGTCGGCGGCACCGCGACGGTCGCGGTGATGACGTAGTCCTCGTGCTCGACGACCAGCGACGGCTCCTCGCCGTAGTCCGGGCTCGTCACCGGCACGATGTCCAGCTCGTCGATCATGAGGGGCTGGGCGTCGTTGATGAGGTCGTTGGTGGCGTCCGCCAGGACGGCCTCGCGGCCCACGATGCCATCGATGACCGGACGGGGGGCGCGACCGCGACGGAAGCCCTGGAACTGGTAGCGACGGGCGATGTTGCGGTAGGCCTGGGTGACGTAGGTGTCGACGTCTGCGGCCGGCACGGTGATGGTGGCGATGACCTTGTCGGTCTCGGGCCTCTCGGCGGTGACGGTGATGTTCAACGTTCCTCCTGGTAGTACGCTCTGACGGCCCTGCGGCCGTCCCTTACGGATCCCTTCGTTCCAAGACGACACTGGTGCGGGCGAAAGGACTCGAACCTTCACGGGTTGCCCCACTGGAACCTAAATCCAGCGTGTCTACCAATTCCACCACGCCCGCCAATGTCGAATCAGCAGCGTTTGCCATAGTAGCAGATGGACGGCCTTGCCACCGTGAGCCGTCATGTCTTCACGCAAGTGACGCGAAGGGGCGCACGCCCGTGGCGCTAGTCCATCCAGCCCCGCTCGCGTGCCGCGGCGTCCCACTTCTCGAAGGCCGCGTCGCCCAGCTCGGCGAGGTCATTCAGGGCATGGCCCACGGCGTCCTCGTCGACCGAGCCGATGAAGTGGCGCGCCACGGCCTTCACGCGATCGTTCGCGTTGGCCACGGCCACCGGATGTCCCACGGCCTTGAGCATCTCGAGGTCGTTGTCGGAGTCGCCGAAGGCCACGATCTCGTCTTTGTCGATGGCCATCAGGATCTGCAGGACCCGCACCGCCGAGGCCTTGGACCAGCCGTGCGGCACCACGTCGAACATGCGGCTGCCCGGCGAGAGCAAATCGAGCTTGGGGCAGGCCTCACGGATCTTCTCGCCCCAGGCCACGTTGTCGATCATCTCGGAGCCCTCTTCGAAGTGGAGGCCCGCCGTGACGATGGCCCAGTGAGGGATGTCGTCGGGTTCGACCAGCTCGCTCGCACGGCGACCGCCCCAGGTGGTGCCCAACAGGCTCGGCAGCGTCGAGCCGGTGACGAATCCGCCGCCCTCCCCGCGGCCGGAGACGTAGACGCCGGGCAGGTCGTAGACCATCTTGGACATGGTGACCATGGAATCGCGGTCCACGCCGGTCTGGTTCATGAGGGTGCCGTCGACGAAGATCCGCTTGCCGTTGGAGAACAGCGCCGTCCTGACGCAGTCCTTGTCGCCACGGAAGGAGATGACGACCGAGTCGTAGTCGCGCCCGGAGGCAGGGCCGAAGAGCACCCCTTGGTCGAGCAGCTTGTGGATGGCCCCTATCGCCCGCTCGCTTGCCGGGATCTCATAGGCGACCAGCGTGTTGTCCATATCCGTTAGAACAAGCTTGACCATGGCGGCACTCCTTCGCTCTCTGCCCTGTGACCAGACCGTCTTCATAGTAGCCGAGGTGTGGCGCACCAGCTTTGGGAAGCCCCACGCCATGGTGCGAAGGGTCGTCCTCATCCGGTGCGCAACGCCTCGGCGGGCGGAGCGGAGGTGTCAGGCGTCAGTGCCTAGACGGTGTGTCGGGGCCTAGACGGCGCCCTGGGCCATCATGGCCTCGGCGACCTTCAGGAATCCGGCGATGTTGGCGCCAAAGACGAGGTTGCCCTCATGGCCGTACTCCTTGGCCGCGTCGGCGGAAGCGCGGTAGATGGCGGCCATGATGTCCTTGAGGCGCTCGTCGACCTCCTCGAAGGTCCAGGAGATGTGGCCGGCGTTCTGGCTCATCTCCAGGCCGGAGACCGAGACGCCGCCGGCGTTCGCCGCCTTGCCGGGGCAGAACGCGACGCCCTTCTCCTGCAGGTACTCGATGGCCTCCGTGGTCGTGGGCATGTTGGCGCCCTCGCCCACGACCGTGCAGCCGTTGGCGACCAGTGCCTGGGCGTCCTCGAGCAGCAGCGTGTTCTCGCGGGCACAGGGCAGCGCGATGTCGCACGGGACCTGCCAGACGCCGCGGCCGTCCTCTGCGTGATACTCGGCCGCGGGTCGGTAGTCGGTGTACATGGCCAGGCTCACGCCCTTGTCGTGGCCGGAGCGCTTGGCGGCGTAGATGGCCTCGAGCGCGTCCACGGAGATTCCCTCGGGGTCATAGACCCAGCCCTTGGTGTCGGAGCAGGCGACGACCGTGGCGCCAAGCTGCTCGGCCTTCTGGGTGGCGTAGATGGCCACGTTGCCGGAGCCGTGGACCACGACGGTCTTGCCCGCGAGGGAGTCACCGTGATCCTCCAGCAGGTTCTGGACGAAGTAGACCAGGCCATAGCCGGTGGCCTCGGTGCGCGCGAGCGAGCCGCCATAGGTCAGGCCCTTGCCGGTCAGCACGCCGCTCCACTCGTTGCGCAGGCGCTTGTACTGGCCAAAGAGGTAGCCAATCTCACGGGCGCCCACGCCCAGGTCGCCGGCCGGCACGTCGGTGTCGGGGCCGATGTGGCGGGAGAGCTCGGTCATGAAGCTCTGGCAGAAGCGCATGATCTCGTTGTTGGACTTGCCCTTGGGGTCGAAGTCGGTGCCGCCCTTGCCGCCGCCCATCGGCAGGGTGGTGAGGGCGTTCTTGAAGATCTGCTCGAAGCCCAGGAACTTGAGCATGCCTAGGTTGACCGTCGGGTTGAAGCGCAGGCCACCCTTGTAGGGCCCGATGGCGGAGTTGTACTCCACGCGGATGCCCCGGTTGACCTGAATCTTGCCCTCGTCGTCGATCCACGGCACGCGGAACATGACAACGCGCTCGGGCTCGACGAGTCGCTCCAGGAGCCCCGCCTGCTCGTACTCGGGATGGGCGTCAAGGGCGGGCTGCAAGGTGGAGAGAACCTCCTCGGCCGCCTGGATGAACACGGGCTCGTCGGCGTAACGCTC
This sequence comes from Atopobiaceae bacterium, assembly GCA_040268355.1. Classification (GTDB taxonomy): domain Bacteria; phylum Actinomycetota; class Coriobacteriia; order Coriobacteriales; family Atopobiaceae; genus UBA1367. The sequence goes on along the minus strand of JAWRIT010000002.1, from coordinate 999 downwards.
CTTGAGCTCGCCGATGACGCGTTCTGAATAGGTCATGGTGTATCTCCTCTCGTTCTTGCTCTGGGCGCACACAGGCAGCGTACGGCCCGACGTGACCGGTCGTGGCTCACAGTGTCATGGACGTAACAAAGGTGACACGCACGCGCCGAAGGCTCGTGGAGAGACCTCCCGCAACGTGAACATAGCACGAACAGAACCTTACAAAGTGTCCAAAGGGATCGCAGCGCTCCCTCAGTCCCCCTATTCTCACATGATACGGTACATGCCAACCGACCGAGGAGGCCATCGCATTGTTTGGAAAGAGGCTCAAGAATCTTTTGATACGCATGCTCGTCGTGTTCGTGTTCCTGGGGGCGTTTCTCGCCGTGAGAACGTGCCAGATAATGCAGGACAGTCCGGTGACCGATCCTCTTGGGGAGGAGACCACGAACACCAGCACCACCACCCAAACCAACGAGGATGATAGCGACGCGACCGAGCAGACCCAGCGCATCGGCGCGGAGGGCATCGGCTTCCTTGAGGTGCCGGCGAGCTGGATGGAGCTTTCCAGCTCGCAGGATCCCGACTCGATCCAGTGGTACGACACGACGAACAACACCATCGCCACGCTCGACATCTTCGACCTCTCGGCGCTGACCGAGGAGGAGCGCGCGTCGTTCACGACCGAGGACGCCGCCAACTATCTGTGGGACAACCTACTCGCTGGCGAGTACGGGCTGGAAGAGGACAACATCCAGGGAGCACAGACGGAACTCATCGGACGAGAGGCGATGCAGGTCTACGCCATCTACCCTGATGGCACGCACCTGGTGGCCTGGGTGCTCAATGACGACGCGGGCGTCATCCGCTTCGTGTCCGTCGAGGGCCCGGAGGACGCCATCGCCGACGCCGTCAAGATGGTCGAGGACACCTACGAGCTGTAGGTTCGCCGCCTGATACGGCTGACACGGGGCCTGCCGGGGGCCTGGCACGGGGGAAGAGGCACGTATGTGTCACTGC
>JAWRIT010000001.1:0-17962 GCA_040268355.1 Atopobiaceae bacterium | reverse complement strand
GCGCGATAATCGAAGGTGACAGATTGTTCACCGAGTTCAAGGGTGCCCTGACAGAGCAGTACGTCTGCCAACAGATGCTTGCCGCTGGCAGAGAGCCATGGTATTGGTCTGCGGACCGTTCGGTCAACGAGGTCGACTTCGTGATCGAAGGCGATGACACCATCCATCCGGTGGAAGTAAAGGCGGAAGAGAACCTACGCGCAAAGAGTCTCAAGGCCTTTTGCAGCAAGTATGAGGTCGGCCGCGCCGTACGTGTCTCTATGAGCGACTACCGCGAGGAAAGCTGGCTGACGAACCTGCCGCTGTATGCCGTCGGTCGGATCGGGAGCGTCATTGGTGGCGAGCCTCACGGCGCTGCGTGAGCTCGCCCGCAAGCAGGCAGAAGCACGGCACCTCGTCGCCTGCCACACTGCACCTCCCGGACGCAGTGGACGGATGACAAGATGCCGTGCCCCTTTCGTCAGTGCCTTTGCCCCTAGCTCAGATCCTCACCGTTGCTCGCGATGACCTTCTTGTAGTACTCGAAGCTGTCCTTCTTGGAACGGCTGTAGTCTCCGGTTCCGTCATCGTACTTGTCCACATAGATGAACCCGTAGCGCTTGCGCATCTCGCCGGTGCCATGGCTCACCAGATCGATGGGGCCCCACCAGGTGTAGCCCATGAGGTCCACGCCATCGCGCACGGCCTCGCGCATCGCGCTCAGGTGCTTGCGCAGGTAGTCGATGCGGTAGCTGTCGTGCACGCTGCCGTCGGGCTCCTTCTCGTCGATGGCGCCCAAGCCGTTCTCCACCACCATGACAGGAATCTGGTAGCGGTCATACATCTCGTTCAAGGCAAAGCGCAGGCCATCCGGGTCGATCTGCCAACCCCACTCGCTGGCCTCAAGGTAGGGGTTCTTACCGCCGCCGATGATGTTGCCCTCGGTCTCCTCGAGGTCGTCGTGCGTGCCGATAAGATTGGTCATGTAGTAGCTGAACGAGAGGAAGTCCACCGTGCCCTCGCGCAGGATCTCCGCGTCGCCGGGCTCCCACTGGATCTCGATGTCGTTCTCTTCCCAGAAGCGGCGGCACCAGCAGCCGTAGGAGCCCCTCACCTGCACGTCGGTGGTGTAGAACACCCGATTGCGCATGTTGGCCTGGTTGGCAAGCTGATCGGCCGGGTCGCAGGTGGCCGGATAGGTCTGCAGGTAGACGGTCATGCAGCCCATCTTGAAGTCGGGATAGTGCTCGTGGGCGTACTTGACGACCTTGGCGCTCGCCACGAACTGATGATGCAGCGACTGCATGCGAACCTGCGGTCCCACGAAGAGTTGGTCCCGTCCGCCCTCAAAGCCCTGCAGGTTTGACGTTCCGTACATGGCGCCCATCTCAGCGGTGGCGCAGTTGATCTCGTTGAACGTGAGCCAGAGCTTCACCTTGTCCTGGTAGCGCTCGAACACGGTGCGGCAGAACCTCTCGAAGAGGGCGATGACCTCGCGACCCGCCCAGCCGTTGTAGCGGCGCACCAGCTCATAGGGCAGCTCGTAGTGGGAGAGCGTGACGAGTGGCTGGATGCCCTTCTCCAGGCAGTAGTCGAAGACGCGGTCGTAGAAGGCCAGACCCGCCTCAAGCGGTTCCTCCTCCAGGCCCGTCGGATAGATGCGAGTCCAGTTGATGGAGGTGCGAAACACGTTGAAGCCCATCTCGGCAAAGAGGTCGATGTCCTCCTCGTAGCGATGGTAGAAGTCGATGGCGTCGTGGCTGGGATAGAGCCGGTCGGGCTCGATCTCGATCGTGATACGCTTCTGCTGGTTGAAGACGCCACCATAGCAGTGGTCGATCACGCTGTCGCCTTTGCCGTCCACGTCCCACGCGCCCTCGAACTGGTTTGCCGCACAGGCCCCGCCCCAGAGGAAGTCGTCCCTGAATACGCCCATGTCGCGCTCCCTTCACGTGAGGTTGTCAATATCCCCATTATGAAGCAATACGACGCCTCCCCACAGACTCGCTCGGCGAGGTGGGCACCATCCAGGCCGATCCCTAGTCGCGGGTGAGCTTGCGGTGCAGCCGGTGGGGCTTGCTTGCCTCGGGACCCAGGCGTCGCTCGCGATCCTGCTGGTAGCTCTCGAAGTTGCCCTCGAACCAGTGCCAGCGGCCAGGATGCTCGTCGTCACCCTCCCAGGCTAGGATGTGGGTGGCCACGCGGTCGAGGAACCAGCGGTCGTGGCTCACCACCACCGAGCAGCCAGGGAAGCGCTCGAGCGCGTCCTCCAGACTCTCCAGCGTCTCGACATCCAGGTCGTTGGTCGGCTCGTCGAGCAACAGTAGGTTTCCGCCCTGCTTGAGCGTGAGCGCGAGGTTCAGGCGGTTGCGTTCACCGCCGGAGAGGACGCCGGCCCGCTTCTGCTGGTCCTGCCCCTTGAAGCCAAAGCTCGCCACATAGGCGCGGCTCGGGATCTCGGTCTCCCCCACGGTGATGTAGTCGTTGCCGTCAGAGACGACCTCCCAGAGGGTCTTGTCGGCGTCGATGCCCGCGCGCATCTGGTCCACGTAGGAGATCTGCACGCTCTCCCCCACCTCGAGGGTGCCGCCATCGATCCCTTCCAACCCCACGATGGCCTTGAGCAGCGTCGACTTGCCCACGCCGTTCGGGCCGATGATGCCCACGATGCCGTTGCGCGGCAGGGAGAAGGAGAGGTCCTCGATGAGCACCCGATCGCCAAAGCCCTTGCTCAGGTGCTCGGCCTCGAGGACCTTGGCACCCAGGCGCGGACCTGCGGGAATCTGGATCTCGGAGAAGTCGAGCTTCTTAGATGCGGCCGCTTCGGCCACCATCTGCTCGTAGCGGGCCAGACGTGCCTTACCCTTGGCCTGGCGGGCCTTGGCGCCGCTGCGCACCCACGCAAGCTCGCGCTTGAGCTTCTTGGCGCGCTTGGCGTCCTGCTGGCTCTGTAGCTCGAGACGGGCGGCCTTCTTCTCGAGGTACGTGGAGTAGTTGCCCTCATAGGGGTAGAGCTGGCCGCGGTCCACCTCGCAGATCCACTCGGCCACGTCGTCCAGGAAGTAGCGGTCGTGCGTGACGGCCATGACCGCACCGGGGTAGCGATGCAGGAACTGCTCGAGCCACAGGACCGACTCGGCATCGAGATGGTTGGTTGGCTCGTCGAGCAACAGCAGGTCAGGCGCCTCAAGCAGCAAACGGCAGAGCGCCACGCGGCGACGCTCGCCACCGGAGAGAATCGAGACCGGCGTGTCGGGATCGGGACACTGCAGGGCATCCATGGCCTGGGAGAGCTGGCTGTCCAAGTCCCAGCCATCGGCGGCATCGATCTCGTCTTGCAGCGTGCCCATCTCCGCCATGAGGGCGTCGAAGTCCGCGTCGGGCTCGCCCATCTCCTCGCCGATGGCGTTGAAGCGCGCCACCTTGGCAATGATGTCGGAGAAGGCCTGCTCGATGTTGCCGCGCACGGTCGTGTCCTCATCGAGCGGCGGCTCCTGCTGCAGGAGCCCCACGCTGTAGCCAGGGCTGAGGCGTGCCTCGCCGTTGGAGACCTCCTCGAGCCCCGCCATCACCTTGAGCAGCGTGGACTTGCCCATGCCGTTGGGGCCGACGACGCCGATCTTGGCGCCGGGATAGACGCCCACGGTCACGTCGTCGAGAATGACCTTGTCACCCACCGCCTTGCGGGCGCGGTGCAGCTGATACACGAACTCTGCCATTGGGGAGTACCTGCGCTTTCTGAGGATGTGATGCGGTACTGGAAGACGATACCATATGTCCTCTGAGTGGCTTGGAGGCGGGGGTAAGCGCAGACAGGGGACGTCTCCTCGACATCGGACCCAAAGCCGGCACGACAGGCGCGAGTCGGCGCCCCAGCACGAACCATCGCCCCTAGCACGAGCCTGCGCACGCAGGCACCGAGGCGAGCAGCCGCCCCTATTGCTCCAGCTTGTTCACCCGCCGGTCGTAGGTGATGAGACCACAGGTCTGCCCCTCCACATCCGTGAGCTGACCGTACACGAAGCCAGACAGCCCCTCGGCCTCGAGCGCGTCCCCAGCGGACAGCAGCTCGTCGACCTCCGCACGCCACGCTTGTGCCGACTCGAACGCCTCGCGCTCATGTGCCTGGGGCAGCGAGCAGTGTCCCTCGACCGACCACGCGGGACCAGTGCTTTCCGTCACCATCTGCGCGCGCGTGCCATGCCGGCCCTTCCCCGAGAACGGGTCGTCGGGCCGGTGTAGGTCCCGCAGGGAGCCGTGCACGGCGTGGATGTCGCCCGTCCCCTGGTCGTACCAACCGCTCGCGGAGACGACCGGGCGCGTGGGATCGAGGTCCCAGACCATCTGCGTCATCGCTCCCGCGTCGAACTGCCCCCACGACTCGCTGAACAGCACCCATCCTATGACGCACGGGTGCCTGCCGAGCCTGGTGACCACATCCTCGCAGGTCTGCTGCCACTCATGCCGGTACGCCTCGTCAGAGGATCCCAGCCGCGCGCGGCCCTTCTCGGTGTCGTCGCGCTGGATGCGCCATGCCTTCTGGTGCAACATCGGCAGACCCTGCGACCAGCTCTTCGAGGGCAGGTCGCCGCCGCTTGGCATGTCCTGCAACACGAGCACGCCCATTCGGTCGCAAAGTGCGTAGAAGCGTTCGGACTCCACCGTGCGATGCTTGCGCATCAGCGAGAAGCCCGCTTGCCGGAGCGAGCGCAGGTCAGCCGCCATCGCGTCAGTGGAGGGAGGGGTGAGCAGCCCGTCGGGCCACATACCCTGGTCGAGCACGCCCCGCAGGAAGTACGGCTCATGGTTCAGGCAGAAGCGTGCCACGCCCTGCGCGTCCCGCTCGATGCCCACCGACCGGAAGGCGAAGTAGCTCATGAGCTCGTCCTCGCCATAGCTCACGCGCACGTCATAGAGAACCGGGTCCTCGGGCGTCCACAGCCGCCACTCGGGCACCACGAGCTCCAGGGTCATGCGCCCGCCGACGCGCCGCGACTGTATGCCCGACGCCACCTCCTGCTCGCCGTCGAGCACCTCGGCCGTGAGCATCGCGATGCCGGACGCCCGCACCGACACCGTCACCTTGCCGGTCTCCAGGTCGGGCTCGATCATGAGGTCCTCCACGTGCGTGCGGGGAACCACCTCCAGCCAGACCGACTGCCAGATGCCCGACTGAGCCGTGTGCCCGGCTCCGCGCTCGAGCCGCTGTGCGCCGCGCAGCTGCGTCCCCATCTCGCTGGGGTCGAACACACAGAGCACGAGCTCGTTGTCCCCTTCCGTGAGCAGGTGCGTGACGTCGACCTCAAAGGGCAGGTAGGCGCCCTCGTGCTCGCATGCCTTGCTGCCGTTCACGTAGAGCGCGCAGGCGAAGTCGACCCCATCGAAGTGCAGGACGCAACAGCCGCGCTCCGGCAGGGTGGGACAGGCGAAGCTGCGGCGATACCACAGCAGCTCGGTGGGCGTGAGTTGTCTGCCCACACCAGAGAGCGACGCCTCTGGGGAGAAGGGCACGCGGATCGTTCCGTCGTAGGCCTCGGGCGGCGTCGCGGCGCGCCATGATGTGGTCGCGTCGGGCGCCGCGACAAAGGCGTACTCCCACCAGCCGTCGAGCGACCACCACGATGCGCGCGCATGCAGCGGACGAGGATGCGCCCGCTCGATGTCATGCTCCCCCAGCGCGTCTCCCCACGCCGTCGTGAGCGGCACCAGATCATGGGAGGTGCGACCCGAACGAAACCGCTCAATCACGCGTCGAATGCCGAGAGCCATGGGTGCTGCTTCCTTTCCTTCTTGTTCCTCATCATCGATGTGTGCCTCAGGCGTGTGTCCTCACAGCAGCTCGTCGAGCGTGCTGCCATAGGGAGGCATGAACTCGTCCAGGAAGTCGGCCACCTCGGGAAGCTCGTCGGCCAGCTCCGCCACACGGGCTCGCGTGGCGGCCTCTGCCGTACGAAACTCGGCATTGCCCGCCTGCGCCTCGTCGATGCACTTGATGAGCGCGCTCAGCTTGTCGGCCGCCTTGACCAGAGCTCGCAGGTAGGCGTCGTCCTCGGCGTCGGGAGACGAGAACAGCTCGGCGAACGCGGGCCGCAAGTCGTCGGGGAGCTTGGCGAGCAGACGCTCCTCGGCCTCGCGCTCGACCTCCTTGTAGGCGTCGCGCAGCTGGCTGTCGTGGTACTTGACGGGCGTGGGCATGTCGCCGGTGATGATCTCCGAGGCGTCGTGGTACAGGGCAACGAGGGCGGCCTTGCCCGCATCGAGCGAGCGTCCGTAGCGCACGTTGCCGATCACGGCCAGCGCGTGCGCGATCAAGGCGACCTCGAGCGAGTGCTCGCTCAGGTTCTCGGGGCGATTCGAGCGCATGAGCGCCCAGCGATCGATGAACTTCATGCGCGAGACGATGGCAAAAAAGGTTGCGTGCATGGGGCCTCGGTTCTGTGCGACGGATGACGTACCGCCCTATCATGCCATGAGTGCCCGACATGATCGGGTCACACCGATGGCCGCTCGCGGCGCGGACCCGTGCCATCCGCAAGCGGGGGATGCGGCCTGCCGAACGTGAGAACAGCGCTGACCTCGGTGTTCATCAAGTTAGTTGTGGTAACCTACTACCTATCGACTCCCTGGCTGCGTGAGGAGCGCACATGTTCGCCTTTCGTCCCAGCTGGCCGCGTGTCGGCAGCGTGCTTGCCTCGGCCATGCTCGCCTGCATACCACTTGTCCCTGCAACCGCCCGTGCGGCGGAAGCGACACCTGAGCGCAACGAGACGGTGCACGTGCAGACCGATCCTACGGGGTCAATCCGTGAGGTCACCGTCGAGGAGCAGATCGCCGGCGAGGACGAGACCGTCGAGACGGAGACGGACCAGCAGCCTCCCATCATCATCACGACTACCTACACGCTCGATGGCGAGGAAGTGGAGCCGACAGAGCTCGCCGGTGCGAGCGGACACCTGATCATCCGCCTCGACTACGAGAACACCGTGTCATCGCTGCGCACGATCAGCGGGACTGAGCGGCGCATCTTCACGCCCTTCGTCTGCTTGACGACAACCGTTCTGGACTCCGAGGTCTTCTCGAACGTCGAGGTCACCAATGGCAGGGTCATCGAGGACAAGGGTGGCATCGCCGTGATCGGTCTGGCAGCTCCCGGCCTCGCCGAGAGCCTTGACCTCGATCCTGACGAGATCGACCTGGACATCCCCGAACACGTGGAGATCGCCGCCGACGTGAACGACCTCGAGCTCGACCCCATCTACACCATCGTGACGCCCGAGCTGCTGAACGACCTCGACACCTCCGCGCTCGATGTTGGCGACATCGAAGGTACCGACAAGCTCAGGGAGGCCATGGACCAGCTGGTCGCAGGATCAGGCACCCTCAGCGAGACGCTGGAGGCGCTCTCAGGCGGCAGCGCCCAGCTGTCGGGCGGCATCGGCGAGCTGAGGCGGCGGCTGGAACTGCTGCCCGCGGGCACCTCAGCGATGTCGCGTGGCGCGCGTCAACTCGAGAAGGGCCTTACGACGGCGAGCGAGGCGGCCGACCAGCTGGCGAAGAGTGCTGAGGCGCTGCCTAAGCTGGCACAGTCGGCAGGAGCCGAGCTGGGCGACGTGGGCGAGGCGGTCGGTGCGGCAGGCGGAAAGGTGAAGACGGCGGCCCAGAGCGTCGCTGCGCTCAAGGCGGCCGTCGGTGCGCTTGACCTGGCCGGCGCACAGAACGCCACCGGTACCGCATACGCGGCGGCGTCCGGTGCGCGGGATGCCATCGCAGAGGCCCAGGAGCTGCTTGCGGCATCCTCGGCGACCGTCTCCGGCACCGATGCGGTCGCGGGCCATCTCACGGACGCGCGCGGGGCGCTCGACTCCGCCGCCGCGGAGCTGGCCGGCATCGACCTCAGCGCGCTCAGGGACATCGAGGGAATCTCTGACGAGCAGCTCGCCCTCATCGAGTCAGCACAGGCGACCATCGATGGCGCCGAGGGCTCGGTGGGCTCCGCCTCGGGCAGCATGGACGCGGCGCAGTCCAGTCTGGGCGACGTGGGTGCCTCGGTCGATGTCGACCTCAGCGGTCCGCTTGCGGCCCTCGACGAACGCGCCCAGCAGCTCGGACAGAGCGCGGACGTGCTGGAGAAGACCTCGGGCAACCTCGACACCGCCGTGTCCAGCTCTGACGACGCCCTTGCGGCGCTCGGCGAGGCGGGATCGTCCCTTGCCGGGACGAGCGGCAACCTCACCTCCGCAGGCACCGCCATCACGAAGCTCGGGCAGACGGCGGGCGCGCTGAGCTACGGACTCTCGGGTCTCTCCACGCAGCTCCCTGAGGCCGTCAAGGGAGCTCGGGAGCTTGCCGAGGCGCTTGCGGAGCTTGACGCGACGGCGCCCCAGATCGTGCGGGGCGTTGGGGCGCTCGGCGAGGGCGCGGACCAGCTCACCGGCGCGCTCGCGGCCACAGCCGAGGGTTCCCGTCAGCTCACCGACGGCCTTTCGACCTTCAACGACGAGGGGATCTCCACGCTCGTCGATGAGCTGAACGGTCTTTCCGATGACATCGATGACCTGAGGGATCGCATGGACGCGCTGCGTGACGCCGCCAAGGAGTACGACCGCTTCGGCTCAGAGAGCGGAGACGACGGCCAAACGAGCTCCGTGCGCTTCATCTACAAGACGGAGCGCATTGGTTAGGGGCGCGTGATCTCACTCGTCAGTCTCATCCCCTTGCTCGCGTCGCCGGTATCGAGCGTCACGATAGGTCCCGATCTTCTCGATTCGACCTTCCTTCACGAGCCTGCCCAGCACTCGCTCTACCGTTTTGACGCTCACTTCGGGCAGACGCTGACAAAGCTCAGATTTTGATATGGGAACATAGGAGTCCATGAGCATCTCTTCGACACGCTTCGACTTGGGAACTCGGGTCATGCTCTCCTCGACGAAACGCCTATCGAGCTCCTTATAGCAGGCATAGAGAATTTGCAGCAGGTAGGTAATGAAGGGCAGGTAATCACTCTCGTTCTCGTGCCAGCCCCTCGAGGACGCGCCCAAGGCGTCATAATACCCTGCCTTATGCTCGTCAATCATGCCCTCAATAGAAACCAGCCGCCCAATGTCAAATCCGTGCCGCTGCAGCAGCATGGTGGTGAGGAGCCGCGAGACGCGACCGTTACCATCCATGAAGGGATGGATGCACAGGAAGTCCACGGTGACGCAGGCCACGAGCGCAAGCGTGTTCACGCGGGAGTCCTGCACGGCCTCGCGGTAGGCCATTATGAGCTGCCCCATCGCATCGCAAACCTCGCGTGCGGGCACCGGCACAAATCGGACGGATATGCGTCCCTTCGAGTCGCGCTCCTGTATCCAGTTGTCTGTGTCCTTGTAGCGCCCTGCTTGGTCTGAAGTGGCCTGCAAGAGGAGGGTGTGAAGGTGGCGCACGTAGTCCTCAGAGAGATCGGCGGAGAACTCGGGGTCGTAGATCTCCTGCAAGGCGTTTTTGTAGCCTAAGATCTCCTGTTCTCCGTGGTTGACGGGGGCAGCATCTCCTCGAACGAGCCCCTCCAGGCGCGCACGAGTGGTCACAATGCCCTCGATGGCATTGCTTCCCCTCACCGACTCGACGATAGCGGCGCTGCGAAGGCTTTCGAAGAGCTTCTCGTCCCCGTGCATGCGTAGGTCATTGCGCGCGCGAAGGTCATAGATCACGTTCGACGCAGCCGCAAGCTCGGCTGGAATGGCGTCTGCAAGGAAGCGATAGTCGAACACGTGCATCGGCGCACTCCCTCTCTTTAGGATTTACTACCCCATTTTAAAGCGAAATGGGGTAGTAAATCGCTCGCATGACGCCGAAGTCGGTACGGATGCCGCTCCGCCTACCCCACGTTGGTCGCGTCCGACCCCTCGGCTGGTTCCGCCTTCTCGGTGGGCCAGGTGGCGTCCTCGGGCATCGGGCGGTAGTTCTTGGTGCACTCCTCGGGAATGGAGCTGTCGGAGGCCAGCAGCTCCTCCACCGTCACGAAGGTGTAGCCGGCGTTCTGCCAGGCCTCGATGATGCGGGGCAGCGCCTCGAGGTTCTGGTCACGATCGCCGCCGCCATCGTGCATGAGGATCACGCTGCCGGGCGCCATGGTGGTGGTGCAGTTGGCCACGATCGTGTCGACGCCGGGGACCTTCCAGTCCTCGGAGTCATGCGTCCAATAGACCGAGAGGGTCAGCCGCCCGGCGGAGCGCAGCCACACGTCGATGTCGATGTTGCCATACGGCGCGCGGATCGTGCTCGTGTCATAGTCGCCCACCCGCTTGATCACGTCGAACGTGTCGTTGAGCTGCCTGTGCGTCTCGTCTTCGGCAAGGGTCGTGAGATCGGGGTGGCTCCAGGTGTGCCCGGCGATCTGGTTGCCAGAGACGCAGTTCGCCCGCACCACGTCGGCGCCGTCCTCGACCTGCTCGCCAATGAGGTTGAAGGTGGCCTTGATGCCGTACCGGTCGAGGATGTCGAGGCATGGCTGGGTGTAGGTGCTGGGGCCGTCGTCAAAGGTCAGCGCCACGAGCTTCTCGTCGTTGTCGGGGTGGACGTCCTGGCACATGATGATGCAGTCCTGGCCCTCCACGACCTCGCCGTCAACGACCTCGCCCGAGACCGTGCCCGTGCGAACCTCCGTGGTGCCCTGCTTGCCCCACTGGTACACGTACTGGATGACGCCCTGCTGCACCATGTATCCCGCTTCGGCGGTGCCCTCCTTGACCTGCCGGACCAGCTTGGGCTGGCTGGTAACGGTGACCTCGCTCGTGTAGTCCTCGGTGATGTCAGCGCCATCGGAGAAGGTGAGCGACGATCCCTCACGAACGACCGCCGAGGCGGCGTCTGCGACGCTCACCGCAGTCCCGTCGAGCGTCACCGCAAAGCGCTCCCCACCACCGGCCTCGATCGTGGAGCCGCCCACGGAGAGCAGGTCGCCCGCCTGCACGGCAGGCTGCTCTGAGTCAAACACAGCCTGCACGGTGCTGTTCTCGGCAACGCGCACCTCCTCGCCATTGAGCGTGATGGCGACGGTCCGCTCACCAATGCCAAGGCGCGAGAGGATGCCAGAGGGGTCCGGCAGACCAGGGAGCTCGACGCCCAGCGCGCGTGCGCCAAAGTAGCCGCCGCAGGCGAGCGCCAGCAGCACCAGGACGACGAGCGGGGCACGCGAGCGCCGAGGCCGAGGGGGCTCGACGGGCTCGGGTTCGACCGGCTGGGCGAAGTGTTTCCCGCGCTGTCTGGTGGGCTGCTCATCCAGGTACGGATTCTGATTTGCCATGGTGCACCGCCAAAGGTCTCGTCACATGCAGGTGTCTCCATGGTATATGGTCGCGGGGCTCCTCGACAAACCCCCACTAGATGAGCCTCTCGCGCATCAGCTGGGGCGCGCGCGACCTTGGGACATGGAGGGCCGACCGCAGAGGCTGTCCGCAGAGGTCGGCCCCACGGCGAGCCCCACCTACAGCAGCGCCACGAGCGCCTCCACGTCCTCCATCCGTGTCGCCCAGCTCGTCGCAAAGCGCACCGCCGTATGCGTGTCGTCGACCTGCTTCCAGAAGCTCACGGCCACTTGTCGCTCAAGCTGCGCAAGCCGCTCGTTGTCCAGGATCACAAGCAGCTGATTGGTGGGCGAGTCGACCAGGAACCGATACCCGCGCTCGCGCAGGGCCTCGCGCAGCACGTCCGCGCATGCGATGGCGTTCGTGGCGATGCTCGTGTAGAGGTCGTCGGTGAACAGCGTGTCGAACTGGACCCCCAGCAGACGTCCCTTGGCGAGCAGCGCTCCATGCTGCTTGACCATGGTCAGGAAGTGCTTTGGCATGCCGGCGCGGGGGAACACGACCGCCTCGCCGAGAAGCGCTCCCACCTTGGTGCCGCCGATGTAGAACACGTCGCAGAGACGCGCCACGTCGGGAAGGGTCACGTCGGTCCCCGGCGTGACCAGGCCGTAGCCCAGCCGGGCGCCGTCAAGGAAGAGCGGCAGGCCATGGCGCGAGCACACCTCGCGAATGGCCGTCAGCTCGTCCAGGGAGTAGAGCGTCCCGTATTCGGTGGGGTGCGACACGTACACCATGCCGGGGAAGACCATGTGCTCGTAGTTCGCGTCGGCGAAGAACGCGGAGACGTATGCGTCCAGCTCGTCGGCGTGAAGCTTGCCCTCATGCTGAGGCAGCGTGAGCACCTTGTGTCCGGTGAACTCGATGGCGCCCGCCTCGTGCACGCTCACATGCCCCGTCTCGCAGGCGATGACCCCCTCGTAGGAGGCAAGCATCGTGTCGATGACCACCTGGTTGGTCTGCGTGCCACCCGAAAGGAAGAAGACGTCGGCGGTGGGATCCGCACATGCCGTTCGGATCTTCTCGCGCGCCGAGGCACAGAAGGCGTCCTCGCCGTATCCGGGCTCCTGCTGCTGGTTGGTACGCACGAGTGCCTCGAGGATTGCGGGATGGGCACCCTCTGAGTAGTCATTGACAAAGGACAGCACGGCGGCATCTCCTTCGGTTGCACGGTCGGACGATCGACGCTCGATACGATAACACGGTCGGGGCGCGATCCTGCGACAGTGCGATCGACGAGCTCGACGGAGGCGCGGCAGGAGTGCTGCTTGCGGGCGAAAACGGAAACGGCAGCGCTGCTTGTGGGCGAATGCGGACGTTTCTGCGGTGATTTGGCGCGCCAAACGTCCGTTATTGCCCACAAGCAACGGTCGCCGTGACACATAGGTGCCTCTTCCTGTGTGTCCTGTGTGTCGACAGCGAGGCGGACAGCGGAGATGTTGTCATCCGAGCACGCCACCCGTCAGGGCCGGGAGCTTCGAGCAGACGAGCTCGATCATCGTGAGAACGGCCGCCGTGAAGTAGTTGGGCTCATACTCGGCAAGGGTGCTCTTGTTGTTCTCGAGCGCGATGGCGACGTTGGCCATGAGTGCCACCGGCGACTCGAGCATGCTGGTGATGACCACCGTCTCGTATCCTTCGCGCATCGCCTCCGCGCACTCCTGGAACAGGGCGAGCCCAGACTCGTTGATGAGTATGACCAGACCACCACCGTCCTCGGAGAACGCCCGCATGGTGGCGGCATCGTAGGCAACTGCGCGGTATCCCTTCGCTCCCAGCCTCCGGATGAGGTAGGGTTCGCAGATGGACGCGTCGCCAATGGCCCGCACGAGGATGGCGCCATCAGCGTGTCGGGCTATCTCGTCGCAGATCTTTCTGGTCCTGCCCCGTGTGACGTGCGTCTGCCCAACCGTCGAGCTCTCGTATCGTAGCTGTGTGACGAGATCTCTCCAGCTGGGGTATCCCATCCGTGCGCTGAGGCCGTAGACGAGCGACCGCGAGACCGAGGCGGCAGCGGCAATCGCCTCGGCGTTCACGTCGTCGCCTCGACGGACGGCGGTCTTGAGCGCGCGGAGGGCACGTTGCTCTTTGGGCGTCAGCTGCGCCATCACGCGTCCCCGTTCCTGCCGAGCGTCATGAACGCATAGCGACTCAAGGAACACTCGAACAGGCTGATGACCCTCGACGCAAAGAGATCGAGATCGACCGTGTCGTTGGTCGGTATGCGAAGGTCCAGGTCGGGGATGAGCGGAAGGCCCTCAAAGTCCTGGTCGGCGACCGTCATGATGGTGAAGCCCCGCTCCCTGGCGCGCCGCATGAGCTGCTCGCCCGCATGGCGGTGGGTATCGCGGGTGCTTCTGCGCTGCAGGATGCCCGCATGGAGAATGAAGAGTGCAAAGCCCCGCTCCAGCCTCGGATTGTCGACCATCTCCAGGTCGTAGGTGACCGGCATGAAGATGTCAAAGAAGGCAAGCTTGCGCGAGAGGTAGCTGGCGATGAGCGAGGCCGTGTCCTCCCCGCTCGCGAACACGACGTTCTTCTTCTCGGCGTTGTCGGTCAGCAGCCTGACGACCGCTTCCACATGCTGGTCTTGGTCACCCACGACCAGGACCTGGGGAACCAGCCCGCCCTTGCCGTGGTGCGACCTGATCCTGAAGGTGCAGGCGAACTCGTCATACCCGTTATAGCCGAGCTTCTTGAGGGCCTTCACCACGGTGCTCTTGGACACGTGGCACTCATCCGCGAGCTGCGTGAGCGAAACCACGTTCTGCGTCGCGACATGGCTGGCGAGCCTATCGACGACCGCCTTTTCTGCCTGCGTGAACTGCGACATGAGCGTTCGCTTTCATGGAGGTCTGCCTGACAAGGAACAGGCGGTGCCAGCCCGGCGGGCGCCGTGCGCCATGACGAGCGTGGATGGCTTCCTACTCTACGACACGGACGTCGCCCATGCCACCGGACACGGTGCCGTGGCCACCCGTCTCCACGGCGCCCACGGCACCCATGACGTCCATGCCACTGATACGCCGGGCGGACGACGACTGCCCGCCCGGCGCTCACAAGGCGTTGCTACCGCAGTTCGGGGAACTGGTCGCCGTACGCCTCGATATAGTCGTCGAGCAGCGCCCGCGCGGTGTCGGTGTCGTTCACCAAACGGTTGAGCGTCAGGGCGTCCAGAGCCTTGCGGTAGGAGTGCTCGAGGCATGCGTCGACCGTGAGCTTCTCGTAGGCATACTGGTTCTCGAGAAGTCCCTTCTGGAACGTCGGAATCTCGCCGACGTTCAGCGGCTCAGGGCCGTTGGCACCCATCATGCAGGGCACCTCGACCATCATGTTCGGGGTCAGGTTGGAGATGATGCCGTCGTTCTCGGTCATGACCAAGAACACGTCATGGGTGTTGTGTGAGATGGCATTGGCAAGGTCGGCGATGTAGGTGGCGTGGTCGTCGTCCTTGAGGCTCTCGCGCGTGAGCGCGAACTCGGTGCCCTCCATGCGTCCGGCAGCGATGACCTGGTCGATCATCTCGTACACCTGCTTCTCGTGTCCGGCCATGACCTGGTCGGCACGCGTCCAGTTGGGGTCCTCGCCCGCGAGCAGGTGTCTGGGATAGAGGTAATACTGCAGGTAGGTGTTGGGCAACATGCCCTCGCTGCACTCACGGACCAGCTTGCGCATGAAGGCAAAGGTCTCGCGCCAGCTGGGATCCATCCCCGGGAAGGCGTCCTCAGGCAAGGGGGCCGAGAAGAGCTCTCGCAACTTGGGCAGGTAGTCGACACCGGTCTTCTTGTCGAGGATCTTGGTGAACCAGCCAAAGTGGTTGAGGCCGAAGTAGCGTGGCTCGATGGAGTCGCGCGGCACGCCGAGGGCGTCGGCGTACTGGTTCATGATGCCGACCGGCATGTCGCAGATGTTGATGATGCGGAAGTCCCCCGGGAAGACGCGCTTGGTCGCCTCGGCGACGATGGCGGCGGGGTTCGAGTAGTTGAGGACCCATGCTTGGGGGGAATACTTGCGCACGTCACGGATGATGTCACAGACGGCCACCACCGAGCGCATGCCGTAGGCGAAGCCGCCGGCGCCACAGGTCTCCTGGCCGATGCAGCCGTGCTTGAGGGCAATGTGCTCGTCGGTGCGCCGACCCTCCTGACGTCCCGCACGAATCTGCATGAAGGCGAAGTCGATGTTGTCGAAAGCGACCGCAGGATCGGTGGTGTCGGTCACCTCGACCTCAGGATAGTAGTCGCGCATGAGGATGCGGGCATACTGACCCATCTTGACCTGCCGCACGTCCTCGTTGTCATAGAGGCAGATGGACGCGAGTGGAAAGCGATCCTTCTGGGCCACAAGCATCTGGAGGATGCCGGGGGTGTAGCGCGATGCGCCCCCCACGATGGTGATGCGGAACTTCTTGTCAGGAGTGCACGCGATGGTTGGGACGATCTCTGTCATGGGAATTCTCCTTCGTAGATGGACGGTCGTGTGCGAAAGACGGTGGCGTTTCCCGGTTATGAGGACGAGCGCCCGAGCTTGACCTCGATTGCGTCGCAGGCCTCCTGCACCCTCATGCCAATGATGATCTGCACATTGTTCTTGCCCTTGACGATACCCGAGTTCTTGAAGCGGTTGATGCGCCCCTCGTCCACGAGCGACATGTCCTTGAGGTCGACGCGCAGGCGTGTCATGCAGTTGAGCACCGAGACGATGTTGTCCGAGCCACCCATGCCCTCGATGAGGTCGGTGACGTCACCAAGCGCGGCCACGCCCTTGGCCTTTGGGGCGACGGCAGGCGTATCCGCACCGTCCAGGGCGTCATAGTCCTCGCGACCAGGGGTCTTGAGGTCAAGCTTGAGGATGAGCGTGCGGAACACGACGAACCAGGTGCCGATCCCAAGGATGCCGATGGGAATGCTGAGGTACCACCGCGTGAGCGAGGCTGGCAGCACGATGAAGCCGGGGATCGTCTCGATGAGGCCGGTCAGCATCACGCGGAAGCCGCTCAGATGCAGGATGACCTGGAAGATGCCATCAAGCACGGAGTGGGCAAAGAACAGCAGCGGCGAGGCGAAGAGGTACATGAACTCGAAGGGCTCGGTGATGCCCGCGAGGGCGGCAACGAGCGCGGCGGGAACGAGCATGGAGATAACCTGCTTGCGGTACTCGGGCTTCGCCGTGCTGATGAAGGCGAGCACGGCGCCGGTCGTACCAAAGATCTTGCCGAGGCCGAGCATCATGAAGCGAACCGACTCGTCCATGGCCGTCAAGGATGCGGCGTTGCCCATCTCGGCCATGAAGATGGGGTAGGCACCCTCGTAGACCTGACCGGCAATCGCGACCGACCCGCCCACGGCCGAATACAGGAAGGGCATGTAGATGAGGTGGTGCAGGCCAACGGGGATGAGGATGCGGTTGAGGAAGCCGTACAGGAAGACGCCAAAGGAACCGGAGGCACTCATCGTGCCCTGGAGACTGTTGATGCCGGCGTTGATGACGGGCCACACATGCACGAGGGCGATGCCGAAAAGGCAAGCCGCAACCAGGCAGAGCGCATAGGCAAAGCGGGTGCCGCCATAGATGTGCACGACGTCGGGGAATTGGACGTTTGAGTATTTGTTGATGATCCAGCCATTCAGGCAGGCGAGCACGATGCCAGCAAAGACGCCCGTGTCATCGACTTGGACACCCAGCACCATGTTCTGCCCCGTACCCCAGAGCGCGTCGGGTTCGAGGTCCAACAACATGCCTGTGCTTGCGAGCCACGCGTGATTGGCCTGCAGGAACACGAGGAACGAGCAGATGGCGATGACGGCGGCATCCGCCTTTTTCTTCTTCGCGAGGCTCACGGTGAGACCGACGCAGAAGATGACGGGAAGGTTGCTGATGACGCCGTTCATGAGGACGGTGTAGACGAAGGTGCCGAGCGCAACAAGGGCGGACGGCATCCCCTCCATTTTGAGCAGCACGCTGACCGCGAGCACGATGCCTCCCACTGCCAAGAAGAGCGTTGGCTGGATCATCGCGCCCGAGAAGCGCTTGAGGACTCCCGAGAGGTCGATCTTGTCGGTCTGTTCCATGACGCACCCCTTTCCTGAGCTGATTTTGGGCCGAGCGATTCACGCACTGCCTGTGACCACAGGCAGGATGTGGCCCAAGTATAGGAAGCCCTCACAAAAGCCCTGGTGTACGGCCTGGAATTAGAAACCCGTCCAGCGCGTTGGAAACGATTCCAAGCTAACGTGCTGCGGTCGGAAGAGCCTGCGCCATGTGACCAGTCAGCGGCGTCACTTGTGGACGGATGCGAGGCGGGAACGCTTGTGGGCGAATGCGGATGCTTTCACCGCGATTTGGCGCGTCAGCCGATCGGATCTGCCCACAAGCAGCGCTCTGACACACAAGTGCCTCTTCCTGTGTGTCTTCTGCGTCACGCCCGCATGGAGGCAAGGGTGGAGGCCGTCGGGATTGCACACGAACTCGGTCCTGAGCCAGTGCGCCAGCGCGCGTCGGGTCGTCGCGCGCCGGCGCGAGCCCGGTTCCGCGTGCCCCGTGGCTAGAGATCGGACTTTTGCGGTGAAATTCCGCGACTGGCGGAGTAGCGGTCGGAAAA
Source organism: Atopobiaceae bacterium (assembly GCA_040268355.1). Lineage (GTDB taxonomy): Bacteria > Actinomycetota > Coriobacteriia > Coriobacteriales > Atopobiaceae > UBA1367. The sequence continues at coordinate 37 of JAWRIT010000001.1, read as the reverse complement.
ACAGCAGGATGGGGGACGGAGATACTCCGGGACGTCC